>JAWUYU010000099.1:0-10829 GCA_034110645.1 Pseudomonadales bacterium
GCCTGTGAGCATCTTCCAAACGCCACTTACCCACATCAAGACCTTTTAATCGCCAGTTACCAATGGCTACTCTAACTAAACGCAAGGTGGGTAAGTTTACGGCGGCTGTCATACGCCTTACTTGGCGATTGCGGCCTTCACTAATACAAATTTCCAACCATTGCGTGGGTATAGATGCTCGTTCTCTGATTGGAGGCACTCGGGGCCATAGTGCCTTGGTTTGTGCACCTAAAAGCCTGACCTTAGCGGGTTTAGTGGGGCCATCTTTAAGCACAGGCCCTGCACGTAACTGTTTCAAGTGATTTTCATTAACCAAACCTTCAACTTGAACCCAATAAATTTTTTCTAGCTTATGTTTGGGATCTGATATCTGATGCTGTAGCTGCCCATCATTGGTTAATACCATTAAACCTTCAGAGTCGTAGTCTAGCCGGCCGGCAGCGTAGAATTTGGGCATATCAATGTAATCTGCTAAGGTTAAACGTCCTTGGTCGTCGTTGAACTGGCTCAATACTTGGAACGGTTTATTAAAAACGAGGATATTAGACACGTGCATATTCCTTATTGATTCTATATTGGTACAGTATTAGTACTGTATTGGTTCTGTGAATTGTTAGAATTTTGTAAAATAACTACATGATTCCTAGGGCCTACAGGCCCATTCAAGCTATAATTCATCTTAACTACAAAAACGACTTTTATAGTCGTTTATCTACGCCTCAAATCATTTTAAGCATCCGGAGAACTCATGACTTATCAAAACATCACAGTCCCAGAGCAAGGCTCTAAGATCACAGTTAACGACGACTTTTCTCTCACTGTGCCAAACAACCCCATTATCCCTTATATTGAAGGTGATGGCATTGGTTTTGACGTTTCACCAGTAATGCTTAAGGTGGTAGATGCCGCTATAGAAAAAGCCTTCAATGGCAGTAAAAAGATTCACTGGATGGAAGTATATGCAGGCGAAAAGGCTACCGTAACTTACGATGCCGACACTTGGATGCCGGAAGAAACGTTAGCCGCATTTAGAGAATTTAAAGTAGGTATCAAAGGCCCTTTAACCACACCTGTAGGTGGAGGCATTCGTTCTCTAAACGTTGCATTACGTCAAGAATTGGATTTATATGTATGTCAGCGTCCTGTTCGTTGGTTTACTGGAGTGCCTAGCCCAGTGCTTAAGCCAGAAAACGTAGACATGATTATTTTCCGTGAAAACTCCGAAGACATCTATGCGGGTATTGAATGGCAGGCCGGTTCTGCCGAAGCGATCAAAGTAATTAAATTTTTACAAGAAGAAATGGGTGTTACCAAAATTCGTTTCGACCAAATGTGTGGCATAGGCATTAAGCCCGTATCAGAAGAGGGTACTAAACGTTTGGTTCGTAAAGCCATTCAATACACCATCGATAATAATCGTGATTCGTTGACCTTAGTTCACAAAGGCAACATCATGAAGTTTACTGAAGGCGCCTTTAAAGAATGGGGTTATGAAATTGCCCAACAGGAATTCGGCGCTACCCTTATTGGCGAAGGGCCTTGGTGTGAAATGACCAATCCGAATACTGGTAAAAAAATCGTCATTAAAGACGTTATTGCTGACGCCATGCTACAGCAAATTCTTTTACGCCCAGAAGACTATGATGTTATCGCCACATTGAACCTGAATGGCGACTATCTGTCTGATGCCTTAGCAGCAGAAGTAGGCGGCATTGGTATTGCACCAGGCGCTAACCTCAGTGATGACATTGCTATTTTTGAAGCTACCCATGGCACAGCGCCTAAGTACGCAGGCCAAGACAAAGTAAATCCGGGTTCTATTATATTATCCGCAGAGATGATGTTACGGCATTTAGGTTGGTTTGAAGCAGCTGATTTAATTGTTTCTGGCACTGAAGGTGCAATAAATGCCAAAACCGTAACTTATGACTTTGAACGCCAAATGGACGGCGCCACCTTGCTCTCTTGTTCTGAGTTTGGTGACGCTATTATTGCTAACATGTAACTCTAGGGTTAATTTAGCAAATAATAAAAAACCAGCCTAGGCTGGTTTTTTATTTGCCCACAACAATTTTAACCAGTGGGGTAGCCTTTAGTTCACCTACGCTATTTTTTAGTACAATGTTCAAAGCCTGCGGGCCTTTTGGACTATCTAAAAGTTCAAAACCCACCTCTTGCCCAGCTCTTAAGGTTCTGTACCCATAACTTTCGATAGAAGAATAATGAGCGAATACATCTTGGTTTTCATTGTCGTCTGAAACGATAAACCCAAAACCCTTAGTATTATTGAACCACTTTACTTTGCCTGCTTGCATTCCATTAATCCTCTGCATTACCACACTAAAAAGAAGGCTTTTAATACTAAATCAACAGCTCTTCCTATAACTCTGTAATAATATTAGCAGTAGTTTTTAATTCTGCTCTGGAAAAATGCAGACATAGGCCCAATAGTAACGTTATGATGATAATAATCTTAAAATCCAGAGTGCTATAATGCCCATTTCTTCTCCTTGCCACAGCTCTTATTCTGTCAGTTCAAGCTACACCCCTACGCTGATGAGTCAAGACGACCAAAACACACCTGATGACAACCACGACTTGCAGGTTATTGAGCAAACTCGCCCTAAAATAGCTCAACCTTCTTTATACAAAGTTATATTGTTAAATGATGATTACACACCCATGGAGTTTGTCATTGATATTTTGGCTCATTTCTTTAGCCACGATGAAGAACAAGCTACACAAATCATGTTAGCTGTTCATACTCAAGGCAAAGGTGTGTGTGGCATTTATACTAAAGACGTGGCCGAAACTAGGGCCATGCAGGTTAACCAACATGCACGACAACACAAACATCCATTATTATGCGAAGTTGAATCTGCTTCTTAGAGGAAATAGACAATGTTAGACAACGATTTAGAACGAAGCTTAAGCGAAGCCTATAAACACGCCAGCTGGAATCGGCATGAATTTATGACAGTAGAACACTTACTACTGTCATTACTTAACAACCCATCCAGCGCACAAGTACTTCAGGCCTGCGGTGTGGCACTGGACGACCTACGTTTATCCCTTGAAAAGTTCATTAATGACACTACGCCTGCGGTAGCTGAGTCTATTGGCGATTATGAAGTACAGCCTACTCTTGGTTTCCAAAGAGTATTGCAACGGGCCGTATTCCACGTGCAATCTTCCGGCAAAGGCGAGGTGTCTGGTGCCAATGTATTAGTCGCTATTTTTAGTGAAACTGAAAGTCAGTCGGTATATTTGCTCGATTCTTTAGATGTTGAGAGAGTAGATATCGTTAATTATTTATCTCATGGCGTCAGTAAAACAGAAATGGAAGGTGCCGAAACGTCGATAGAAGGCGAAACGGAAGAAGCCAGTCATTTAGTGAAATACACCACCGACTTAAACGCAGAAGCTCGCAACGGCAATATTGACCCACTTATAGGCCGTGGCAAAGAATTAGAGCGTCTAGTGCAAGTATTATCTAGACGCCGAAAAAACAACCCTTTATTGGTTGGAGATGCTGGAGTTGGTAAAACCGCCATTGCCGAAGGCTTAGCCTATCAAATTGAACAAGGCGATGTGCCTCAGGTAATTGCCTCATCTACAGTTTACTCACTGGATATGGGCTCATTGCTAGCGGGTACGAAGTACCGCGGCGATTTTGAAAAGCGCTTAAAAGGATTGTTGTCCGATATTGAAAAAACACCCAACGCCATTCTTTTTATTGACGAAATACACACTATCATCGGTGCAGGTGCGGCCTCAGGCGGCTCGATGGATGCATCTAACTTATTAAAACCGGTACTGAGTTCAGGTAAGTTACGCTGCATTGGCTCTACTACCTTCACAGAGTTTCGTGGTATTTTTGAAAAAGACCATGCTTTGGCCCGTCGTTTTCAAAAAATTGATGTGGATGAGCCTAATATTGCGGACACTCAAGCCATTTTGAGAGGCCTTATTTCCCGTTATGAAAGTCACCATCAACTTGAATATACGCCCGCTGCTATAAATGCTGCTGCAGAACTTGCCGATCGCTACATAACTGATAAAAAGATGCCCGACAAAGCTATAGACGTTATCGATGAAGCCGGTGCATATCAGCAGCTATTCCCCACGGCAGAACGTAAGTCATTTATTGATGTACCTGAAATTGAGGCTGTAGTGGCTAAAATAGCCCGCATACCGCCCAAAAGCATATCAGCAACAGACCGAGATCAATTACATTCTCTTGAGCAAAACCTTAAGCGAGTGGTGTTTGGTCAAGATAAAGCCATTGATACTTTGACTAATGCCATTAAGTTATCAAGGGCAGGGCTTAATGCACCTCATAAACCTGTAGGTAGTTTTTTGTTTTCTGGCCCTACGGGCGTAGGTAAAACCGAAGTGACCCAGCAGTTAGCGCGTGTCATGGGCATTGAACTTGTGCGTTTTGATATGTCGGAATACATGGAACGTCATACAGTATCTCGTTTAATTGGCGCCCCCCCAGGTTACGTAGGGTTTGACCAAGGTGGCTTACTAACCGAAGCGGTAACACAAACTCCTCATTGTGTGCTTTTGCTTGATGAAGTGGAAAAAGCTCACCCAGAAGTGTTTAACATTCTTCTTCAAGTAATGGATAACGGCACCTTAACAGATAACAACGGCCGCAAGACCGATTTCCGTAACGTTATTATAGTGATGACCACCAATGCCGGTGCCGAACAGATGAGCCGTAGTTCTATTGGCTTTACCAAACAAGACCATAGTTCCGATGGAATGGGCGCAATTAAACGTTTATTTAGCCCTGAATTCAGAAACCGATTAGATGACATCATTCAATTCAATGCCTTACATAAAGACGTTATTCTTGATGTTGTTGATAAGTTCTTAGTAGAACTACAAGTTCAACTTGAGGATAAGAAGGTTCACCTTCAAGTAAGTGATGCTGCACGTGCATGGCTTGGAGAAAAAGGTTACGACAAGGAGATGGGGGCTCGTCCAATGGCTCGACTGATTCAACAAGAGCTTAAGAAGCCAATGGCAGAACTACTGTTGTTTGGCGATTTAGCTGCTGCTGGGGGTAAGTTATTGGTAGATTTAAAGGATGATAAGATTGCTTTAACCAGCAAGCCCAGCAAACGGGCAATCAAACTATGGGATCCTGCTTAAACAGTGAATTAAGCTTACGATCTAGGTTTATAGGTGGCTATATCTACGTTCAGTTGAGATTTTACTGATTTCTTCGTGGGCTAGCTGCCTAAACCAAGCATGTGCCAGGTCTTTTTATTGCGTTCATGCCATATAATTGCATAGGTAAGCCTAGGCTTTTTCACCAGGAAAGGGTGAAATAATCAATTTATATTAGGTGGCAAAGCTTTTCGCAAGGTTATATGGAATGGTTAATAATAAATCTTGAACCGATTACTGTAACTGAAGAGATAGCTTTCCGGCCCGCGGTGTAAGGTTCAGGCTAGGTAAATAGTGGATCATTAAACAGCTCTCTTAATCTAGCTAAGATACGACTCACTGCTGGTTTCGTAAAACCCAGACGTCCAGCAGCTTTGGTAACGCTTTGCTCCTCTAACAACACCTTAAACACTGGTCATAAATTCAAATTGGTAGTGGATAATTTTAAGATATTTATATTTATTACTTAGTAATATTACTTTTAATTATGTATTTTATTACAAGCATGAATTAGAAAAACAGCATGTATGGGCATAGGCTCGTGCCTACACCCTATAGCAGCGCATTAGATGGGCAGTATTTTATAATTCCTTAACATTTTAGGAGTAATTAAGAATTTTTAGGGACTTTATCCTAGCAACTAGCTCATAATAAAAAATAAATAAAATATGGTTAATGCCTTCAAAAAAACTGCACTATCAGTAGCTACAGTGTGTGCAATCGTGAGTTCAAATTTCATTATGGCTGAAAACAGAATTGATAATCAAAGGCCCGACGCGCCTATCCTTTCAGCTTATGGCTCACACACAGTAGGGGTAAGGACCATAACATTAGTACATAAGAATCAAATTGATATACTAAACATCGATGGGAGTGTAGCAAAACCTAATCTTTGGCCTCGTTACGACCGACCGCTAGTTTCAGAAGTATGGTATCCGGCTCAATCCAACGCATCAGGCAGCAATGATTTAAATGCTTTCATCAGAGATGGCAAGACCGAAGTAATATTGAAGGGCAGGGCCAATCGTAATGCACCTCCAATCACCGCCGCCGAACCATACCCGTTAATCGTTATTAGCCACGGGCACCCTGGGAACAGGTATTTAATGTCACACTTGGCTGAGAACTTGGCATCCAAAGGTTATGTAGTTATTGCACTCGACCACACTGACTCAACTTATAGAGATCCAGTAGCCTTTGGTTCCACTCTTTATAATCGCAGGCTTGATCAACTATTTGCGATTGATGAAGTTGAGCGGCTTAATACTGAAGAAGACCATTTTTTATACGGCTTAGTAGATACTAGCCAAACTGGACTAATTGGCTACTCAATGGGTGCCTATGGCGCAGTAATTGCAGCCGGAGGCGGCCTAACTCAAACCTCTATCGACTATTCTTGGGGCACACCACATGGGCTCCTAGGTGATTATAAAAGCGGATCGAAGAGTCACTTAGATCTGCTTGATGATCGTATTAAAACAGCAATCGCCATTGCTCCTTGGGGTATGAACTATGGATTTTGGGATGCGAATGGCCTTCAAGAAATAAATATCCCTATGTTATTTGTTGCAGGTTCTGAAGATGAGACGTCTGGGTACGAAAATGGTACTAGAGCTATTTGGCAAGCAGCATCAAATACAGATAGATCGCTGCTAACTTTCGACAACGCCAGCCATAATGCTGCCGCACCTTACCCAGCACCCACCGAAGGTCGTGAATTCGATGAGGATATAGGTTTTGCCCCATATGAGCATTATGCGGATGCCGTATGGAACACTTCCAAGATGAACAACGTGCTGCAACATTTTGCTTCTGTATGGATGGGTAAACACCTTAAGGAAGACCAAAGCATGGCGCCTTATTTAGATCTAATACCTACAGGAAATGAAGGGATTTGGTCTAAAGAGACTGATGGCACGCCTAATACAGAACACACTCATTGGCGTGGCTTTAAGCAACTGTCGGCGAAAGGGTTACGTTATGAAACTCTAGGCCCCAATCAGTAACCAATTGACCTAGCCCAAACAAAAAAGAGCACCCTTGAGGTGCTCTTTTTTGTTTTAGAGTGAGAACTCTAAGCGGTTATTAGCTATAGGCATTTATATACAATAAGTCGCTATAGTTAATAAGCGCAATATAACTGAAAAAAATTAGCGGGCGCGGTAGGTAATGCGGCCTTTAGTTAAATCGTATGGAGTAAGCTCCACCTTTACCTTGTCGCCAGTCAAAATACGAATATAGTGCTTACGCATTTTACCTGAGATATGGGCAATGACCACGTGGCCGTTTTCCAATTCTACGCGGAACATGGTGTTAGGTAAGGTATCAATAATGGTACCTTCCATTTCAATCTGGTCTTCTTTAGCCATTAAAGCCTCAAGGTTATTACAAAATTTATAGTATTTACACTGCGCGATATTATGCCGCAATGATTCACAAAAAGCGAGCAAAAGCCCTACATAAGCCTAGGTCACAAATAACGGTTGCCAAATTAAGTCTTCAAACACCTGCAAAGGTCTGTATTCAGACTTGTAAGCCATTTTTTGGCAGTCTTTTATCCAATATCCAAGGTACACAAAGTCCATGTCTTGAGATTGGGCCCAACGTATCTGCCAAAGCACTGCAAGGCGCCCTAAGCTTCTTATTTCATACGTGGGGTCAAAGAAGGTATAAATGGCCGATACGCCCTTAGGCAAGAGATCTACCACAGCAACTGCCAACAACTTTTGATCTAATCTAAAGCAGATAAAACGGGTATTACTTGATTCAGTTGACTGGCATAGGAAGCTTTCAAACTGCTCTATAGATGGTGGGTACATATCACCGTCACTATGACGCTGGTTAATGTAGTCTTCATATATTGCGTAGATTTCATCTGAACAGGAGGGCAGCTCAAAGCTAACCTCAAGGTCTTTATTACGGTTAAGTACCCGTTTTTGACTTTTGCTCACATGAAAACCAGCCAGAGGCACACGCACAGATTTACATTCACTGCAGTCATCGCACCAAGGCCGATATATATGTTCACCACTACGCCTAAACCCCATATCTGTGAGTTGCATATAAGTAGAGTCGTCCAAAGGCTGGTCTGGACTCAAAAAAATCGACTTGGCCTGTCGATTATCCAAATAGCTGCAACTGTGCTCTGGGGTTGGGTAAAATACTAAGGTATTAATATCAATCGATGAAGAAATGGAAAGCCACCACTTTAGTCAGGTTGTGCAAAGGTGTTTAGCAAGACTGTACCACCAGATCCCACTCACTATCTACTCCATAAGACAGGTTCTGTTCTAGGTGGCTTTGAAACTCTAACATAGTGATCTCTTTGGCACCCAGGCTGGCCAAGTGAGCGGTGTGCATTTGGCAGTCTATAAGCACAAAACCCCAATGCGATAGTTGTTTAGCAAGATAAATGAAGGCTAGTTTAGATGCATTATTTGCTCGACTAAACATGGACTCGCCAAAGAACACACGCCCTAGAGCCACACCGTAAAGCCCACCCACTAACTCACCGCCATCCCATACTTCTACACTATGAGCGTAGCCATCTCGATACAGCTGAGTATAAGCATCTTGCATACTGGCAGTAATCCAGCCGTCTTCGGTGGGTTGATCTGTTCTTGGGGTAGACCCACAGGCACTCACCACACGTTCAAATGCATGATCGAAGGTGACCAAAAGAGATGTATTACGGATTAATTTAGCCATACTTTTAGAAACATGAACAAGGTTTGGCACAACCACCATGCGAGGGCTTGGAGCCCACCAAAGAATAGGGTCTTGTTCAGAAAACCAAGGGAAAATTCCTTGTTGATAGGCATGTAGCAGCCTAGGCACAGATAAATCACCTCCTATGGCTAACAACCCTTGAGGATCATCAAGCACTTCAGACACTGGCGGAAACCAACAATCATCAAGGTCTAGTTGATATAACGGCATAAGTTAACTACACGCTAAGTGATTAATGTTCTATCAAATAGGCAAGCCGAGCAGCCGATAATACAAGACTATCTTTTTCGTCGGTTTCAGAGTTGTGAACATAACCATAAACAGGGTCTGGATGAGATTCTGTTGACGAGTCGTCAGGGTCACGCATTTGCGTGAACTGATTATCTTCGTAAGAAACGATGTCACTCATACTGTCTAACACCAAAGCAAACCAAGGGGTGGCACCGTCACGAGTAATATAAAGCACTACAGGATGCACTGCCGAATTTAATTGGGATTTAGTGTAATTAAACAACCGCATTAATTCACTGATACGGCCTCTTTTAGCTATTGCCAACTGCTTGAGTGCAGCATCTTTGCCATCTTTTGAGGCCACCTCTAATAAGACGTCAGCCAGTTTGTGAAACTCTTCATGGGGTTCTTCAAAGCGAACTAATAACGCCTTAGCAGCATCATCTGCAGTTTGTTTCTTAAGCTCTAACCAATGACCAAACTCACACACTGTAGGGTCTCGCTGAGCGCTAAAAATGGTATCATTAACAATACTTTGCTCTAATTTGTTCAACCAAGACACATGTGCCGCTTCACTTTGGTTTAGACTACTAATGGAGGCTTCTAGGTTAGTGCGGTTTGAATCACGGCCCAAAAGGGTAGAGCACTCGTAGACATTTACTGGCTTATTTCGATAATACAAATAGCCTAAGAAAGAATGTTGATGATTGCTAGATAGCTCAACTTTCCCAAAGTCATCAGTAATAGACAATATACTTGAGATATGGATTGCAAAACGAGTATGGCCTAACACAAAGGTCAATATATGGTTAGAGCGTTCAGTCTTTTGTGCTGTTACTGTCGTCATTATATAGTGCCTAATGTAGTACCATTACTAAAAGTGACCTTAGTATATTACGCCTAAGGCTCATTGAAAACGCGCTAATTGAAATTATTTGTATATATAGGCAACAGAGTGCAACCCTAGTGCCTTTTAATCTAGGTAATCATTAAGCTTGGTTCAATTATCAGGATTGCGTATCATAGGTTAAGTTTACTCAATTAGACACACGGACAAGGAAAACATTAGTGGCCACAAACAACCCACATACATCGTCAAAACTCAGCAGTAATAGTACGTCAAACTGGATACAGAGATTGAGCTGGCATGGATATCACCTTGCATTAATGGCCTTTAGCGTCTACCTATTAGTAGTGCTGGCTACATTTTATGCCAGCGATCCAACCTCTACACAGGCCTTTGATGTGTCTAATATCCATAATGCTGGTGGCACTTTTGGAGCCGTATTGGCAGATTTGTTTTTTTGGGCAATAGGGTTAATCGCCTACCTCATACCAATTTTGCTTATACAGTATGAAGTTACACGCTTTCTTGGCCACTCCCGTCATGCAGAACAAGATCGGGAAAACAATGTTTGGTTTAAAATACTCACCCTTAGCGCTTTAATTATTGCGGCTTGTGTCTATGCATCCATTCACATAACCAATACCAACTTAACCTACCCACAGAGCAGTGGAGGCTTATTAGGACTGACTCTAGGATTACCACTGAATCAGGCTTTAGGCATGACGGGCACCAATATTTTGGTGCTCACCACCTTAATGCTTGCCATCAGCCAATTTTGGCAATTACGCTGGGGGATTATCACGGAGACTATAGGCCGGCACAGCATTTATTGGTGTCAACA
>JAWUYU010000100.1:0-32772 GCA_034110645.1 Pseudomonadales bacterium
TGGCATTGGTAACTGACAAAACATGGCACAACAGTAGTTCGGCGTCTAACCGAGGACTATCTGTTGGTTCTGAAGCACCCACCAGCTCGGCCTTAGCCCAAGCTAATGCTTGCTGACGCGTATAACTGGCGCTGGTACCAAGATTAGAGCCCAGACTAGAGCATGAATTAACCTTCATTTTCTGCTAACGAGGCCAATAAATTAGCCTGATGCTCATTACTTAGTGGTTCGATGATGCAATTCAAATCACCTTCCATGATATCGGCCAATTTATAAAGCGTTAGGTTTATACGGTGATCTGTTACCCGGCCTTGTGGGTAGTTATAAGTGCGAATACGCTCAGATCGGTCACCACTACCCACTAAACTCTTACGAGCGTCGGCTTGTTCAGCAGCAACGACTTCCTGCGCACTAGCCAACAATCTAGACGCTAGCAAAGACATCGCTCTCGCTTTGTTCTTATGCTGAGATCGCTCATCTTGACACTCAACCACCGTACCCGATGGCAAGTGAGTAATACGAATAGCAGAGTCAGTTTTGTTAACGTGCTGACCACCAGCACCAGAGGCTCTAAAGGTATCGATGCGCAGATCACCTTTATTGATATCTATATCGTCTACCGAATCTACTTCTGGCATTACTGCTACTGTGCAGGCAGACGTATGAATACGACCCTGAGATTCTGTTTCTGGCACCCGCTGTACCCGGTGGGCTCCAGATTCAAACTTTAGGCGTGAGTAAACGTCATTACCCACCATGCGAGTAATGATTTCACGATAACCGCCGTGTTCGCCTTCGTTTTTGCTGACAATTTCCAACTTCCAACCCATATTTTCTGCATAACGCGTGTACATGCGATACAAGTCCCCAGCGAAAATAGCTGCCTCGTCACCACCGGTGCCAGCACGAATTTCCACAAAAGTGTTGTGACCATCGTTTGGATCTTTTGGCAGGAGTAGCTTCTGTAACTCTAGCTCCAATACCTCTTGACGCTTCTTGCCTTCGAGAATTTCTTCCTCAGCCATGGCTTTCATTTCGGCGTCATCTTCGCCCAGCATCAACCGAGCCTCTTCCATGTCAGCCTGTAGCTGAACATATTGACCGTAGTTTTTAACTACATCTTCAAGCTCTGCATATTCTTTGGAATAGGCACGGAATTTATCTTGATCCATGATCACTTCAGCTACACCCAGCAGGGCTTCTAACTCTTCGTAGCGATCCTGCAAGCGTTCTAATTTACTAAGTATTGAGGCTTTCATAAGGTTTTATTCAAATCAAACATGGTTTGCAATAACGCTAGGCTTTTATCGTCCCCTAACGCACTGGCTTTCTTTAACTGCACCGTAGGTGCATGCATCATTTTATTGGTGAGGCCTCGGGCAAGGCGCTGCATAACTAGCTGTGGGTCTTCACCCTTAGACAACAACACCATTGCGCGCTCTAACTCGTCGTCTCGCACAGCTTCCATACGTTGCCTGTAATCTCGAATAGTGCCTACAGCATCTAACGAACGCTCGTATTCCAAGTAAGTTACGAGGCCTTGTTCGATCATCAATTCAGCCGCTTTTGCTGCCTCTTGTCTAGACCGCATACCTTCATCTATCACGTCTTTTAAATCATCAACGGTATATAAATAGACATCATCAAGCTCACCCACTTCTGCTTCAATGTCACGAGGTACCGCGATATCTACCATGAACATCAGTTTGTGCTTACGCAGCTTAAGAGCTCTCTCAACTGCACCTTTACCTAAGATAGGCAATTGGCTCGCAGTGGAAGATATAACAATATCAGCAGAGGCTAGGTGATCTGGGATCTCGGCCAGCAACACCGCTTGAGCATTAAACTCATGAGCTAATTCTTGTGCCCGCGCCAAGGTGCGATTGGCCACAATTATTTTTTTCACACCCGCATCACTCAAATGTCGGGCGACTAATTCTATGGTGTTACCAGCACCAATAAGCAATGCCGTTTGATCCTCCAAGCGAGCAAAAATCTGCCTAGCCATAGACACTGCGGCAAAGGCCACAGACACTGGATTTTCACCAATAGCCGTATGGGTACGAACATATTTGGCCATATTAAAGGCACTTTGGAACATACGGATCAAATGACTTGTGGCCGTTTTCTCTTGTCTCGCCACAGAAAAACTAGACTTTAACTGGCCTAATATTTGTGGCTCTCCCAACACCATTGAATCTAAACCACTGGCCACACGCATCATGTGCTTAACGGCTTGATCGGCCTCTTTAAAATAACTGTGATGCTGAACTTGATCCAGAGCTACATGATGAAAATCAGACAACCACTGAGCAATCATTAAATGAGGCTCATCGGCTTGTGCGCCATTCGTAGTCAACCTGCCATACACTTCTGTGCGATTGCAGGTAGACAAAATTGCAGCTTCAGATATGTCGGTTTGGCTAACTAATTGCTGGAGGGCAGGCGCAGTAATTTCTGGCGCAAAGGCTAGCTTTTCGCGCACATCAACTGGGGCCGTGGTGTGATTAATGCCAAATACAAACAGAGTCATGGAGGTGGTATGCAAGTGCCAAAAAATTACGTAATACTACTAAAGACATGATTATACCCGAAACTTAACCGCCCCAATAGCTAACTGCACGGCAAACTGAACAGCTATTTATACATAGCCACTAATTTGGCCTTAACTTTACCTAAACTAAAAGCCTCTCACGATCATTTTATTTGTTACACTTGATGTTTATCGTATTATCAAAGAACCTTTGCCTTGCCGTCTCGATTATCGATTAATGCATGCTTCAAGCCTCTTTGGCTCCACCTGCGCTACATTGGCGTAGTGATAACCTGCACCTTAATTTTAAGCTGTAGTAACCCAAAAAAAATTGCCGATTCTCTTCAACATCACCAACCCGAAAACCTGTCCAGTTCAAATCTATCCCACCTTTTAATTGGGGAGCTTTCATTACAAAGAGGGGACAGTCTCGAGGCCACTTTACATCTTCTTGCCGCTGCACGATCAACCCAAGATCTTGATACGGCAAAGCGCGCCACCTATTCGGCACAATTTTCTCAAAATGCAGATTTACTTCAACAAACAAGCCTACTTTGGAGCCAGCTATCCCCATCAGACCCACTACCTTGGCAATACATGGCCCAAGCAGCAAGCCTTAGTGGACAATTTGAGCAAGCTATTGAAGCCTTAGAAGAAGAGCTTAAACGCGGTGGTGGCAACAGCCTTTCCTACGTTGCTAGCTTGAGCACTAACGCTACAGTCGCCACCCAAACAAAATTACAACAAAGCTTCGAACTTTGGTTACACACCTACCCTACACACAAGCAGCTACTTTACGCACTTGCACTATTAGCGAAAAATTCAGAGCAAAATGATACTGCCATCACATATGTAACTAAGGCACTGGCTCAGGATCCCCATTACCTACAAGCACAAGTTGTTTATGGCGAGCTATTACTCGCAAACCAACAAACACAAGCTGCCGACTCCTATTTAAGCCAATACACCCAGCCTTTAAAGCAGGCTCCAAAACACTTGATTGCTTTACACGCCCAAATTCTTACGCTAATGGCTCAGTACCAGCGCGCTTACACCTATTTCGAAGAACTGACAAGACGCTACCCTGAAGACCTTGGCTATAGGTATTCTGCAGGCATACTGGCTTATGAAGTTCATCAATATGCAGCCGCCTATCTCCACCTGGAAGAAGCAATAAAACTAAACCCAGACAGCCACAGTGCCTACTACTACATGGGCCTCAGCGCCCTACGTGAAGACTTACAAACCAAGGCTTTAAATTACTTGCACCAAGTTAAAAAAGGGCCAGATCTGTTAAATGCCATCACCCTATTATTAGAACTAGAAAGCCCAGACGCCAACCAAACGCAAGCTTATTTTCACCAACTACGCCACCAACACCAAGATTTAACGGCTGACATATTCGTTCTAGAAACCCAATACTTACAAGACTCAGGCGACACTGAATCCGCCTTACTGTCTTACCAAAAAGCGCTGAAAGAACACCCAAATCATATCCCACTTCTTTATGGTTATGCCCTTCTTGCGCAATCTTTGCATCAACTCAACACTACAGAGCTCATGCTACGGCGCATTATTAATTTAGAACCAAACCATGTAAATGCCCTTAATGCCCTGGGCTATACCTATGCCGAACAAGGCGTTAAGCTAATAGAAGCAGAGTCATTAATTCGCAAGGCGTTAGCACTTGAACCCAACAATGCAGCCATAATCGACAGCCTAGGCTGGGTTACTTATCGCCTAGGGCACTTGCGAGACTCACTAGCCTTGCTTACCAAGGCCTATGATATAATGCCAGCGGCCGAAATAGCAGCACACCTAGGCGCAGTGAAATGGGCACTTGGAGACACACTAGGCGCCTTTAAAACATGGAATTTAGCCCTAAGCCAAGATCCAGATAATGCCCATATTAAACAAGCCATATTGGATACACAAAATGAATTCCAAAGCGACTAGCCGTTTTAAAAGCTTCACACAACTTACATCCTTAGGGCTGCTCTGCTTAGTTATAGCAGCCTGCAGCACTGCCCCAAAAAGCAACACCCAACCTATAGCTAGTCACGCTTACGCACCTTTTTCATACAAACAAACTGAACTAGAAAAACTTGTTCAATGGGATGTAGAAGGCAAGTTGGCGGTCTACACCAATGACAAAAACAGCTCTGGCCTGCTGACCTGGCGCCAACGATCTGCCTATTTTGACTTGTTAATTAATGGGCCATTGGGTAGCGGACAATTACACATAGAAGGCACCCCAGGTTTGGTCATCGCCACCAGCAGCAAAGGCCAGGTAGAAGCAGAATCAATTGAGGCTTTATTTAAACAAGAATTTGGCTGGCAGTTCCCCATGCAGGAACTAAGGTATTGGGTAAGAGGCATACCACAACCCAATACCGACGCTAAAATAACCTATAACTCAGAAGGCGAAGCCGCTTCTATCGAACAAGCTGACTGGCTCGTTAGGTTCCATTCCTATAACAAAGTGACCGGCCTGCCCATGCCCCAAAAAATTGAAATTATCGGCACCGATATGCGCCTCGTTTTAGTGCTTAAAAGTTGGTTTAACTTATTTCCATTCCCTCGGCTAAATCCTAGCTTTACGCCCACTACAGACCTAGAGTAAAGCCGCGGATTATAAGCCCCGCCACCTGTAATGAATACACTTTTACCCTGTAAATTTTGATAGATTGTGGTCAAGTAAAACTGGCCACGGTATAAGAGGCAAGGTTGTACTTTGCCTCTGCTTTATTTGGTAACAAGCCATATTTACCCGAGAAATAAAATCTCTTCCTGGGTTTATCTGGGGCCACTTCTAGGAACGATGACTGGTGTTCAACAGATGTAATAATTGCTCGTACCGATCAAAAACAATATCAGCATTTGCCTCTATCAATAACCTTTTAGAAAACGTATTTGTTATTGCAGCAACCATACACCCAGCAGCCTTAGCAGCAAGAATACCATTAGGGGTGTCTTCGATTACCAAGCATTGTTCTGGCCTAAGTCCACACAAAAACACACCTTTTTCATACGGATCGGAAAAAGGCTTATGCCGTTGGGTGTCTTCACAAGACACAATGTAATCAAAGGTTTCACTATGGAAATGCTTGTCTGTTATTTTTTTCACATCATTTATTATTGATGATGTGACAATAACAGTATGATCAAACTTTTTTTTAGAATGGGCTAACATTTCCTTTATTCCATCAATGAGCTCTAGGTTGTCATTATTTTTACGATACAAATCATATTTTAATAGTAACATTGCCCTAACAGAATATTTTTTTTGTTGGCTTTTTTGGTCAGATAAAAGTTCTTGATTTACATAGTTAAAGAAATCAATGTCGGGGCGTCCCTGAAAATTGATAACTACGTTTTCTGGATAAGTAATACCTAATACATCTAAGGTTTTTTGCTTGATATCGGTATGAAGCTGCTCCGAATCTACAATAACACCATCAAAATCAAACAGGCAGGCCTTAATACCTTGTAATAAAACATTTTTTTTAACAATTGGGGTCATCATATCCATTACCATTTATAACCTTTTGTACCATTAGCGCTCATTTTTTTGCTACATATATTGGGCATAAAAATACATAGTCCAACTCTCATATGGTCGCTCTAATTCTTAAAATTTGACTATTGATTGATACTTAGTCAACTTGTCAAACAATGGATACACCTCGGCAGTCTATTTTTACATGTATTAAGCTGCCTACTTTGCAAGGTTCATTAAATGAGTAATCGATCATGAATAACTCTGAACCCCATGGTGGCTCTATCGTATATTCAACAAAACTACCCATATAGATGGCAGACAATATCTTCACTTCAAAACTATAGCCATCAGGTGAAGGCTCAGACAATATGAGAATTGCATTGGGCCTTATGAAGGCGTCACAGGCTTTATTAAGTGCATTTTTTTGTTTTAGGAAGTCACCGCTGAATAGGTCTTGGCCAGCTAAAGTAAATACAATGCACTCATCTTTTTCTTTGTGCCTTGGCTCTAAATGGCCCGATACTTTATTTGCTTCACCAATAAATTTGGCAACAAAAGGATTCTCTGGGTATTGATAAAGTGCCTTTGGAGACCCCATTTGGTCAATGCGGCCATCTTTCATTACAATAATTTCATCTGAAATAGCCAAGGCTTCTTCTTGGTCGTGGGTAACATATACCGTTGTAACACCCAGTTCGCGTTGTAAGTCACGGATGTCCCCCCTTACTTGCCGACGTAGCTTGGCAGCTAAAGTTGACAAGGGCTCATCAAACAAAAGCACCTTAGGATTTGTGACAATAGAGCGTGCAATCGCAACGCGCTGCTGCTGGCCACCAGAAAGTTCACTGGGATAGCGATGTTCAAGGTTTTTCAAACCCACTGTTTTTAACACAGCTTGCGCTTTATCTAAGGTTTCTTCTTTATCTTTTGTCTTATCACTTAAACCAAAACAAATATTTTGCATCACTGTCATATGGGGGAATAATGCATACGACTGAAATACCATCCCCACACTTCTGCCTGCGGCATATACGCAGGAGACATCTTCACCACCAATAATAACCTGCCCAGATGTGGCTAGCTCCAGGCCAGCAATCATTCTTAGCGTAGTTGTTTTACCACAACCCGATGGCCCTAATAGGGTAATTAATTGCCCTGACCTGACTTCAAAGCTTATGTTATCTACTGCTGTAAAATCTTTAAACTGCTTAGTTACATTATTAAAAAGAACTGTTGAATGAGTACTCATGTAAACCTCGTTACTATTTTATTGTACTGTTTGATTCTACTTTTTGTTTCTAAGGAACACTTTTCGATCGCCAATGAAATACTGCATGATCAATAGAGCCACAGCCATAACCACGATCAATACCGTAGAGAATGCGATGGCTATACCAAATTCATTCTGTTCTACAAGGCCTATAATATGAGCTGATGCCAAATTGTAATCGGCACTCACTAGAAAAATAACTGCACTTATGCTGGTTATAGAACGAATAAAGCTGTAAATCATTGATGCAGTAATAGCTGGTTTTATTAAGGGTAAAATCACTTTCCTAATGGTTCTGAAACCTCTACTGCCCAGCGTTACAGAGGCTTCATCAAGCCCAGGATCTAGTTGTGATAAAGAAGCAATACCAGCACGCACGCTAACTGACATGTTACGGAATACAAAACACAGCACTAAAATAATACCCGTAAAGGTTAAGTCGATAGGTGCTTGGTTAAATGCCACCACATACGAGATTCCAATCACAATCCCAGGAATCGCAAAGCTCAACATGGTGCTAAACTCAAAATATGATTTACCCGGAAACTCTACTCTAGAAAGCAAATAACCAGTTAGTAAGCCAATACAGCTGGTCAATGGCATCGCAATTAACGCCAGCCCAATGGTGATTAGGAACGAATCCCAAGCAACCCCTGTAGCCACTAAGTTATTATGAACAAACTCGATTCTAAAGGCGTCAATGTAGTGAGTGAATGTTAAGGAGCTATCCACGCCCCAAAGGGTTACGAAGCCACCTAGTAGAACCATCACATAAATAATTCCAGTAAAAACTGCCCAAGGAATAGCTGAAGCATAAGAAAACGAGCTTACTACAGTAGGTAATTTACCATAAATACCCCCATCTCCTTTGCCCGTTACAGTGGTATAACTCTTCTTACCAACCCATATTTTTTGGATAAAGAATGCCACTAAGGTAAAGATTAATAGGGTGATAGCTAGTGATGCTGCTTTACCCTCATCTGATGAAGCTCCTGCTACTGAGTAAAATATCTGCGCTGAAAGCACTTGATAATCGCCACCTAAAACGAGGGCATTGCCTAGGTCTGCCATGCTTTCTACAAACCCTAGTAAAAAAGCGTTGGCCAGCCCTGGGCGCATTAAAGGTAATGACACCGTCATGAAGGTTTTCCACGGATTGGCACCTAGGGTTTGCGAAGCTTCCTCCATAGAGGGGCTTACACCTTCTACCACGCCAATAAGCACTAAAAATGCAATCGGCGTATAAGACAAAGTTTGAGCAATCCATAAACCCCAAAAGCCATAAATCCAACCACCAAGATCAACATCAAAAATAGTGTTAATGGCTTGGGTAACTACGCCTGAATTGCCCAGTAATAACAACAGTGCCATGCCCACTACAAAAGGGGGGGTGATGATAGGTAACACGCTAAAAGCACGAAGCGTGGCTTTAAATCGAAAGTTAGTTCGCGTCACCATTAAAGCGAACGCTAGGCCCAGTAAAGTAGTACTTAGTGCTGTCATTAAGGCAAGAAAGAAGGTGGACCAAGCCACACCACAAATAGCGCTATCGCTAAAGCAATTTATGCTCCAAATATTAGGGCTACCAAATCGATCAAAAAATACAGACAATGAATACCCGGTGTCTGTTTCCCAAAATGCACGAATTAAAATATTAAAAACTGGGAAAAAAACAAACACCAGCACAAGAAATACAATAACCACTAAGCAAGTAACGGCAAAAACGTCACCTTTCATAAATCCTTTAAGGGCAATGCCGTTAGCAAACAACATAAGGTAAGCATATATCAAAGTAATAGCGCCCATACCTAGGCCATATTGAAAGCTGTCTTCTGCAAAAATAATTTCTAAGACGGTGTAATTGACACCAAAATCACCTACCAAGAATGATTGAATAATGATCATCATCACCCCCAACATACCGGAGATAATTTGAATATTTGACGCTATTTTTTCATTTTTATACCAAAATAAAAGCTGTGCAATGGCAACACCCAGTGGCATAGCAACAGGTAACAACCACCAGCGTTCAAAAGAGAGAAATTGAAATAACAAAGGTGCATACTCTTCGCTTTGAAATATGTTAAAGCTTAGCCATTCAAATGACCAAAAATTTCCATATATTCGGAACCAAGGCAATATCAGTAAGGACAACCCTGCCAATATAAGTAAATTTTTAACAAGGCGGCTCATACAGAAAACTCCACTGGTATACGTATTATTCAAAAAGATAAAAACAGGTGTAAACGTTATTATTTTATGCGGATGGAGAAGCGGCTACATAGCACAGTAGCCGCTGATAAGGCATTATTATATGAAATATAGCTTATCTAGGGAGTGGAAATACTTCGTTAGTCCATTTTTGGATAATGTCGTTTTTAACTTTTTTATCCGCGAAATAACTATCAGCCTCAAGCAGCTTCACACCATTTAAAACTTCTACACCTTTTGGTGGAATGGTATTAACGTTTGATGGGAAAGAAAGGATACCTTCATTGGCAAGCAGTTGTTGTGTGCTTGTCTCATACAAGAACTGGGCAAATGCTTCGGCGGCTTGACGGTTTTTAGCTCCACGAAGAATACCTATTGGTCCAATTTCAAACAACGTTCCTTCGCAAGGAAGAACGAGCTGAATAGGAAACCCCTTTTGGCCTAGGCTAATAATGTCGTGTGCGAAACCAATACCAATGGTTGTTTCACCACGAGCGGCCATTTTTCCGCCTTTAGAACCTGACTTACTGTATTGAGCAATGTTTTTATGTATCGCACGAACAGTGTCCCAACCTTCTTGCTCGCCACCAGGGAATGCTTGCATCATTGTAGAAGCAAATTTGTAAGCTGTGCCAGACGTATTCCAGTTTGCCATTACAATCTGGCCCTTGTACTCAGGCTTTTCTAGGTCTTTCCAGCATACAGGCGCAGCTAAACCTTTTTGTGCGAGTAGTTCGGTGTTGTATCCAAACCCTAACACACCCAAATAAGCGCCACCTAAACGGCTGTCACTATCTTTTGTAATTGCTACAGCCCATGGTTGTACGCTTGAACCAGTTGGGTAATTGTAAGGTGAGAAAAAATCATCAGCCAATGCTGCTCGATAAGGATCGTCTGTGCCGTGAAATACGATATCAACCTTAGACTTATAAACGCTCTCCTTACATTCTTCTGCTTTAGTAACGTCGGTAATTTTTCCACATTTGCGCTTAGAGGCAGCACCAGATTTTTCTAGTTCACCCTTAACTCTAGCTATCATCTCGCTTGTGCTTAAACGCACAGTTTTAGCCTTAAAGCTGTTATTACCATTAGCTTGGGCTACTTCTTCATTAAATGCCTTTATTAGGGCTGCACAGGGGCCAGGTTCATTGGAGCAATAACTGATCATCTCACCAGAAAGCCCTTTAAGGTAGTCCTTGTCATTAGATGCATAGCTTTGTGCTGCAACGCCAAAAAGTGACGCCGTCAAAATTATCTTACTCAGTGTTTTCATAAAATTCTCATTATTTTTGTTGGTTGACGTATAAAGATTGAGATATTTTGTGCGGGGGATCAATAAAAAATTGGTTATTTTTGTTACCTATTAAGCCCATTGCTAGCAAAGTTACCAACATTATAAACTCTCATAAAATAACTAATATGAATGGACACTCTAGTAACATTTGTAACATTAGAAAGATAAAATACGCGCTTCTAGCGTGTTATTTGGGCTAGAGTAACGATGTTTGCGTTATACTTTAAGTGGTAAAGTTTATACCTCGAGGCTACATAGTGAAGAAAAATAACAAAATACTCATTATCGATGACGATGAAAACATATTGACTTTTTTAAGTGATTTTTTAAAAGATTTTGAGTTCGAAACGTATACTTACACAGACGGAAATGAAATTTTAGAAAAAATTGACCGTCATAAAATTGATCTGGTGTTGGTAGACCTTAGGCTGGATAAAGAAAGCGGGCTAGATATCGCAAAAGATATCCAGAAATACCGTAAAATACCAATAATAATGATGTCTGGCATTACTGATGATGTTGAGAAGATTGTTGGTTTAGAATCTGCCATTGATGAATTCGTTGAAAAACCTTTTAATCCAAGGCTGCTGGTAGCAAAAATACGTGCTGCCCTTAGGCGTATTGAAAGCAATTCTTCTGAACACAGCACTGCTAACGATATATCCACATTATCGGTAGAAGATTTTTTCTTTGATGATTATAAACTTGATAGTAAAAAATGCCTTTTAACGCATTCAACGTTGGGCTATATAGAAATGACCAATACAGAATTTAGGTTGTTAGAGCTATTTGTTAGTCACCCTAATGTAATATTCTCCAGAGACGCGTTACTAGAAAAACTAGGTCTAGAATCTTCCACCCTTATGATGCGTAATATAGACGTATTAATATTGAGGGTGAGGCGAAAAATAGAAATAAATCCTTCAAGGCCAAAATACCTACAAACTAGGCGTAATAGGGGCTATATTTTCTGCCTTAATAGTGATGGCGATATATAGAATGTTTAATTACTTCTCCCATCGATCTGTTCTAATAATATTAGTAATAATTTTCACAATATTAGGAATATCTCTCTGGAAGATAAATGTAAATAATCAAAACATTCAGATAAACCTATCCATAACTAAAAAAGAGGCTTCTCGATTAAATTTAATTAATAATTTAAATTATTCATCTTTAAAGCTAAATTCTTTAGATAAACAAAGGTCTGAATATATATTTCTATTTTCTCATAACGAAATAAATAAAGAATACAAAAAAATTAAAAAAATATTAACATCCTCTAAAGATAAATACTATATTGAAAAAATAAATGATGTGGATAAAATAATTGATGAGCTTGATAATTTCAAAAGCACAATGAAGCTAAGGAATGACTATTTGTTTCATAAAAAAACATTGCAAACCATCCTTAATAATAACATTTCCACAGACTACAAACCGTTCTCTATTGAAGAAATTAATATAGTGAGTTCGTGGGAATTGCTAAAGGATGCTTTGAATAGTTCAAATCTAATTACGCTAGGTGAATTGCGACGAACATTCAATCATTCATTTGCGGGCGCTATAGGTTCAATAAATCCTCTCCTAATAGAAAATAGACAAATAAAAAATATCGCTAGTGGTGCCAACGGCGTTTTCTCAACAACAAGAAATATCATTCTAAAAAATATAAAACTAGAGGAACATATATATAATATCCAAAAATACTCCTTTGTACTTATAAAAAATTTAGAAGGCAGCGTTACAGAACTCAAACAGGAAAGGCGTGAAAAAGTAATGCCTCCATTACTAAAAAACCAAATATTAATGGCTATCAGTACTATATGTATTTTTTTGATAATTCTTTTTATTAGTAAATTGTTGCTTTTGCTGCGCAGATTCAACAATGCAAATATTAAGTCAATTGGGCTACTTTCTCGTTTTAATAAAATAAACAATAATTTATATGAAAACCCATTAAATAATTATTTTTCTGATAAAAATAATACATATAATGAATTTCATGTATTTGTTTCTGAAATACTTTATAAATTTCTATTACGAACTCAGGATATTGTACTTATCCTTGATAAAAACAATATCCCAGTTATTAATAGTGCTTTTTTTAATATGTACATAAAAAAATCAAGCTATTTAACTAGCCATTATAGTATTTCTAATCAAAATTTAGTCTTTACTTATGCCACAAAAGTAGGTGAAAAATCAATTTTATTTCCTATTGATTATATTCATAAGGTAGGAAACTTTGAGCACAAAATTATATTCTTATCTCCTCCTGTAAATGAAAGTAAAAATGCAATAAAAAATGACCGACTGGAGTCTTTAGGGAAAATATCTGGTGAAGTTGCACATGATATTAATAATATGCTCAGTGTCATTATTGGTTCTTTAAATATTTTACGCGAATCAAAAAACTTGGTAGCAAAAGAAGATTCTCGTATTATTGATAGGGCATTATTTTCTGCCGATAAAAGCATTAGCATTATTGATCGTTTGTTAACTTTTGCTTGTTGTCAAAAACTAAGCCCTGAGCTGGTTGATGTGAATGATCTAATTGAAGGGCTTTATGAGGTTATTTGTTTTACTAGTGAAAAAAACACAACAATTACCTTAGACTTATCGCCTGATGTACCCATTTTTTATATAGACCCAGGTCAGCTAGAAGCCTGCATCATTAACCTTTGTATTAATGCCATGAATGCCATTGATGGGGAAGGTCACATCACTGTTAAAACGAGTATTAACCACTCTGCACATTGTGAAATTCTAAATATTTCTGTTGAAGATAATGGGCATGGTATTCCTAAAAATATCCAAAACCGAATATTTGAACCATTTTTTACTGGCCAAAAGAAAACTGATGGGCAAGGGTTAGGTTTAAGTATGGCGTATGGGTTTATTAAACAAAGTGGTGGGTATATCAAGGTATATAGTGAGGTTGGATTGGGTACTACTATGTCATTGGTCTTTGAGTTAGGGGATAACCAATGAAACCATGGCATTATTTTTTAGCGCCTTTATTCGTTTGCTTACTGATGTTGCCCACTAGCTGGGCTAACGCAGAAAACCATACGCTAAATATTATATGCAGCGCCGCGCCAGCTACCTGTAATGTTCTGAGAGATTCGTTTGTCTCTATTTATGATATCCCTACTAATATTGTTAGAATGAGTTCAGGAGAGGCACTTGATTTTATTGAAAAGAATAGTAAATCAAACAAACTCACTGATATTAGTTACGATGTTTGGTGGGGAGGTACTGGAGACACCCACTTAAAAGCTGTGAAGAATGGCCTTATGCATAAGTTCGTGCCTAATAATAAGGCACTGCTTGGTTGGTCTACCTACCTTAGTGATATATCCGATGGGCATACGGTAGGTGTCTACGCAGGTATGTTGGGTGTAATTGCCAATAAAAAAGTGCTAACAGCCCAAAATCTAGACCTCCCTAATTGCTGGTCAGATTTAGGTGACCCAAAATATCGTGGGCAACTCATTATCGCCGACCCTAATACCTCTGGAACGGCGTACACTTTTTTAAGTACTATTTTTCAAATTTATGACCCGTTCCAGCGGATACAAGTGCTTGCAGAGATTAAAGAAAATATTCTAAAAATGCCCAAAAGTGGTAGTGATGCACTACTGCCAGTTGCTAGCGACGACGCCGCGTTATCGGTTGCGTTTATCCATGATGTGCCACTTTTAGAATACCAAAACCCTTCGTTAACTATTATTATTCCCTGCGAAGGGACAGGTTACGAAATTGGTGCTGCCAGCATTCTTAAAAGTACTAAATACTTAAAACAAGCTAAGGCGTTTATTGAATATACACTACTAGCCAGTACCCAAAATATACTGACTACAAAAACCTCATTACAAATGTACTCTAATGCTAATACGCTAGCCTCGCCAGTTTATAAAAATCGTAAAGACCTTAATGTAATTAACTATAACTTTAATATCTACTCAAGAGAAACCGTGCGCAACGATGTATTGTCTACTTGGAATAACTTAGGAAATGTTGATTAAAACATATACAACATCATGGTTCATCAGTTTGCAAAGCAGGCTGGATGGCTTAAAGACGATCGTATGGTCATCCCCCCGATAAATAGCCTAGGCTCAGCCTAGGTTACTCAAAGATTATATCAAATTTTGGAAAAACCATGTTTAAAGTACTCTCTTTTGGAGAAGCACTAGTAGATCTATTGTCCAACAAGATCAGCGATAAAAGCGGTAAGTATCAGGATAGCGCACCCGAGGCTTTTACTAAATTTCCTGGGGGTGCACCTGCCAATGTTGCCGCAGCGGTATCACGTTTGGGAGGAAATGCTTTTTTTGTAGGTATGCTAGGGGACGATATGTTTGGCAATTTTATTGCCCATAGTCTAGCTGAGGAAGGCGTTAACTTGGATTTTCTAAGTCGCACTAATGAGGCTAAAACAGGTTTGGCTTTTGTGTCTTTAGATGCCCAGCGTGAACGCAGTTTCGAGTTTTATAGGCATCCATCAGCTGACATGTTATTTACCGCAGAACACTTTCCAAAACATTGCTTTAATGGAAATGGCCTATTTCATTTTTGTTCCAATACACTCACTAGCCAAGGACTCTACAGCGCCACCTTGGCGGGCTTGCAGCGTGCTAAAAGTTCCCAATGGTTACTCAGCTTTGATGTTAACTTGCGGGTGAATTTATGGGCCGATATTAGCCAAGCGCTGCCAGCCATTTGGGAGTGTTTTAAATACGCAAATCTAGTAAAGATGAGCATGGTAGAATTAGATTTTGTAGCGGGTGATGTGCCTCACTTAGAGACTTTAGGTAA
This sequence comes from Pseudomonadales bacterium, assembly GCA_034110645.1. GTDB lineage: Bacteria > Pseudomonadota > Gammaproteobacteria > Pseudomonadales > Balneatricaceae > Njordibacter. Next base: position 15,635 of record JAWUYU010000100.1, read on the forward strand.
GATTATGACGGCTGGTGTAAGGCTTATTGTTATAACCGACGGAGGTAATCCATTACGCTATTTCAGTGCCGAAAATAGTGGTGAAATGACACCTATTAAAGTGCAAATGGTTGATGCTACTGCGGCAGGTGACGCCTTTATGGGAGGTTTGTTATTCTCCTTAGCTGAACAAAATACAACCCCCAACAGTTTGGGTAGGTTACTGGAGAATCAAGTGGCTCTAGAGACAAGCATTAAGTTTGCCAGTGCTTGCGGGGCCCACGCCGTGCAGCGAGCAGGCGCTATTAGCTCATTACCCAGCAGGCTGGATATTATTACGTGAACAGAATTCAACAACCAAGTTTTCGTGAAGCCGGCTTTCTTGCTCAACATATCCAAACTACCATGGACTTTTATCACCCTCGAGCAATAGATTCGAAAGGCGGTTTTTTTCATTTTTTTCGTGATGATGGGAGTGTTTATGATACCCAAACTAAGCATTTGGTAAGCAGTACACGGTTTATTTTTAATTACTGTGAAGCGGCACGTTATTTTGACAGCACAGAATACCTTGCCACAGCACACCATGGTTTAAATTACCTACGTGGTATTCATTTTAACCCTCTCAGTGGTGGTTATGCCTGGCTTATTAAAGACGGCCAGCCAGTGGATAAAACCAACCATTGTTATGGCCTAGCATTTGTTCTGTTAGCCTATGCCTCTGCTGCAAAAGCCGGCATCACCGAAGCCCGAGAGTATGTGCATGAAACCTTTGCTGTTATGGAACAGTGTTTTTGGTTGCCCGAGGATGGACTTTATGCCGATGAAGCGAGTGCAGACTGGAAAACAGTGTCGGGATACCGTGGCCAAAACGCTAATATGCACTCTTGTGAAGCGCTTATTGCTGCCTTTGAAGCCACAGGTCATGAGCCTTATTTAGACCGAGCAACGCTGGTGGCGCACAATATTTGTGTGCGCCAAACTCAAAATACCAACGGCTACATTTGGGAGCACTATAGTACTGATTGGAAGGTAGATTGGAATTATAATAAAGAGGACCCTAAAAACTTATTTCGTCCGTGGGGCTATCAACCAGGGCATTTTACCGAGTGGGCCAAGTTGTTGTTGATTATTGATGACTACAAACCTCAGCACTGGCTTTTACCCAAAGCGCAATTTTTGTTTGATGAAGCGTTGAATTTAGCATGGGATCAAACACATGGTGGTATCTGTTATAGCCTTGATCCTAAAGGTAAAGTGTGTGACGGGGACAAGTATTTTTGGGTGCAGGCAGAGTCTATAGCCGCTGCTGCACTACTCGCTCAAAAAACTGGAGATGAACGCTATTGGGACTGGTATGACAAGTTATGGGCCTATTCTTGGGAACATTTTGTGGATCATGAACATGGTGCTTGGTATCGCATACTCACCTGTGACAATACCAAGTACGATAACCTTAAAAGCCCTGCTGGAAAAACTGACTACCATACTATGGGTGCGTGTTACGAAGTGCTAAGGCGGGAGACATGAAATTGCTAAAAGTCAGTATTGACATAAGAAACCGTTTCCGCGAAAATATGCGCCTGAAATTTATGGGATATCGCCAAGCGGTAAGGCAACGGGTTTTGATCTCGTCATGCGCAGGTTCGAATCCTGCTATCCCAGCCATATTCTCAGACGCGAACATCTATTTGCGTCTTACTATAATTGCAAAAGCATAGGTGCCCCAAGGTGTCAAAACTGAAAGTTTTTACCGGTAGTGCTCATCCAGCGTTAGCTCAAATGGTTGTAGATCGCTTAGGTGTTCCCCTAGGTAAAGCCAAAGTGTCGAAGTTTAGCGATGGCGAATGCGCTATTGAATTACTGGAAGATGTACGCGGCAAGGATGTATTTATCATCCAACCAACCTGCGCACCCACCAACACCAACTTGATGGAACTCATCTTGATGGCTGACGCAATGCGCAGAGCTTCTGCTGCTCGCGTAACGGCCGTAGTACCTTACTTTGGCTATGCACGCCAAGATCGCCGCCCTCGCTCCGCGCGCGTACCTATAAGCGCCCGCGTTGTAGCCAACATGATGGCTCGTTCAGGCATTGACCGCGTATTAACTGTAGATTTACACGCCGAGCAGATTCAAGGATTTTTCGATATCCCTGTTGATAACGTGTTTGGCTCACCTGTACTGCTAGACGAAATCACCAACCAAGATTACGACAACCCATTAGTTGTTTCTCCCGATGTTGGTGGTGTAGTAAGGGCCCGCGCAGTGGCCAAACAATTAAATACAGACTTAGCCATTATCGACAAACGTCGTGAAAAGGCTAACGTGTCCCAAGTAATGCACATTATCGGCGATGTTACAGACCGTACCTGCATTTTGGTTGATGACATGTGTGACACTGCTGGCACCTTGTGCAAAGCAGCCGATGCCCTTAAGGCCAATGGCGCTCGACGCGTTGTAGCTTATGCTACCCACCCAGTACTATCTGGACCAGCGGTAGACAACATCACTAATTCATCTTTAGACGAATTAATAGTAACAGACACTATTCCGCTATCGGCCGCCAGCATAGCCTGTAGCAGCATTCGCCAACTAACTATAGCCGACTTATTGGCCGAAGCCGTACGTCGCGTTTGCAACGAAGAATCCATTAGCGCGATGTTTCGCACCTAAATTTAGGCTGCAAAACCCTCGTTAGTATTAACAGCCTTTATTAGGCTATTTTAACCGTCCTATAGTGCACCGGTCGCAAGTGCCCAGGACAATAAATAAGGAAAGACAAATGTCTATCTCTCTATCTGCTGTAACCCGTGATGACTTGGGGAAAGGTGCGAGCCGCCGCCTACGTCGTCTATCTGGCGGAACACCTGCTATTATTTTCGGTGGCGCAAAAAACAAGAAGCCTCAATCGGTTACTTTGGTTCACAAAGACCTTTGGAAAGCTTCTGAAACAGAAGGCTTTTTCAGCTCTATAGTTACCCTAAGTGTTAATGGCAAAGAAGAGCCAGTTATCATTAAGGACATTCAGCGCCATCCAGCTAAGCAAGAAATCCAACACGTAGACTTCTTGCGTGTTACTAAGTCCAACCTAATTCACATCTTGGTTCCTTTGAAGTTTGTGAATGAAGCGACTGCACCTTCAATTAAGATTCAAGGTGGCACAGTGTCTCATGCTAAAAGCGAAGTTGAGATCACTTGCTTGGCAGCTAACTTGCCAGAGTGCTTGACTGTAGATATGCAAGATGTGGCTATCGGTGGCATCGTTCACCTTGCAGACATCCCACTACCAAAGGGCGTAACTATTCGCGCTCTTCGCCTAGGTGATGACCACAACCAAGCTATCGCTACTATTTCCGGCGCCAAAGGCAAATAAAGCAAGCTTAGTGAAAAAGACAAGTAAAGCTAGCACAGCTTAATTGTTGTTATAAAGCGCCTTTGTTATTTACGTAACAAGGGCGTTTTTATTTGGAGCCCCGTGACGATGTCCGACACCATAACCGATGCACCCATCAAACTCATTGTTGGCCTAGGCAATCCTGGCGCCAAATATGACAAAACCAGGCACAATGCAGGCCAGGATTGGCTCATGCAATTAGCCAAAGAAGAAGGTATTAGCCTAACCGCTGAGAAGCGCTTTTTTGGTGACTATGGTCAAGGGTTTGTAGCCGGGCACAAAGTGCACCTACTGATTCCTAATACTTTTATGAATTTGAGCGGACAGTCTGTACAAGCACTCTGTAGCTTCTATAAAATCGACACACAGAACATCCTCGTAGCCCATGACGAACTCGACTTACCTCCAGGCACAGCACGCCTCAAGCTAGGCGGCGGCCATGGTGGTCATAATGGTTTACGAGACATCATTAGCAAGCGTAGCGGCGACAAAAACTTCTATCGCTTACGCTTAGGAATAGGCCACCCTGGCAATGCCAAATTAGTGGCCGATTATGTATTAAAAAAAGCGCCCCTTGAGGAACGCATCAGCACCCAGAATTCGATGGACAAGGCGACAAAAGCCATGCCAGAGGCCATACCTGGGCAGTGGCAAAAAGCCATGAATGACCTGCATACAAGCTAAATATGCGGTCTAACTAACATTACTAGAGGTATCCCATGGGATTCAATTGCGGCATTGTAGGCCTACCAAACGTTGGCAAATCCACTCTCTTTAACGCCCTTACCAAAGCTGGCATTGGGGCTGAGAATTTTCCATTTTGCACTATCGAGCCAAACTCTGGAGTTGTAGCAATGCCAGACCCACGCTTAGACGCCTTAGCAGCTATCGTGCAACCAGAACGCGTCCTAGCCACTACTATGGAGTTTGTAGACATTGCAGGCCTAGTAGAAGGCGCATCTAAAGGCGAAGGCCTAGGTAACAAGTTCTTAGCTAACATCCGCGAAACAGACGCTATCGCCCATGTGGTACGTTGTTTTGATGACGATAATGTAATTCACGTTTCCAACCGCATTGATCCTATAGATGACATTGGCATTATCAATATGGAATTGGCCCTGGCCGACTTAGATTCCATAGAAAAGCAAAAGGCCCGCGTACATCGGGTAGCCCGCACTGGTGACAAAGAAGCCCAAACCACTATGGCGCTTTTAGAGAAACTAGCAGGCCCTCTAAGCGAAGGCATTGCTGTGCGCACGTTAGACCTAAACGCCGACGAACTAACCATGGTGAAGAGCTTTCACCTGCTAACTATCAAACCAACCATGTACATTGCTAACGTTGCCGACGACGGCTTTGAAAACAACCCTTATTTAGACGCTGTTAACTCCTTTGCCGCTGCAGAAGGTGCTCAAGTAGTAGCTATTTGTAATCAAATTGAAGCCGAAATCAGCGAACTAGACGATGAAGATAAGCGTGAATTTTTGTCTGACATCGGCATGACTGAGCCAGGTTTAGACCGTGTAATTCGCGCAGGTTATGAATTACTTAGCTTACAAACTTACTTTACCGCAGGTGTTAAAGAAGTTCGCGCTTGGACGATTAAGCAAAATGCCACTGCTCCTCAAGCAGCTGGTGTAATCCACACAGATTTTGAAAAAGGCTTTATCCGTGCCGAAGTCGTTGGTTATGATGACTTTATTTCTGGCAACGGCGAGCAAGGTGCTAAAGAAGCTGGAAAATGGCGCTTAGAAGGCAAAGAGTACCGTGTAAAAGACGGCGATGTGGTCCACTTCCGATTTAATGTGTAAAAGCTTTGTTTATGGGTGTTGACAGCACCCCCAAAACAAGGAATAATTCGCGTCCTCAAGTACAGGCACTGCACTTGAGAATGGTCAAAATGGCTATTTAGCTCAGCTGGTTAGAGCACATCACTCATAATGAGGGGGTCACTAGTTCGAATCTAGTCATAGCCACCATTTTGATCCGTCCTTTGGACATTGCTGGGATATCGCCAAGCGGTAAGGCAACGGGTTTTGATCTCGTCATGCGCAGGTTCGAATCCTGCTATCCCAGCCAATTGTCTTTCTCTGTAGTAAAAAAACCACATTAACAAACATGTTCTCTATCCATTAACGCTTTGCGCTGAATTTGTACTATGCGTTTTTTCGATTGCGATTAGTCTTGAACTTGCCTAGAGTAATACTTTGCTCCACTTATCATTAGCGGCACTAGTATGAACTCTATTGGGCACCATGAATTTAGCTACCGTAAATGGTCACATACATTACTGTTAACCTTAAGCTGCTTAATAACCGGCTTGGCCAGTGCCAATAGTTTACGCATCGCCTATGATGCAGACCCTGTTTCTTTAGATCCTTATGAGCAACTATCTGGCGGCAGCATGCAACAAGCCCATTTGCTCTATGATCCATTAGTACGATGGACTACAGATCATCAATTAGAAGGTCGCTTGGCGCCTTCGTGGCAGCGCTTAGATAATCGCACTGTACGTTTTAACTTACGCCACGATGTTAAGTTTATCAGTGGTAATGCGTTGACAGCTCTTGATGTGAAGTGGAGCTTACAACGTGCTAAAACTAGCGCCGACTTCAAAGCCATTTTCCAGCCTATTAGCCACGCTCGAGTGATTGATGCCCATACTGTCGACTTAATTACCGACAAACCCTATGCCCTACTCGAGAATATCGCCACCCAATTATTTATTATGGACAGCCTGTTTTACCAGGGTTTTGACGAACAACAAAAAGCCAAAGATGCCATCGAAAACCATGGCCATTCATATGCATCAATGCATGCCTCCGGTACCGGGCCGTTTGTGGTTATTAAACGCCAGCAGGGTGTAGAGATCCAGCTTAAGAGGCAAGCCGACTACTGGGACCATGCCTCTAAGGGTAATGTAAGCCAAATTAGTATAATCCCAATACATGACAGTGCTACTCGCAGCGCGGCTTTGCTAGCAGGGGATTTAGACCTAATTGCCCCCGTACCCCCAATAGATCATTACCGTATTGATAAAGAAACGGGCATGCATTTATTTACCCGTGCTGGTGCGCGCTTAATTAGCTTACAAATGAACCAACAATCACGCCCAGAGTTACGGGACCTTCGCGTTCGCCAAGCTATTATTCATGCTATCAATAACAAAGGTATTGCTAGTAAGATAATGCGTGGTTTCGCTACACCTGCAGGCCAACAAAGCCCTCCTGGCTACGTAGGCCACCTGCCCAAACTTATTCCACGGTTCAATTTAGAACTTGCAAAAAAACTGATGTCACAAGCTGGCTATAGTAAAGGTTTTAGGCTCAGTATGATTGCGCCCAATAACCGCTACGTCAATGATGCCAAGATAGCCCAAGCGGTTGTGATCATGTTAGCTAAGATCAACATTGAAGTTGATCTTGTGACTATGCCCAAGGCTCAGTATTGGCAAAAATATGATCAAGGCGGTACTGATTTAATGATGTTAGGATGGCATTCAGACACAGAAGATTCAGCAAACTTTAGTGAATTGTTGGTGATGTGCCGTAATGAAATAAGTGGTTATGGTCGTTACAACGGGGGCCACTATTGCAACCCAGAAGTAGATCGTCTTGTGAGTGCTAGTGCTCAACAAACTGACCCGAAAAAACGAGCTCAAATGTTGCAACAGGTGGAACAAATTCTGTATCACGATGCTGCGTTTGTGCCCTTGCACTGGCAACATTTGGCCTGGGGAAGTCGAAGTGGTTTAGACATCGGCAATGTGCTAACAGTAATGAACGTACCCTATTTAGCAGACTTGGTTATCAACCAGCCATGATTTATTTACCCCAAATAACACGGCGCATCTTGACTGGTAGCATCACCATAATCTTGGCCGCTTGCGTAAGCTATTGGGTACTTAGTCTCATTACCCCTAGCCATACCGCTACACTTTCTTTGGGCCAATACCTCAACAATTTACTACACGCAGACTTTGGCCGATCGCAGTTCTATAACCTGCCAAACTTACACGTCATCCTTGAAAAACTGCCAGCAACCTTCGAACTGGTGATTATTACGAGCCTTATTGTAGCCCTATTCGCATTACCACTTGGCCTTTATAGCGCCATTGCGCCACGACAAAAACTAGCCCGGGGCATTATGGCTTTTAGTTTGCTGGGGATCTCTTTACCAGTATTTTTAACAGGCAGCTTAATGGTGTACCTATTTGCGGTAGAGCTAAATTGGCTGCCTGCCTTTGGACGCGGCGACCTAGTTTGGTTTGGCTCATGGTCCAGTGGGTTATTTACAGTGTCTGGTTGGCAGCATATGGTAATGCCCGCCACTGCACTTAGCCTAACATTATTGCCTTTATTTTTACGCTTAATCCGCGCCGAGCTGATCCAAGTAATGCACAGTAATCCTGTGCGTTTAGCTCAGGCTATGGGCATTGCTCCTTGGCGTATATGGCTTCGTTACGGTTTACGTAACGCAACTTTACCAATGATTACCATGGCAAGCTTACAATTTGGTACCCTTATGGCCTATACCCTAGTAGTTGAAACACTATTTCAATGGCCAGGAGTAGGCAGCCTATTTATGCAGGGCATTATTCGTGGCGATGGTACACTCATTGCTGCTTATCTTGTGTTAGTAAGTATTATGTTTTTACTATTCAACAGCCTGACAGACTTAGCCTATGGGTTGTTTAATCCTCACTTAGCACCTGGGCCCCAGCCGACCCAAAAAACGCAGCAGCATCCACTATGAATGCAGCCAAGTACCACGGCCACCATGTTTGGCGACGCTTTAGAAGACAGCAATTGTGGCGTCAGCTAAAAGCTAATAAAACGGCATTTGTTAGTGCAATTGTATTATTGAGCTTGGGGATTCTGGCACTTCTTACTCCTTGGATTAGCCCCTTTGACCCCACCAATATGCAGCAGCAAAATATTATGGATGCTGAGCTGCCTCCGTTTTGGCAACAAGGCCATGACCATCGCTTTCTACTTGGCACCGACGGCCTAGGCCGAGACTTACTGAGCAGTATTTTGTATGGCCTTAAAAACTCACTTTGGATCGGTTTTTGGGCAGTGCTCTTACAATTTACCTTAGGCACCAGTTTAGGCCTTTGTGCAGGCTACTTTGGGGGCTGGGCAGAACGTTTAATCATGAGCTTGGCAGACTTTCAGCTCACGTTTTCAAGCCTTATGTTAGCCATATTAACACTGGCTATAACCCGCGCTGCTATGGGTGCTCACGACTACCATATGTGGTCACCATGGTTGTTGGTGTTAGTATTGGGGTTAGCAGACTGGCCACAATATGCGCGAACATTAAGGGCAAGTGTATTAGCAGAAAAACACAAAGACTACATTGCCGCTGCACACGTTTTAGGTTACAGGAGCAAACACATAATGGTGTTTCATATTTTACCAAACACCCTGTCACCGTTATTAGTTATTGCCACCCTACAAATTGCCCATGTCATCTTAGCAGAGGCCGCCTTATCTTTTTTAGACATTGGCATGCCCTACGCTAACCCTTCTTTAGGGGGTTTAATGGGTGCAGGGTTTGAATATATGTTCAGCGGTATATGGTGGATTGCCCTATTACCAGGCCTTGCATTATTAACTTTATTACTCAGCATTAACTTAGTAGCTGATTGGCTAAGGGATGCCCTGGATCCTAAAAACCTAGGACACAGGCCATGACTAGCCCATTACTCCAGGTGACAGACCTGCACGTTAATTTCATATCAAGATGGCCCAACGAACCGAACATCGATGTGCTCCGTGGCGTGTGCTTCGAACTATACCGCGGTGAACGGGTAGCTTTAGTGGGTGAAAGTGGCGCGGGGAAGTCTTTACTGGCCACTAGTATTATTCAATTATTTGATTCCAGCGCCCGCATACGCCAAGGCCAAGTCACATTTGAAGGTAAGCAGCTAACGCAATTAAAACCCAAACAACTGCGCCAAATTCGAGGCCGGCGTATAGGCATGGTATTCCAAGACCCCATGACTAACCTTAACCCTAGCCTCACCCTAGAACAGCAATTATTAGAGTGCATATTGAGCCATAGAAGCATTAGTCGTGCAGAAGCACGTCTGGTAGCGCTACACAAGTTACGCCAAGTGCATATTCCTGCACCAGAAGCGCGCTTGCAGCAATACCCACATCAGCTCTCTGCAGGCCAAAGGCAAAGAGCCACCATAGCTATGGCGTTAGCATTAGAACCCGCTCTAATCATTGCTGATGAGCCTACCAGCGCGCTAGATGTAACTATGCAGGCCGAAGTAATGAGTTTGCTCACTCACTTATGCCATAACAATGGTGTGGCATTATTGCTGATCACCCACGACTTAAGCCTTGTGGCCCATGCCAGCGACCGTTGTTTGATCATGTATGCAGGCAAAATAGTAGAACAAGGGCCTACTAGTGTCCTTATTAACGACGCCCAACATCCTTATACACAAGGCCTTATTAAAGCTTTGCCACAAATGAGCTCTCCTGGCCAACCCCTGTTTCAAATTCCAGGGCAAATGCCTGTTGCACAAGAGCTCGGCAACCACTGCGCTTTTGCCACACGCTGTGAATTTGCCCATGATAAATGCTGGCAACAAACACCAACTATGCCCACTGGTAATGGCCACCGCGCAAGCTGCCATTTATTAACCCCAGCACCAGCTAGAGCTGAGCGATGACCCCTACTCCAAACCTCCTAAAGATTAGCAATTTACACAAAAGCTACCAAGCCCCAAACCAACCTAGGCACTGGTGGCCAAGCCTATCCAATACTGCCAGCGCTAGCCAAATTAAAGCCATCAATGGTTTAAACCTCTCCATAGCGAAGGGCGAGACCTTATGTGTGGTGGGAGAAAGTGGTTGTGGTAAATCTACCTTAGCGCGCTTAGTGATGGGGCTAGAACAACCAGACCAAGGCCACATTAGTTATCAGGGTAACAACATCAGCAGCCTAAAGCATAAACAACGACAAGATTATCGTCAGCGTATGCAAATGGTGTTTCAAGACCCCTACACAGCACTTAACCCTAGGTTAACTGTATTACATGCACTAGTAGAACCCTTACTTTACCACCAGCCACAACTTAACCGCCAAAATGCCATTGACCAAGCTATGGCGCAGCTACTTGCAGTGGGGATAGATCCTGCACTAGCACAACGCTTCCCACATCAGTTATCTGGTGGGCAACGACAGCGCATCAATATTGCACGGGCCTTAATGGTACAACCAGAATTCATTGTGGCCGATGAACCTTTGTCAGCATTAGATGTGTCTATCCAAGCCCAAATACTCAACTTATTGGCGCAGCTACAACAAAGGCAGCAACTCACCTTTTTAATTTTTAGCCATAACTTGGCTGCTGTAGAGCACATGGCTGATCGGGTGGCAGTGATGTATGAGGGTCAAATATGTGAAATTGCCAGCCGCGAGAAAATATTTAATCACCCTCAGCACCCTTACACAAAAGCTTTGCTAGCTGCATCTCCTCAAATTTATCAAGCCCCCAACGCCCACCACAAGTTGGTCGGTGACGTACCTAACCGTATTCCCACCCAACAGGGGTGCAGCTTACAAGATCGATGCCCTAAGGCCTTTGAAACCTGCCGCCATCAAACGCCTAAGTCAATTGAAATGACAACTGGGCACTGGGTTGCATGTCACCTTGTGGCTGATCCTACTAGCACTGATCCAATACCCGATACTCAAGTGAAATTAGAAAAAGGAAACCACCATGACCCTTCACATTAACAGCCAGTTTGACAGCGGCAACATTGAGGTTATCAATGCGACAAGTAACCCTATTGAATTAGCTATACGTCGTGATAATAAATCTGATTTCTATCAATGGTTTCACTTTAGTGTTACCGGCGCTAAAGACCAAGACGACTTAGAATTAAGCCTTACCAACGCCGCAGGTGCAGCCTTTGCAGATGGGTGGGAGCACTTTCAAGTGGTGGCCTCTTATGACAGGGAGGAATGGTTTAGGGTGCCTACTCGCTACCAAGACGGCTGCCTTATTTTTAACCATGCGCCAGAATATGATATGGTTTGGTATAGCTTTTTTACGCCTTACTCTTGGGAAAGGCATCAAGACCTGATCAGTTGGGCACAAACTAGTGATGTTTGTACAGTTACAACCTTGGGTAACACCCTAGATGGTAGACCATTAAACCTGCTTACTATTGGAGATGAGTCACCATACAAACGTAAAATTTGGCTCACCGCACGCCAACACCCTGGTGAAACCATGGCCGAATTTGCCATAGAGGGGTTATTAGAAAAGTTACTAGACCCAAGTGATGCATGCAGCAGAACGTTACTCGAAGGTGCAGTGTTTTATATTATCCCCAATATGAACCCAGATGGCAGCGTGCGTGGTCACCTACGTACCAACGCAGCAGGCGTTAACCTTAACCGTGAGTGGCTAAATGCTACTATGGTGCAAAGCCCAGAAGTGTTTTTAACACAACAAAAAATGCGAGCAACAGGCGTAGACCTATTCATTGATTGTCATGGCGACGAAGAAATTCCTTACGTGTTTTTAGTTGATAACCAAGGTATTCCTGCATACGGTCCAAGGTTAGCTAAACTAGAAGCAGACTTTAAACAGCAGCTGCTTATCAGCAACCCAGATTACCAAACAGAACATGGCTACGATACCGATCTGCCTGGCCAAGCAAACCTGTCATTGGCTAGCGCATCTGTTGGCCAAACCTATAACTGTTTATCACTCACCCTAGAGATGCCCTTCATCGACAACTTTAACTTACCAGATGCTATACACGGTTGGTCTGCCCAGCGCAGCAGCGACATGGGCGCAGCCTTGCTACCTGCCATGCTATCTGTGATCCACGAGCTAAGATAACACCATGGAACTACGTTGGTTGGATGACTTTTGTGCACTGGCTAGAACACGGCATTTTTCTCGTGCAGCTGACGAACGCCACGTAAGTCAGCCAACATTCAGTAGGCGTATCAAACTTCTAGAAGAAGAAATGGGAGTCATTCTTATCGACCGACACAGTTTGCCTATGCAACTCACTCCTGCCGGCGAAGTGTTTTTAATTTCGTGTACAGACATCTCTGCACTCCTAAGGCTAACCAAAAGTCAATGCAAGGCTGTAGACCAACAACAGCAAGACCAAGTGAGCCTAGCCACAAGCCAATCACTACTGATTAGTTTTTTGCCTCAGTGGCGCAAGCAGTTAACCCAAAAAGCTGCAGCAAAAGCCAGCTCAGAAGCAAGTTTAAATACACACTTAGGTGAAAGTCTAGAAATTAACTTAGCATCTAGTAACTGGTTAGGTACCGAGTATTGCCAAGCTTTATTACAAGGAGAGTGTGATTTATTAATGAGCTATTGGCACCCTGCAATGCAGCTAGACACAGAATTTAATGATGATGAAGTGGAGTTTATTCGCCTGGGACAAGACCAGTTGTTGCCTGTGAGTGCCAAAAGTTCACTGGACACGCCTTTGTTCAACCTTTCAGATCATGGCCTTAATCAGCCCAAACAAATACCTTACATCGCCTATCAACCCCAAACCTTTCTTAGCCAGGTGATTCAGGCTCAAGTGCAACCACTTTTTCCAAGTCAACTGGTTGTGGTCAATGAAAATAGCCAAGCGGTGAGTAGTAAAGCACTGATTCAGCAGGGGTTTGGTTTAGGCTGGTTACCAAAGAGTTTAATCACCACAGAGTTAGAACAGAACTTTCTTTGTATTGCAGGCAATATAGAGTGGCATATTAGTTTAGACATCCGCCTATACCGGCGCCGTAACAACCCCAGCCTTAAACTAAAAGCCTTGTGGGAATTACTGAGGGAGCACTAACACAGTTAGGTTTAACGCTTACATTTGGGCAGGTAATGCATAGGTTCCCATTACTTGGGCTACGGGTTTTTTATCGCCACGAGAGTACAGCATTACTTCCCCCATCACCAAAGAACGCCCCACTTTAACTAACTTGCAACAGCCAACAATGTCTTTATCTGCAGCAGGTTTGCGTAAGAAATTAATCGATAAGTTGGACGTTACTGCCAATGCGACCAAACCTAGTTCACCCAGCACGGCAACATATAAAGCCACATCTGCCACACTCATTAGCACTGGGCCTGAAACCGTGCCACCAGGCCGTAATTCATCAAACCCTATTGGATGACTTACAGTAGACATTTGATCTCCAACAGATTCAACCACACACTTAGATTGAGGGAACTCGTTAGCCAAAAATTCTGCAATGATTTGTTTGGACGCCACTGTGATCCCTTTCAGTTAGAAAAACGTTAATAACGGTCTACTAGTACATTAGGACCCTATCTCAGAAACGATATTGGTGTCACTAACGGCTTCTGCTGCGAGTTTTGCCCGGGCAGCTTTACTAATGTATTTAGGCTTATTCTTAGTGCTTAATTTAGCGTTAAATCTTTTGGCTTGCGCCGTTAAAATTTGAACACCCTTTTTACGACGATTCATAGGTATATCTACTTATTAATAAACACGAGCATAATAACAGCTCCCAGCTTGCAACCAAACTGATTTTTATCCATTGGCAAGCCTATCAGCCCATTTACCGTGATGATCTTTTTCACAATTTTGTTGGGTATCATACACAATGTGATCACCCACATTTTTTAATGTAACCCCCACCTTTTGAAGCTTTAGATCGATTAAACATGACAACTCACTTTTGCTTATGTGGGACATAAAAAAAGCAAGGTTTGTATTGGTATCAAAAACACACACAACCTTTAAGCTGTTAGGGAAATTTGCATAATTAACCATGTGGGTTAACCATTGAAAGCCACCAATTTCCTTCAATGCCATTTCGCACACATCGGTCAGAACAAGCCTAAGTTGATTATCTATTTTTTTATCAGTTTTACGCATAATTTAATGACAGCCTAATACCCACCAAACGTTTTTATTATACCCGAAGGTATCTATTTCATATGGCCAGTAGTTGAAAATTAATCTTTATTATACATACCCCAATAAAGACAATGTGAGGAAGTTAAGGTGGCCATTCATCCAAGCAGTAACTATTGACCTTTCCAGTGCTTACGGAGAATCAATTAGGTGGTATTGCAACGCTGGGTCTGGCTTAGCGAATCGTTGAGGCTATTTCTGATAGCCTGTACCTAAAAATCAACCCTAGGATTAAAAGGTGCCATATTTTTTCGTGGCTCATGATCAATTAGCACTGAGTCAGCCAGGCTCAATTTTTAAGGTTTTTCCACGTCATAAATACTGGCCAACCTGTTGTTTTATATATTATATAGTGTAGCTACAAAGTATTTTCACACTAGTCATTGGAGAGCTAGAGCCGAAAATTTTGTTTTGATTTGGTGTTATAAAAGGGTGCTTAATTATTTTTTTAAACAACAGTGCAGATGCTTATTTTAGAGCTACTCTTAACTAGAGCTCAGAAAAAGCATGAAACATTTGAGTTTCGTGCATAGGTCTCAATCAGACTTAATATCACGGGAAAATTAATGAGTTTAACAGTCGAAGAAACCTTGCTGATGGGCATTGAATCCCATCAGGCTGGGGAGTTAAAAGAAGCAGAGCGGTTTTATTCGATTGTGCTAAACGTGCATCCGAAGCATCCTCATACTAACTACAATATGGCATTATTAGCTGTTGGAGTAGGCAAAATAATCAAATCCCTGCCGTTTTTTAAAGTCGCCTTAGAAACAATGCCCTCAGACACAAAAGTCTGGCTTGGATACATCGATGCTTTAGTTAAGGTAGATCGAATAGCTGATGCGAAAGTCGCATTGAAACAAGCTAAAAGCAAAGAGGTTGAAGTCGGTGCCTATAACAATATAGGCAGTGCGCTCATGTATAGGGGGGATTGGAAGAATGCGATAGAGTGTTATAAACAGGCTCTAGAAGTTAAGCCAGGCGATGCCGAAATTTACTACAATATGGGTGTAGGCCTGCATAATGGTGGCGATAGAATAGCGGCTATTAATAGCTATAAACAGGCTCTAAAAATCAACCCAGGCTATGCTGAGGCTTATAACAATATGGGCGTTGTTCAGAGTGATTCAGGGGATTCAGAGGGAGCCATGGATAGCTATGAACAAGCTTTAAAGATTAAGCCTGATCTTGCAGGGGCTAAATCAAACCTCCTTGCCCTGTTGACGTGGCATAGCCCTAAACGACATAACCCACATATTATTGTAACCGTTAATGATGCTATTCGGACAATTGACATCAAATCAGTGTCATGTGGACAAGTAATGACCGATAGTAAAATTGTTGACTTGTTTACCGAGGCTACATGCCTTTTAAGTCGCTACGACTTAGGGCTTAGAACAGCGTTATCCCAGACGTACAGAAAAAGTGTCGTTGACTTGAACTGCAAAAGACATATGTCAATTTTCAAAAAACATGATGTTATCCCAGAATTTTGTTTTGGGTGCTACAAAGTTATAGTAGAGCCAAGATCGATTATTGAACTAATAAAATTATACGTGATTTTTGATAACTTAGAACTTGATAGTAATAATAGCCGTAAGTGTATGATTGAGTTGAGGCCGAAATTTTCTGGATTTTATAAAGGTTATATATTCTGCACGGGATTGAAAGAAGCTAACCAAATTTCCGAACGTTTAAATAGCATTCTGGCGCAAAGCATTGGGTTTGGATTGTCCTCACAAGTAAAAAGAGGCTGCTCTGAATATCCGCTTTCCTTCCCTGACTATCAAGCAATCAATAACGATGGCCCTCAATTAATGAACTATAACAAGGGCTGGGAAGTGATTGAGCGCGACCATGATAGAAAAACCCCGATACTTGCTAAAGAAAATAAAAGGCCAACCCTTTCGGGTTTAAATCTAAATGATGTCCTGGTTATTCAAAAATGGGTTTCCTATGCGAGGGGAATAGGGGATCTAAGCGCAAACTTGATAAGCAATAACCACGTTCGTTACCAAAAAATTTATGATAGGGCGCACGCTCGGTTAGATCTATTCAAATACCACCATTAAAGGTTTTTGTCTTCGCTATTTAGCGGGAAGGTAATTCCCCCAATAAATAACGAAGGTTAAAAGTAGAGATTCAGGCAGCGGCCAATTTCGTTATGTGATTTCATTCCTAGTCCTCATTACCGTCAAATACTACAATAAAAAACGACCCTGCCGAGGTTGGCTGTGCCGCCACAGGACTCATTATTCGACGACTCAACGAAGAGGAAAATAGTTGCCAAAGTGAGCAAAAAAATACTGCCTCGAAGTGCCACTCAGCATGTGGGATGGCACTAGGCGTGTTGGAGAAAATTAGTTTTCTTGAGAGCCAATTAACCTGGCCTCAACGATTCAGACCCAAAAAACCAATCTGATTCCATCAAAGGATATCCGTTATAAATTCAGGGGTAGGCCCTACTGCGCTAAATACAGGTTTTATTCTATGCCTTAAATGACACAGAATAGGGCAAATTCTGGGTGAAATCTTACAGATTGATATTGGCGCATATGCATTTTATACTTGAGTTAAGTTATTGATAGAAACACACCCTCTGCGTGCCATATCATTCACTAATTCATCACCTATTAATTAAGTTTTTTGACCTTATGATAGAAGTTGCGCTTTTTCCTATACCTAATGCAGTTAATTTTCCTGGCTTGCCAACGCCGTTACATGTTTTTGAGCCCCGTTATCGAAAGATGGTCAAATACTGTATCGATCACAATGTGATGCTGGGGGTCTGTCATACCGAAAAAGTGGTACATGCTAATACTCGA
>JAWUYU010000101.1:0-16439 GCA_034110645.1 Pseudomonadales bacterium
TATCGGCTTTAGATGTACCTATTCAAGCCCCGGTAATTAATCTGCTTAAAAAGCTGAAGATGAAATGGGTTTGGCCTGAGTATTTATTGCCCATAGCTCTTTCCCTTAAACCATCAGGCCTACACCCAAACCAGCTCCAAACATCATGGAAAACCATGAGCACTTTGAGAGTTCTGGCACTGTATTTACACAGCCAATTTTGCGCCCATAAAACTAGAATAGGCATTAATTCTTTGCTAAAAACGGCAAAACGCACGCTATAAACTTCATAAAAGCCACTAGGGGCCTTTTGAATCTGTAAATGGGTAAATGGGTAAATAGGTAAATAGGTAAATAGGTAAATAGGTAAATGGGGGTTTATACTGAAGATTCACTTATGTTAATTTTTTATTTTTTTTTGCTTACCTAACGTGCTAGTTAAGCGCCTAGTTAAGGCGTTCTTTAAACGTGTAAGCGTGGTGATAAAACAAAGAATTGCTTCTTTATTTAGCACATAAAAAAGCAGCACACGGCTGTTTTCTTTTGGTGATAGGGTTATCACAATTAAATGTCATAGATTAAGAAACGCTTAGCAATCCCGAGATAAAGTATCTCGCAATGGCTAAGCGTTGTGATTTATAGAGCTTTGTCTAACTCTGGAATAGCTTCAAACAAGTCTGCAACTAAACCGTAGTCGGCTACTTGGAAGATAGGCGCTTCTGAGTCTTTGTTGATAGCAACAATAGTCTTAGAGTCTTTCATACCCGCCAAGTGTTGGATTGCACCGGAAATTCCTACAGCGACGTATAGGTCTGGAGCGATTACTTTGCCAGTTTGGCCAACTTGGTATTCGTTAGGAACAAAACCAGCGTCTACTGCGGCGCGAGATGCACCTACAGCTGCGCCTAACTTGTCGGCAACACTGTCTAGCATGTGGAAGTTTTCACCACTTTGCATACCACGGCCTCCAGAGATAACAATGGAAGCAGAGGTTAGTTCAATACGCTCGGATACTGAAGTAGATAAACCAAGAAAACGAGACAAACCAGAATCTGCAGTAACGTCTACCGTTTCAACAGCAGCAGAACCACCTGTTGCAGCGGCAGGGTCAAATTTAGTGATACGTACAGTGATTAGTTTGATGCTATCACTTGATTGTACTTTAGCCATGGCGTTGCCAGCGTACACAGGGCGTACAAATGTGTCAGCAGAGATCACTTCACTGATTTCTGAAATCTGGCTCATGTCTAGCAATGCTGCAGCGCGAGGCATGAAGTTTTTACCAAAAGTGGTGGCAGCCGTGAGTATATGGCTGTAGTTGCCAGCTAGTGAAACCACTAAGTTAGCAATATTTTCTGCCAATTGGCCCTCAAGGCTAGCGTCGTCGGCAAGTAATACGCGGGTTACACCAGCTACTTGAGCTGCCGCTTGCGCAGCTGCGCCGCAACCGTTGCCAGCAATAAGTAGATCAATGTCGCCGCCAATTTGTTGGGCAGCGGTCACTGTGTTTAAGCTAGCGCCGCCTAAGCTGGCGTTATCATGTTCTGCAATAACTAAAATGCTCATAGTAGCTCCTTAAATAACCTTGGCTTCATTACGTAGCTTTTCAACTAACTCGGCAACACTTTCTACGATTACGCCAGATGCACGGGCAGGTGGCTCCATCACTTCAAGGGTAGTCATGCGGTTAGCTGTATTTAAACCTAAATCGATAAGGTTTATCTTTTCAAGTGGCTTGCGTTTGGCTTTCATTACATTAGGTAAAGAAGCATAACGTGGCTCGTTCAATCGTAGATCTGCTGAGATGACTGCAGGCATGTTGACGTTAATGGTTTCTAAACCTGAATCCACTTCACGAGTTACTTGAGCAGTGCCATCAACAATTTCTAGCTTAGAAGCGAAGGTGGCTTGTGGCCAACCTAAAAGAGCAGACAACATCTGTCCAGTTTGGTTGCATTCATCATCGATGGCTTGCTTACCAACTAAAACTAAGTCGGGGCTTTCTTTTTCTACGATAGCTTTAAATATTTTAGCAATAGCTAAAGGCTCTAAAACTTCTTCAGTGAGAACTAAAATGGCACGGTCTGCACCTAATGCTAAGGCGTTACGTAGGGTTTCTTCCGACTTGGCTGCGCCAATAGATAGAGCCACAACTTCTTCAACAGTGCCTGCTTCACGTAGACGAATTGCTTCTTCTACAGCATTTTCGCAAAACGGGTTCATGGTCATCTTGGCATTGGTTAGGTCGATACCTGATTTGTCTGCCTTAACACGGGCCTTAACCTGAGGGTCTAGTACGCGTTTTACGCCAACTAAAACTTTCATGGGCATGATCTCACATAAATATAAAATATAGCGCTAGCTTTGCTAACACCAATAAAAGCAGGCAGTTTAAACCTGCTCACCAAGAAGTCAACGCTACTTGGTATGAAACTTTGGCCCAAGACAAGTGAATGCCTTAGGCCTTAGCTGCTTAATAGCAGTTAGACATTATTGCGGTAACTGATTAAGCGCGCAATTTGACGTTTGTCGGGTCGAAAGGTGACTCTTCAACCACGGTCGCTTTGTACAGGTCACCTAAAATTTCAATTTCAATTTCAGTGCCAATATCAGCGAAGCCAGTCTTTACCATTCCAAGGGCAAGAGACTTATCGACACGCCAGCCGTAGCCTCCAGAAGTCGTACGACCAATTAATTCGCCATCTTTGTAAATGGCTTCAGAACCACGTGCGTCTGCATCTGTTACACCGTGCACTTCTATCGTTACGAAGGCATTTTCAGCTCCGCGCTCTTCCCAAGCTGTAAGTGCTTCTTTACCGATGAAGTCGCCTTCTTTGTCTAAGCGTACAAAGCGGCCTAGGGCAGATTCCATGGCTGAGTATTCGATGGACATTTCACGAGGGATTAAGCGGTAAGATTTCTCTAAACGCATGCAATCCATAGCACGAATACCAAATGGCTTGATGTCGAACTCGGCACCGGCCTTCATCAACTGATCAAAGATGTAGTTTTGCATTTCGATAGGGTGGTGAAGCTCCCAGCCTAGCTCGCCTACAAAGTTTACACGCAAAGCTTCTGCTGTGGCGTAACCAACGTTGATTTTCTTGCCCGTAAGCCATTTGAAGCTTTCGTTAGACAAGTCTGTGTCAGTGATCTTTTGTAACAAGTCACGTGAGCGTGGGCCTGCTAATACTAGTACGCCAGTATTAGTAGTTACCCGCTGAACATCTACACTGCCATCAGTTGGCTTAAGCTTGAACAAGTAATCGTGGTCGTGGGTTTCAAATGCCCCAGCAGATACAAGGTAGTAGCTTTGTGGGCCAGTCTTATAAACAGTGTATTCAGAACGTACACCACCGGCTTTAGTTAGCATGTGTACCAACGAAATACGGCCAATGGTTTTAGGCATTTTGTTAGCAAAAATGTACTCTAACCATGCTTCTGCGCCTGGGCCTTTAACAATGGCTTTAGCGAAAGCTGACATGTCTAGTAAGCCTACCTTTTCTGTAACATGCTTACATTCGTTGCCTACAAAATCATGGTAGTTAGAACGACGGAAAGAGTTCTTTTCTACAATCGGGCCGCCATCAAGAGGCTCGGAGAAGTTCTGGTTCCACAAGACTTTTTCTACATCATCGGTAGCCAATTCTTCTGCCGATACTGAGTAGTCTTTAGTTGGCATAAACCAGTTAGGGCGTTCCCAGCCGTAGACACTACCAAATACTGCACCCAGTGCTTTCATACGATCGTAGCAAGGAGTGGTCTTTAATGGCCGAGCAGCTTCGCGCTCTTCGTCTGGGTAGTGAGTAGTAAATACGTTAGCGTAAGCTTCTTCGTTTTTCTCTTTCAAGTAACCACGAGTTGCATATGGACCAAAGCGACGTGGGTCTACACCCATCATGTCTACAGTAGGTTCACCGTCGATCATCCATTCAGCTAACTGCCAGCCAGCACCGCCAGCAGCGGTAATGCCAAATGAGTGACCTTCGTTTAGCCAGAAGTTCTTAAGGCCAGGAGCTGGTCCTACAATAGGGTTGCCGTCAGGTGTATATGCAATAGCACCGTTGTAAACTTCTTTAACGCCAACTTCGGCAAAGGCAGGTACACGGTTCATACAAAATTCGATGTGAGGCATTAAACGATCCAACTCTTCGTTGAATAGTTCGTATTCACAGTCGTCTGCAGGGCCATCAACGTAAACGCAAGGTGCGTGTTTCTCGTATGGGCCTAACAACAAGCCGCCTTGTTCTTCACGTAGGTAGTAGCCACCGTCTGATTCGCGTAATACGCCCATCTCAGGCAAACCTTGTTTTTTACGTTCTACAATCGCTGGATGCGGCTCAGTTACAATAAACTGATGCTCTACAGGAATTACAGGGATGTCTAGGCCTACCATTTCGCCAGTTTTACGGGCAAAACTACCAGTGCAAGACACAACGTGCTCACAAGCGATATCACCTTTGTCGGTCTTAACGATCCAAGTCTTGTCAACTTGCTGCTCAATAGCAGTTACCGAAGTATAGCGGTAAATCTCAGCACCCATGTCGCGGGCACCCTTACAAAGGGCTTGAGTTAGGTCTGCTGGTTGAATATAACCATCATCTGGGTGTTGAATAGCACCAAGTAAGCCTTCTGTATTACAAAGAGGCCATACTTCTTTCACTTGCTCAGGAGTAAGGAAATTAGTCTGTACACCTACAGTTTTAGCAACACCGGCGTAATACTTGTATTCGTCCATACGGTTTTCGCAGTTGGCCAAACGGATGTTGGATACCACTGAGAAACCTACGCTCATGCCAGTTTCTTTTTCCAATTCATGGTAAAAATCAACCGAGTACTGGTGAAGCTTACCTACTGAGTAGCTCATATTAAAAAGTGGTAGCAAACCAGCCGCGTGCCATGTAGAACCGGATGTAAGTTCTTTACGTTCGACCAATACTACGTCAGTCCAACCTTTTTTGGCCAAATGGTACAAAGTACCTGCGCCGACAACACCACCGCCGATAACGACGACTTTAGCAGAAGATTTCATGTTTGCTTGCTCCCGAAGAAAGGGTAAGTAGCCCAATGCGCACGATTGCCATTGAGCGAAAAATAACGAGGAAATTTTACCGATGGGAATTGGGGCTAACTTGTCAAAAAGCGACTCACACTAACGAAACAAGAGACCCTTGAGAAGTTATGGCTTAGTACAACTAAATAGAACAGCTATTTTTGCCACGTTTTAACAAATATTGCTGATGATACTCTTCTGCAATATGATAATGATTAGCTGCTTCAATAATGGTGACGATAGGTGCTTTAAATGCACCGTCGTTGGTTAATTGCTGGAGCATATCAACGGCGCTTAGTTGTTGGCTTGGATTATGGAAAAATACCACTGAGCGATATTGAGTGCCATAATCAGGGCCTTGTTGATTGGGGGTAGTAGGGTTATGGTTTTTCCAAAAAATTTCTAATAGTTGCGAATAGTCTATTACGCTATCGTCAAACGTGACTTGTACGACTTCAGCGTGTCCTGTATCGCCTTTACATATAGCGTTGTAATTAACTTCTTTAGTGTGTCCGCCCATGTAGCCTACGGAGGTGGATGTAACGCCTTGTTGGGAAGCAAATAAGAGTTCTACACCCCAAAAACAGCCTGCGCCGAATGTGGCTAATTGTTCCATGAGAATACCTTAGTGTATACGTTAAATAAACCGTACCATAACGGTGCAGCTTGATTGAAGCAAGGTCATTTAAAAAGCGGTACTTGTATAATGGAATAATTTAAGCTAATTACAGACAGATAGTAATACTTTGGGCAAGCAGCGCTTTGTTATCTAACTTGGTATATCACTGGTTTGGGGCTAACGCAGGCCTAATTGGCTGTGTATAATAAGGCTTTCATTAGTTACAGTAGACTCAAGCAATGCAAGCCAAACAACGTGTGCTCACAGGCATTACCACCTCCGGAACTCCCCATCTAGGTAACTACCTAGGCGCACTAAAACCTGCAGTGGCTGCCAGCCAAAAAGTAGACGCTGATAGTTTTTATTTTCTTGCAGATTATCATGCGCTCATCAAGTGCCAAGACCCTCAAACGGTTCACCGTTCGGGTCGTGAGATTGCCGCTATTTGGTTGGCTTTAGGTTTAGATACTGATAAAGCTACATTTTATCGTCAATCAGATATCCCTGAAATACCGCAACTTGCATGGTTTTTAACCTGCATGACAGCTAAAGGCATGATGAATAGATCCCATGCGTACAAAGCGTCTGTAGATGAAAATCAACGCCAATCTAATACCGACTTAGATCAGGGTATTAGTATGGGCTTGTATAGTTATCCTATTCTTATGGCTGCAGACATCCTTATGTTTAATGCCCATAAAATTCCTGTAGGTAAAGATCAAATTCAGCATATTGAGATGTGCCGTGACATTGCTATGCGCTTTAACCACACTTATGGAGAACACTTTGTGTTACCAGAAGCTATGGTTGAAGAAGGGGATGCAAAGGTTTTGTCGGGTCTTGATGGCCGTAAAATGAGTAAAAGTTACGGTAATATTATTCCTTTATTTGCCCCTGCTGATGAATTGAGAAAGCTTGTTTTCCAGATTACTACCAATAGCTTACAGCCTGGCGAAGTGAAAGATCCTGACACTTGCACATTGTTTGAAATATACAGTGCATTCGCAAGCCCTAAAGAGACAATAGAAATACGCAAAGCCTATGCCAATGGTATTGCTTGGGGCGATATGAAAGGCCAGTTGTTTGAATACTTAAATGACTACCTCTCTCCAGCCCGCAAACGTTACGACCAGATCATTATAGATCCAGGTTATATTGAATCTGAATTACAAAAAGGTGCCGCTAAAGCCCGTGCTCAAAGCGAACCCTTTATGCAGCGCTTGCGAACGGCTGTGGGTATTATGTCATTGGTTGGGGATGTGGGCGCTAAGAGCTCGGCTACTAACAAGGTGAAAAAAGAACTCACTCAAGAAGAACAGGCCAACGTAGATGCTGGTAAAGCTAAAGCGATGGCTATTGCTAAGCAGCGGGCAGAAGAAGAAGCTCAGCAGGTGGCCTTACGGGTAGATGACTTGATAACAAAAATCCAAGCCAGCAGTAACTCTCAAGTTGCAGGTGAAGAAACGCTGGCAGATTTGAAGGCTCAAATAGATGGTGCAAAAAAGAAAGCTAAAAAGACCCTGCAGCATACCTTTGAATTACTTGAGCAACGGTTAACTAGTTAGCCAATTTAAGGAGCCACCTTGGCCAAGCACATTGTTATTGTAGAAGATGATCGGGACCAGCGAGATAACTACCAGTTTGCACTAGAACAGCGTGGTTATCGTGTAACTGCTTATGCCGGCAAAGATCAAGCCGAGGCTGGTTTAAGGCAGCAGCGCCCAGATTTAGTGATTCTTGACATTATTATGGATGAAAACATTGATGCAGGATTTCAGTTATGTGCTGCCTTACTTAAAATTCACCCAGAACTACCAGTGTTATTTCTAACGGAGCGGGTAGGCGAAATTGATCGTATTTTAGGCTTACGAATGGGCGCTTGGGACTATCAACCAAAACCTGTATCGTTGGATTTTTTAGCAGAAAAAGTAGCAACACTCATACGATTAAGTGATATCAGAGTGGTGGCCGCAGAAACTGATGATCAAAATGTACGTGATATAGGCCAGTTACAACTGCTTGAGGAAAGTCGTCAGGCTAAATGGCGTGACCAAGAAATAGAAGGCCTTACGTTAACCGAATTCCGTATGATTGAAGCACTTACCCGCAGGCCTGGGCATATCCTAACCTATGACACCTTGGCTCAAGCCACCCACCAACATTACGTTTCAAACAACACCATAAGTACCCATATTCGCAACATAAAACGTAAAGTAAAAAAGATAGATGCTCACTTTGATGCCATAAAATCGGAATATGGCATGGGTTATCGCTGGTCCGACCAATAATGTCTACAATTAACGTGCGCCCACTATTTCGGTTTAATACCCAAGTGTTAGTTTTTTCTTTGGTGTTGATCAGTATTCCGTGGTTATCTTACCGCTTTGTGGCAGAAACTCGCGTATTCATGATTGAAGGACAAACCCAAGCTCAAGAACAGTTGGCTCGAGGCGTTGTCACTTTATTTCAAGGGCGGGATGACCTGTTAGCTGAACTACCTTATTTGGATAGTCAGCAAGTGGTTTTTAGTCATCCTTTAATAGGACAAGCTAAGGTAGATGGCTATACCAACGAATGGTTAGACTTCCAATTATTTGCTAATCACTTTGGTGCTGATGACGACAGTGAAGATGGCTATAGTTTATTACTCGGTGAAAAGGATGACCGAATTTTTGGCCTTGTGCGCATTCAAGACAATAAAACAGTATTAAGAGCCAAAGGTACGCCCAAGTTAAATTTAAGCGACCATTTACGGCTCACCTTGCCAGACCGAAATGGAAATGAAAGACGCCTAGTAATGGTGGCCACCAATGCCGGTGTTATGGAGGTTTGGTATGTTAAGGAAGACTGGGCCACACCTCAATATGGCAGTCCTTCCTCATCCTTTATAATTCAAGCAGTGATGCGTCCATTAGTTGATGGGTATTTAGTTGAATTTGCTTTGCCAAAATACTTTTTGAATGAACGCCAAGAATTTGGTTTAGCTGTGGCCGATGTTGATAGCGAAGATGGCACCATGCGTCATCTAAAAACCTTAGTAGGGGCAGGCACCACAGTAGAGAGCCACTTTAATTTACTTGCTATGCGGGCACCTGAAGCTAATCGTATTTTGTCTAGTTTAAGTCGCTCTGATTCGCAAATTGTAATCTACGATAACAATTTACAAGTGCGTGCTAGTGTAGGCCAAGTGAGCCCTCCAAAATCTGAAAAAATTAACCCCCAAGACACTTTTGAACGGATTCAAAGCTGGCTGAACCGAGGGCTAGATTGGTTTATCGCTATTCCGGCCTATTTAAACCCTGTGCAAGCCGCTAGCCAAGAGCGCGATTTGCTTAATAAGGCCTTGAATAAGAGCTTTGCCAGTGGGCGCTGGCATAAAGGGCCTACAGAGCAAGTGTTTGCCGTTGCCGCACCTATAGTCGACCAAGAAGGAGAGCTTTTGGGGGTGGTGCTTATTAAGCAGTCAACTGCACAAATACTTGGCTTGCAGCGGCAGGCTATGGAAAACATTGCCTTACTTAGCTTATCGACCATGTTGGTTATTTTGTTGGTATTATTATTATTTTCCTGGCGCCAAGCCATGCGTATCCGACGTTTAGGGAAAGAAGCGCAACAAATAGTTGACCCAGATGGAAGGCTTAGAACAGATCAGCTATACAGTGAAATGCGTGCGGGAGACGAAATTGGTGATTTAGCCCGTAGCTTTTCTGGCGTTGTGGCTAGGCTGCATGAGCATCAAGAATTTATCAGCACTATGCCTCGCACTTTGCGCCATGAGGTTAACAACCCACTCAATGCAGCCATGACATCCTTAGAAAATTTGCAAATGCATGGGGTTGCAGAAGGGCAGCAACGTTATATTGACAGTGCGCAAAGAGGGTTGGTTAAAATTGGAGCAATTGTTGAGAAGTTAGCCGATGCTGCTAATTTGGAGGCGGCCTTACATGAGGATGATTTGGAGCCGCTAGACTTGTTTCATTTGCTGCAGACCTATGTTCATCATCAAAACCCAAGCACCCTACGTGGGCCGCCAGACGTGGTATTCGAGGCGGGTCAGCAGCTAATTTATGTCGCCGGTGTAGATTACCGCATCGAGCAACTACTTGACAAATTACTCGATAATGCTCGAGACTTTCGTGCAGAGGACAGTTTGATTACGGTGCGCTTGTATCAGCAAGAGTATGATTGTTATCTAGAAGTGGAAAATAATGGCCCAAACATCGAACCAGAACTTATGGCTGGAATGTTTAACTCAATGGTCTCAGCCCGCGCCGCTGGTGCAGGACACGCTCATTTTGGTCTTGGGTTATATATAGTACGATTAATTAGCCAGTTCCATGGCGGCAGTGTTTCGGCCCATAATTTGGGCCAGCCCGAAGGGGTGATGTTTAGAGTTCGATTACCGTTATTGTTGATATAGGGAAATGACTGAAACCACTAACACCTCTATCTTTGCCAAACTACTAATTGTTTTAGTTAAAGGTTATCAGTACGCATTAAGCCCTCTGCTAGGGAGTAATTGCCGTTACCATCCCACCTGTTCTAGCTACACTATAGAAGCCATTAAGCTACATGGTGCTGGTAAGGGGTTTCTGATGGGGGCGTGGCGTATTGTTCGCTGTAATCCGTTTTCTAAAGGTGGCTACGAGCCGGTACCAGGTAGCTGTGAACATGCCCAATTGTCTGCTCTAGATGACAAGAAAAGCTGACTTAATTAACTATAACTATAGATCAGCTTGCTCCTAGGTAACTTGGGGTAGGGGAATTAGACTAATCTAGCCCCACGAAAGGAAATTCGTCATCTTCTGCCTGCCAGCCACCGAGTTGTTTCCAACGGTTAACAATAGTGCAGAATAACTCAGCGGTTTTTTCCGCATCATAGCGTGCGCTGTGTGCGTCTTCATTGCTAAAGCGAATGTCAGCCGCAGCACAGGCCTTAGCTAATACCGTTTGACCATAGGCCAAACCTGCCAAGGTAGCTGTATCAAAACAAGAGAACGGGTGGAAAGGGTTACGCTTTTGTTGGCAACGATGGACTGCAGCATTAATAAAATTCAAATCGAAAGCAGCGTTATGACCTACTAAAATAGCGCGTTTGCATTCGCTGGCCTTCAAAGCTTTACGAATAGGTTTAAAGAGCTGGTCTAGGGCCTCTTGTTCACTGATCGCTTCACGGTTAGGATCTGACGGATTAATACCGGTGAACTCTAAAGCTGCAGCTTCTAAATTGGCGCCTTCAAAAGGGGTAATGTGACATTCTATAGTTTCTTTGGCATAGATTATGCCATCTTCATCCATATCAATAATTACAGCGGCAGCTTCCAGAAGTGCGTCTGTATGGCTATTAAAGCCTGCTGTTTCTACATCAATAATAATAGGCAAATAGCCTCGAAAACGATCTTTAATCACGAGCTGGTGCCTCCATTTTCCAGTTTAGGGTTTCGCCTGCAGCTAAGGGGATAATTACATCACCACCAAAACTTAAGCTAGTTGGCACTTGCCAGCTACGTCGAGATAAGGTGATGGTTTCGGTATTGCGAGGCAAGCCATAAAAGTCAGGGCCATTTAAACTCGCAAAAGCTTCCAGTTTATCCAATGCATTGAACGACTCAAAGGCTTGAGCGTAGAGTTCAATGGCTGCTGGAGAAGAGTAACACCCTGCGCAGCCACATGCGCTTTCTTTGGCACCTTGGGCATGAGGCGCTGAGTCTGTGCCTAAAAAGAACTTCTTGTTGTCATTAGACACGGCCGCCTGTAAAGCCTGTTGATGCGTGCTTCGCTTAAGTACTGGAAGGCAATATAAGTGGGGTTTTATGCCACCTACCAATAAGTCGTTGCGGTTATACAATAAGTGTTGGGGGGTAATAGTTGCGGCAACCAAGTCACTGGCTTCGGCCACAAATTGAGCAGCCTCACTGGTGGTAATGTGTTCAAAAACACATTTCAAGTTTGGGAAGCGTTGTAATAAGGGGCCTAGATGTTGGTCAATAAAGCCTTTTTCACGATCAAAAATATCCACATGGGAGTGAGTTACTTCACCATGAACCAATAAAGGCATACCAAGCTCTGCAAGCTTTTCTATAGCTGGATAGATGTTTTCAATATTGGTAACGCCTGCTGCAGAATTAGTAGTGGCGCCTGCTGGGTAGAGTTTAACAGCTTTTACAATGCCAGAATCAAATGCTCGTTGGATCTCTTGGTCGCTGGTGTGGTCTGTTAGGTATAAGGTCATTAACGGCGTTAAGGAGCTGTTCTGAGCATCCAGGCGCGCTTTATAGGCTATGGCCATGTCAGTGTTTATAACTGGTGGAGACAGGTTTGGCATAATCATGGCGCGGCTAAACTGTGCGGCTGTGTCGGCTACAGTGCGTGCAAGTACAGCGCCGTCTCGAAGGTGTAAGTGCCAATCGTCAGGGCGAATGATAGTAAAGGATTGCATGGTAAGTTCTGGAGTCCAGTGGCTAGGCGGTTGGATCAAACAATGAGAACCATTTTATCAGGAGTAGGATGAATAAAATACTCACAATCGGCTAATTTTTGCGCGCTAATGCTGTGCTGTTAGAAGCATCCATGTATACTTTATTAGTATAAAGACTCATTTTTTTTGTTACAGGGATTTCACTGCTATGGCAGACATCAAGAAAGTTGTATTAGCCTATTCTGGTGGCTTAGACACATCAGTTATCGTTAAATGGTTGCAAGAAACTTATCAATGTGAGGTGGTGACTTTTACAGCCGACTTAGGTCAGGGCGAAGAAGTTGAGCCAGCTCGAGCTAAAGCCGAAGCATTGGGCGTTAAAGAAATATATATTGAAGACTTGCGCGAAGAATTTGTACGTGACTTTGTATTCCCTATGTTTAGAGCCAACGCAGTGTATGAAGGCGAATACCTTCTAGGTACTTCTATTGCTCGCCCACTAATCGCTAAGCGTCTGATTGAAATCGCTAACTTAACGGGAGCTGATGCTATATCCCATGGTGCTACAGGTAAAGGTAATGACCAAGTGCGCTTTGAGCTAGGTGCTTATGCGCTTAAGCCAGGAGTAGAAGTTATTGCACCATGGCGCGAGTGGGATTTAACCTCTCGTGAAAGCTTAATGGATTACTGTGAAAAGCACGACATACCAGTAGACTTCAAAAACAAGAAGAGCTCGCCATATTCTATGGACGCCAACTTGTTACACATTTCCTATGAAAGTGGCATGTTAGAAGATCCTTGGCATCCTTCTGATGAAGACATGTGGCGCTGGACAGTGTCTCCAGAGGCGGCTCCTGATGAAGCCACTTACATTGAATTAGATTACCTAAAGGGTGATATTGTTGCCATTAACGGCGAAACCATGAGTCCTGCTACCATATTAACAGAGCTTAACCGTGTGGCTGGGGCAAATGGTATTGGTCGTTTGGATATCGTGGAAAACCGTTATGTAGGCATGAAGGCACGTGGTTGTTATGAAACACCAGGTGGCACTATTATGCTTAAGGCTCATCGTGCCATTGAGTCGATCACAATGGACCGTGAAGCGGCGCACCTTAAAGACGAAATTATGCCAAAGTATGCTAAGTTAATTTATAACGGCTATTGGTGGTCTGAAGAACGCCAAATGTTGCAAGCCTTGATAGACCGCTCTCAAGAGTATGTTAACGGTACAGTTAAGCTGAAGCTCTACAAGGGCAATGTAGAGGTGATTGGTCGTAAGTCTGATGACAGTCTTTTTGATGCGGCAATGGCTACTATGGAAGACGATGCAGGTGCTTACGATCAGCAAGATGCAGCTGGTTTTATTAAGTTGAATGCGTTACGTATGCGTATTGAAGCTAGTAAAGGCCGTAACTTACTTAAGTAATTCTCCTAGTAACTGTCCTCGTAACTCGCATAAATAGAGAGTGAGGGCAGGCTAAAGCAAAAAAAACCAGGCAATTGCCTGGTTTTTGTTATTTATATGTAATTAACCAAAAGATCCATTTTTTCTCCATCATTGGTGCAATTTTTATCCATCTTCTCAGTCCTTAATAGACAGTGATGATAACAAGGAGCTACCAATGCAGTGTTTCATACCTTTTTCTGAGGAAGTTTTAGAGCAACACCCAGAGCTATTAGCTAGCGGGTTAGTCCCTTTCCGTGAAGAATACTTACACTACACTATGGAAT
Organism: Pseudomonadales bacterium; assembly: GCA_034110645.1. Taxonomy (GTDB): domain Bacteria; phylum Pseudomonadota; class Gammaproteobacteria; order Pseudomonadales; family Balneatricaceae; genus Njordibacter. Next base: position 13,804 of record JAWUYU010000101.1, read on the forward strand.
TTGAAGTTTTGACCCCAGATCAAGCAAAGAATTTGGCGCCAACTACTTTCTCACTAACAGAAAATGGTAAACAAAAGGTTCAAGCTATATAAATGTTGAACTTTTAACTTAAGCGTTGGTCTTAGTTGTACATCTAGTAAAAACCAGTGCCCTATACAGGTAACCGCTTCCCCTTCGGTTAATTTGTATAGGGTATTTTTTTGCGATTTTTTTAAGGTTAGTCTCAAAAAAAGCACGTAATGGTGGGTATGAACTACCGAGCAGGGCGCTTGGCTGGGCCTTTTCCGCGGCCGGCGTTGGCTTTGGTTTTATCCCAAGGGCTGTTAGAAGACGGCTTGTTGGCCGAGTTGCTATCGGTGTTTGCTGTTGGTTTAGGCGCTCTTCTTTGATTGCTGTTAGCTAGTGGCGACTTAACCTTTGGCTTGCGGTGATTGGGTGCGTTTTGCGTGACATCTTCATTTCTTAGTTTAGGCTTCTTTGGCTTTTTATTGCTCGGCGGGCGAATATCACGAGACTCAGGAACAGCATGGCTTGGTTCATAGCCTGCAATGTACTCACGCTCAATATGCTTTTGAATCAAATATTCAATGGCTTCTAAATATTCAATTTCATCAGCGCTAACAAGAGAAATAGCCTCGCCTGTTTGGCTGGCACGGCCAGTTCTGCCAATACGGTGAACATAATCTTCAGAAACGTTAGGTAAGTCATAGTTAACAACCTGCGGTAGCTGCTCAATGTCTAAGCCGCGAGCTGCAATATCGGTGGCAACCAATACTTTCACCTCACCAGCTTTAAACTGGGCTAGAGCACGGGTTCTAGCACCTTGGCTTTTATTGCCATGAATGGCATCGGCACTAATGCCTCCACCTACAAGCCACTTAGCAAGCTTGTTACAGCCGTGTTTGGTGCGGCAAAAAACCAACACTTGGGTCCAGTTGTTAGTCACAATAAGCTCTTGAAGAAGTGCAGGCTTTTGTTTTTTATCTACTGGGCACATCCATTGCTTTACGCTAGCGGCGGTAGTGTTGGCTGGGCTTACACTGATTTCTTCGGGGTTGTTCATCAAACCCTTAGCGAGGCTGCGAATGTCGTCAGCAAAAGTGGCTGAGAACATTAGATTCTGGCGATTTTTGGGTAAAAAAGACATAATCTTCTTTAAGTCATTAATAAAGCCCATATCTAACATACGGTCGGCTTCGTCAAGAATAAGCACTTCTAAGTCATCAAACCTAACCGCTTTTTGGTTGTATAGGTCTAATAAACGGCCTGGAGTGGCCACTAGTACGTCTGCACCACGGCGCAAGCGCATCATTTGTGGGTTAATTTTAACGCCACCAAATACCACGGCAGAAGTTAATGGCAGGTCTGTACCATAGGTAGACACGCTTTCTGCTACTTGAGCGGCTAATTCACGGGTAGGTGTTAGCACCAGTGCACGTACTTGGTTTGCTCCGGCACGTTTGCCAGGTGCAAGATTTTGTAATAACGGCAAAGTGAACGCTGCAGTTTTACCCGTACCAGTTTGAGCGGCCGCCATCACGTCTTTGCCGGCCAAAATGGCAGGAATCGCTTTCTCTTGGATTGGGCTTGGAACGGTATAGCCTTTGCTCTCTATAGCGGTTAGTAGGCGCGGCTCAAGACCAAGTTTGGCAAATGACATGGGGTATCTCTGTAATAGGGGTGATATGGCGCTGGAGCATACAGTAAATGGCGTAAAAACGCCATTTAAAGAGTGTGCCCAAATCAATATATAGAGGTTTTTCATGGGCTTATATCGCTCGACTTAGAGCGATAGTGGTGGTGGGCTGTTTATTGGAAAACGCAGCGAAAAAGTAGGCAGCGCAGGTGTCCAATCCTCATGTCCGCCCTGCGTCAACTGTGTATTTCAAGGCATTTTGTTAAAAATTACGCCTATCATTGTGACGACTTACCAAGTTTGTCCCTGAACTTGGCAAATAAAACCAATAATCTTGCGATAATGAGCTAAATTAATGGTTTTCAAACCAGCCCTCCCCGTGGATAGCCTCCTATCCGTTTTAAGATTGTGTTCGAGCACTTCAAACCCATCATGGCGGAAAATAGTACCCCGTTAAAACCCCATCCCACTCACTCACTCACTCACACAATAAGCTTTGCCTTGTTGGTTTGCGGGTTGCTTGTTCCATAAGGAGGCGGGGGTATGGTAGCCTCACAAAATAAAGGGACACAACACTTAATTATTCGATTATTCTATTTGGTTCCGGCTTAGCCTTGGTCAACACCCAAGAAAGCATTGATTCAGCAATCTGTATAAAGTTAGAAACAGTAGTGGAGGCAACCTAAGCCTAGTCGCAGGTAATAACTTGGCCTTAACCACAGTGCAAGAAGAGGCCAGCCAGTTTCAAGGAGATTCGAGTAACTTTACCCAAAGTGAAAGTAGCACCACAAAAACAACATTTGTTAAATCACAAGGCACCATTGTTTTACAAGCGGGTAACTAGGTGCGTTTGGCCTTCTGGTACAATTGTATAATGGGCAACTTGGGCGGGTTGAGTTACAATTAAAGTATCGCCATTAACTTAATGTGACGCCACCTAAAAATGTCAAAAGAACAGTTTCTGATTGAACCCAAAGAACAGTTTTTACACTTTCTTAAT
>JAWUYU010000102.1:0-41777 GCA_034110645.1 Pseudomonadales bacterium
AAAATGGCGCGCCCGAGAGGATTCGAACCTCTGACCGCTCGGTTCGTAGCCGAGTACTCTATCCAGCTGAGCTACGGGCGCGCTATACCTTGTTCCGGCGGATGCCGTATCAGGGAGGCGTATCTTAACGGGAGTAGAACAAGAGTTCAACCGTTATCTATTGATTATTAGAGATTTATTCAACAAGTTGAAACCTCAAGCCTTTTTGACTTAGCGCTGACTTAGGTCTTGCTTAGGTATTAAACCTCCTATTTTATCGATCAAGCTACCCGTGGACTCTGCTCTAGTGGTATTATGTGGGTCGCTTTTATTTCCTAGCCACATTGGCTTTACCACTATTTTACGGCACCTTACGGCACCCATGAACGAACATTATAACGCACACGACATAGAACCAGAAATCCAAGCCTTCTGGGAAACTAACAAAACCTTTGAGGTACAGGAGAATCCTGACCAACAGAAGTATTACTGCTTGTCTATGTTCCCCTACCCTAGTGGTCGCTTACACATGGGCCATGTGCGTAATTACACTATTGGTGACGTGATTTCTCGCTTTCAGCGCATGAAAGGTAAAAACGTATTACAACCTATGGGTTGGGATGCTTTTGGTTTGCCTGCTGAAAACGCAGCGATGAAAAATAATGTGGCACCTGCCAAGTGGACCCATGAGAACATCGCCTATATGCGCGACCAGCTCAAACGTATGGGTTTTGGTTACGACTGGAGCCGTGAATTAGCTACCTGTGACCCTTCCTATTACCGCTGGGAACAATGGTTCTTTACAAAATTACTAGACAAAGGCATGGTTTATAAAAAGAATGCCGTGGTTAACTGGGATCCAGTAGACCAAACTGTACTCGCTAACGAACAAGTGATTGATGGCCGTGGATGGCGCTCTGGCGCTTTAGTTGAGCGTAAAGAAATCCCTCAATGGTTCCTTAAGATTACCGATTACGCTGACCAGTTATTAGACGATCTTGACCAGCTAGACGATTGGCCAGAACAAGTGCGCACCATGCAGCGCAACTGGATTGGCCGCTCTAAGGGCGTAGAGCTAAGCTTTGAAGTGGCCGGCCACGGCGCTTTAGAAGTATTCACTACTCGGCCAGATACATTAATGGGCGTTACCTACCTAGCCGTAGCGCCGCAACACCCACTTGCTCTTAAGGCCGCCGAAACCAATCCAGCTATGGCTGAATTTATCGACAGTTGTAAGAACATGAAAGTAGCTGAAGCAGATATGGCTACCATGGAAAAGCTTGGCTTAAATACCGGCTTTACTGCAACTCACCCGCTTACGGGTAAGTCTGTACCCGTTTGGACTGCCAACTTTGTATTGATGGATTACGGCTCTGGCGCGGTGATGTCTGTACCAGGGCATGACCAACGTGACTGGGAATTTGCAACCAAGTACGGCCTTACGATTCAGCAAGTTATTCGCCCTGCTGATGATAGCGTTGAAGTAGACGTTTCTAAGGCAGCTTACACCGCAAAAGGCTTACTGGTTAATTCTGGTTCTTTTGACGAGATGGACTTCCAATTAGCCTTCGACGCTATTTCTGCAGAACTTGATCGCCAAGGCAAAGGTAAAGTCACCACCAACTATCGCTTACGCGACTGGGGCGTATCGCGTCAACGCTACTGGGGCACTCCCATTCCCATCGTCAACTGTGATGCATGTGGGCCTGTACCTGTGCCTGAAGATCAGCTACCTGTAGTATTGCCTACGGATGTTGAATTTGACGGAAGTGGTTCCCCGCTTAAGAAAATGGCGTCGTTTATCAACACCACTTGCCCTAAATGCGGCGCAGCGGCAGCGCGTGAAACTGATACCTTCGACACCTTTATGGAGTCTTCATGGTATTACGCACGCTTCACCAGCGCCAACCATAACGACAATATGCTATCACCCCAATCTGCCGACTACTGGGCACCTGTAGACCATTATGTGGGCGGCATTGAGCACGCTATTTTGCACCTATTGTATTCGCGCTTTTTCCACAAATTAATGCGCGACATGGGCCTTGTCTCATCTGATGAACCCTTTAAGAAGCTACTGTGCCAGGGCATGGTGTTGGCTCACACTTACTACCAGCAAGATGAAAAAGGTGGCCAGGATTGGGTCTCACCCTTGGATGTGGATCCAGTCGTCAATGACAAAGGCCGCATCACTGGCGCCGTGAAGAAGTCTGATGGCTCTGCAGTGCTGTATGACGGCATGGGAAAAATGTCCAAGTCTAAGAACAACGGCATTGATCCACAAACTATGATTGATCAATATGGTGCAGACGCCGTACGTTTATTCACTATGTTTGCCGCGCCTCCAGAGCAATCTCTTGAGTGGTCTGATGCAGGCCTTGAAGGCTCTCAGCGGTTTATCAAACGTTTTTGGAAACAGGTACACCAACATTTAACCACACCTGCTGCGCCGGCTTTAGATGCAAGCCAACTTAATCCAAAACAACAAGACATGCGCCGTAAAACCCATGAAACTATTCAGAAGGTTAGCGACGACATTGAACGCCGCGCTACCTTTAACACAGCCATTGCGGCAATCATGGAATTGAGCAACACCGTCTCTAAATTTGATGATATGAGCGACCAAGGCCGTGCAGTAAGAGCAGAAAGCTTGAGTACAGCGGTGTTATTAATATCACCCTTTACCCCGCATTTATGCCACTCATTGTGGCAAGCATTTTCTGGCACCGACTCTATCTTACAAACGCCTTGGCCAGAAGTGGATGAAAGTGCTCTTGTTAAGTCAAACATTGATATGATGATCCAGGTGAATGGTAAGCTTCGCAGCAAAATCAGCATTGATGCCAATATGGATCGCGATACCATTCAGCAACTAGCCTTAGCCGATGAAAGAGTTCAAAGCTTTATCACCGACATGGCCGTACGTAAAATAATTGTAGTGCCTAATAAGCTAGTCAATATTGTTGTTAGCTAACTAAGGCAAAACTAAATAGGAAGCCGCTAATGATCAACACAGCCCTAACACTTGGTGTATTTGGCAGACTTGGCATATTATTATGCCTAAGCCTTGTGGTGAGTAGCTGTGGCTTTAATTTGCAAGGCCAAAGTTATTCATCTTTTCCAACTCACCTAAATATCTATGTTGATGATCCTCTATTAGAGTCTGTGGTGAGCGAGAATTTAACTCAGCATGATGTTGCTTTGAGCACCTTAGAGTCTGTAGTAGAGGCTGATGTATCACCTCTTATCTCAGAGCTTACTAAAGTGCCTGTCCTACAACTAACACGCACTCTAAAAAACCGTGCAGAGCTCATTTTAGACAACAATGGTGATGCCTTAATCTGGCGCTACACGCTAAGTACCCGCTACCTATTTCTTGCTCAAGGAGTACAGCCAGACTCAACAACAAACCTTGCCACTGAAGCCTCTGTGCCTTTTTCTGTAAGCACCGACGTTGATGTAAGCGGTGCTAACGCCACTATTAATGCACGCATTGAAGCCGATAGTTGGGCCTTGCTCTATCAGCAACTGGGCACCCGCATTACTCGTCAGCTTAGCTTCGAATAATTGCTATGCGTATCAAACCAGAGCAGCTGCAAAATCACCTGACTAAAGGCTTAGCTGGCTGTTACATGGTGCATGGCGATGAACCTTTATTGCAGCAAGAAATATGTGATGCGATACGCAACAAAGCCCGCCAAGAAGGTTTTTTAGAACGGGATTTATTTCATGCTGAGGGACGCTTTGATTGGCAACAAATCACTGCTTCAGACCAAGCCATGTCACTTTTTTCTAGCCGTAAAATAATTGAAATCAGAATCCCAAGCGGCAAACCTGGCAAGGAAGGCGCCGCCGCCTTAAGCTTGTTAGTGGCAAACCCTAACCCCGATAACCTAGTGTTAATTAGCAGCGGCAAAATCGACTCAAAAAGCCAAAGCTCAAAATGGTTTAAAGCCCTCGACACTACCGGCGTATGTGTGGCTATCTTTCCATTAGAGGCTCAACATATGGGTCGTTGGATTAACAACAGAACTCAATCACTGAAGCTAAGCATCACCCCAGAAGCTTGCCAGTTATTAATTCAACGAACCGAAGGCAACTTACTCGCCACGGCTCAAGAGCTGGAGAAATTCACCCTTCACGGTGCCGGTTTCGAAATTACTGCAGAACATATTGATGCAGATGTGGGTGGCCTTGCGCGCTATAGCAACTACCAGTTAGTAGACACAGCTCTTACTGGCCAGGCTAGCCATAGCCTAACAATGCTTTATGGCTTAAAAGAAGAAGGCACAAATGCCATGGAAATTCTGTGGGTCTTAAGTCGAGAAATTCGGTTACTCATCACTATAATTAATCACCCTCAAGGGGTGGAAGCTGGACTTAAGCAAGAACGAGTATGGGAAAAGCGTAAAGGTTACCTACGCAATGCGACCCAACATCATAACAGCCATAGTGCCCAAGACATGCTCCGCCAGTGCGAAGCTATTGATCAGTGTGTAAAAGGCGTAAGCAAAGCGAATGCTTGGGACTTGCTGGGCGCTTTGATCATGCAATTAGCTGGTAAACCTATTCACTAGCTAGCCACTACCACTCAGCTATTTAGCTCACTACCTATGAGTTAAAGCGACCAATGCTATAGGCTGTTAAGTCTGTGCCTTTTTCGGGCTCCAGCAGTGCTTCAGCCAACATTTGTCCACTAGATGCAGCCTGAGTCATACCTAAGTGGGCATGACCAAACGCATATGCTAACCCCTGCCACTTCACCGAAGGCCCTAATACAGGTAATGAGTCTGGCGTAGAGGGCCTATGCCCCATCCACTGCTTACCGTTTTCAGTATTTAATTCAGGTAAGTAACGCTTGGCTAAGCGTAATAAATTATCACTACGTTTATAGTTTGGCACGGCGGTTAAGCCCGCAAATTCTGAGGCCCCACCTACCCGTATGCCAATAGATAAAGGCGACACTGCAAACATCTGCTCAGCAAACAAAAGTTCATGACCTAACGCAATATTTGGGTAAGGTAAGGTGGTGTTATAACCCCGTTCAGATTCCAATAAACACGGTTCACCTGCTTGTTTAGCTAGCTGCTTAGACCACGCACCTGCAGCAACTACTGTTATGCCTGCCCAGTACTCACCTATAGGCGTTTTAACCCCCACAACACGTTTATCCTGCATTACTAAGGCATCTACGTTAGCAGCAACTACAGTTACTCCTTGGCTCACTAGCCATTCACGCAAACAACCTACTAAGGCCTTTGGGTCATCAATAATGCGCCATTGGGGCTGGAATACGCCAAACGTTTTTGCCTTACCAATGGCAGGTTCCATAGCCCGTAAATCAGTTTCACCTAAGAGCTCATAATCTTGCCCATGCTGCTTACGGATTTGCCACTCTTGAGCACTTGCTTGAAAACTTTTGTAATGATCGTAGACTCTTATGCAGCCCTTATCCCGCACTTTGTCTGCATAACCTATAGCTTGTAACATAGGGTCATAATCTGCGCTTACGCGACCATGAATAGCCTGCAAGGCTTGGGCTATGTGAGCTACATTTTTTTTACGGCTATGAGCAAGGTAGGAAAGCAACCAAGGCATGAGTTGTGGTATGTGGGCAGGCCGTATAGACAAGGGACCCATTGGGTCTAATAACCACTTAGGGATAGAGAAAATTTGGCCTGGCAAACTGTGGGGGACACATTCACTGATCGCTAATGCGCCCGCGTTGCCATAAGAAGTTTTATCCCCAGCAGGATCTCGGTCTACAATGGAGACTTTAACACCGCGAATATGGAGGGCATATGCACAGCATAAACCCACCATTCCGGCCCCTACAACAATAGCATTGTTAGGTTGTTGCACGCTTAGTCCATGTGATTCAGGTGTTTAATGGTGTCATGATGATCATTTATATAGCCCAACCAATCAGACACTAGCCCCATATCATTGGGAGCAGCACTAACACCGGCAGCTATGCGCTCTTCTAAAACAGCTTCCACAGCCAAGCTTACTGTGGTCGATACTAAGCGCGCCATGGCACTGCCATTTTCATTACCATACGCATCCATAGAATAGCTTTGACGCCATATATATTGGTGGGTCTTTTCGTCCTTAGCCAGTAGTTCCACATATAGAACTACGCGATCTTTCTCACCGTCTTTAAAGGCATGTTGTTGCCAAAGCTCATCAGACTTGGCTTTAAACTTAGTTTCTGAGTCGGCACCGTTAGTTCCACTCGCAGATTCCACTAAACTAAAGATATCTTTCCACGCATGTGCCCAGCCCTGTAGACGCAATGAACCACGTATAAACGTATCCACAGGCCACTGGGGATCAAACTTGTATTGGGTTATAAAGGGTAATGAGTCTCGGTTTGGAATCGCTTCAAAGGTGGGGCTATAGCTCTCTGCTAAGGGCATCGTATAGTCGTGCACAGCTTTCCACGGCTTACTATTAGTTTTAATTTCACCACCTTCCAGCCACTGGGCAGGTGATCTTAAGGCATTGAGCACGCCTAGTGGAGACCAAGAGAACTTGTACTTAAAGTCATTTTCTACGGCGGGTAATCCACCACAAAAAGACCTGAATTCTATACGGTTACTCCCAGCATAAGCTGCAGATTCACGGTAATCATTTAATAACGCATAAGCCAATAAATGGTCTATTCCAGGGTCTAAACCTACCTCATTCACCAAACATAAGCCCTTAGCCTTTGCTTGCTGATCCAAGGCTTCCATGGCAGGCGTTAAATAGCTGCTAGAAACAAAATGAGCATTATTATCTAGAGCCAACTGGGCGGCCTGAAGATGAAATGATCCAGGTAGCATAGACACTACAATATCGCCTTTACTTACATTATTAGAAAGCTGCTGCCAATCCAATACTCTAGCCTGACACTGGCCTTCCATAGGCTCAATAACTACTTCGGCCTTACTCAGGGTTCGGTTCCACAACCATAATTCTAAACCATTACCAATGAGTCGTTTGATACCTGGCGCGCTAGAAAGTCCAGCACCTAACCAATGAATAATCGCCATAACCAGTTCTCATGTTGTTTTATTATTTGTATGTATTAAGAAATATAACGCTTAATAACTTCTAGAAATTCATCTTCAGAAAACGGCTTCCCTATAAAGTCATCCACACCTGTGGCAAACCAAATATCCTGATCTGTTTCTGGATTAAGTGCTGTAACAGCAATAATAGGCACTTTAGCGTGCACTTCATTAGCCAAGGCTCTAATTTTACTGGTAGCTTCTAGGCCTCCCATATGAGGCATCATCATGTCCATCAAAATAAGATCAAAGCACTTCTCTTCAGCGGCGGCAACAGCCTGTACACCATCGGTTGCTAGGGTAATTTCTCCATCAACCGCGGCCAGAAACTCAGCTACTATTTCCTGACAAAGTTCGTCATCCTCTACCAGTAATATTCGAGACTTCATAACACTTAACCCTTTATTGATTACAGCACCTAACTTACAACAAACCCACTACACAGATTTGTTGATAATCACTTACCAAAGAGCTTGTTCTAAATAGTGTTTTAACATTAGCGCTCAACTTATCACTTCGCCCTTGGCTTGTAAATCTGCATGATAGGACGACCGAACTAATGGCCCACTGGCTACATGTTTAAAGCCCATGGCTCTCGCAGCAGCGCCTAACTCATCAAACTCTGAAGGTGGCACAAAGCGATCCACAGGCAAGTGATTCAAACTAGGTTGTAAATATTGCCCTAGAGTAAGCATCTCTACATCATGGTCACGTAAATCTTGTAACACTTGCAACACTTCTTCGTTAGTTTCACCTAACCCCAGCATCAAACCTGATTTGGTTAACACGTCTGGGCAACGCTGTTTGTACTTTTTCAACAAATCCAACGACCATTGATAATCTGAGCCTGGGCGGATTTTTTTGTACAAACGAGGAATAGATTCTAAGTTGTGGTTAAACACATGAGGCGGAGTTTGCGTAAGAATATCTAAGGCTATATCCATACGTCCACGAAAATCTGGCACCAACACTTCAACTTGAGTAGCCGGTGTACGCTCATTAATAGCCCTTATACAGTCTGCAAAGTGCTGCGCCCCTCCATCTCTTAAATCGTCACGATCAACCGAGGTAACTACCACATACTTAAGTGCCATGTCGGCCACAGCTGCAGCCAGCTCTTGCGGTTCATCTACAGACAAAGGGTTGGGACGACCATGAGCAACATCACAAAATGGGCACCTGCGCGTGCATATTTCACCCATAATCATAAAGGTTGCCGTACCGTTGCTAAAACATTCCCCTAAGTTGGGACAATTAGCCTCTTCACATACCGAAGCTAGTTTGTGCTCTCTAAGCTTAGCCTTAATGCGGTTAATCTCTGGAGAACTCACCACTTTAATACGCAACCAATCCGGCTTACGAGGCATTTTCTCTGTTGGAATCACTTTAATTGGGATGCGGGATACCTTGTCAGCTCCGCGGAGTTTAACGCCAGCTTCTGCTTTGTATGTTGTCGCCATGGTAACTTATCGCTCGTCAGTTATATTGAAAATTTTCGAACCCAAGGTTTTTGGGTTTGATTAACGTGTTGATACTGCAATTTTTTTACTAAATTTTGACACATATTCTGGGCCACTTGATCAATTTCGATAACATTAGCCAAATCGTTGAAATCAGTCATTTGTACCATGCCTAGTCCTGGGTAACCACATGGGTTAATACGCTCAAAAGGGCTAAGATCCATGTCTACATTGAGCGCTAGGCCATGAAAACTACAACCTTTACGAACCCGCAGCCCTAAAGAAGCTATTTTATTGCCAAGCACATACACACCGGGAGCTTTAGGGTCTGCATTAGCGGCGATGCCATAATGGCGCAAGCAGTCAATCAGCGCTTTTTCCATATGCGAGACCAACTCTCTAACACCGAAGCTTAAGCGTTTTAAATCTAGCATGAGATAGATCATCAATTGCCCTGGGCCATGGTATGTCACCTGACCACCTCGGTCCGAATGTACTAAAGGGATCGTACCTAGGTTGAGTATATGCTCTGCCTTGCCTGCCTGGCCCTGAGTGAATACGGGAGGATGCTGCAATACCCAGATTTCATCCAAGGTGGTCGCGTCACGCTGATTGGTAAAATCTTGCATCGCCTGCCAGCTTAGTTCATAGGCTTGGGCCGGTAACATCCTTATTAACACACCTTGATCAGAGGCCAAACTAGAGGCTAAGCTGGAATCCACATTAGAGGACAAGCTTAACCTTACCGCTGACCATTAGTGTTTGATATATCTGTTGCAAGTGATCTGCGCTTTTAATGGTTACCGCAAGACGTATAGACTGAAAAGTGCCATTACGACTATCAACAACCTGTACTTTTTTAGGGTCTAAGTCTGGTGCTAACTGCTGCACACACTGCATTACCCAAGCATGATAATCCGCTGTTTTAAGGCCCACAATTTTCAGGCTGTAGTTAGCACAAGGAAACTCAATTTTTGGGACTTCTTTATTATCGCTCATTATTCGCCACTTATAAGCCGCGTCACACTGTCTGAAATACCTTTGAAAAAGCCACCTTCAAGCATGTCTTTACTAGCCACTAGGTCTCTCTCTAGAACTACGTCTGTGTCTAGGGTGATCACCAGCTTACCTAATACATCGCCAGCAAACACAGGCGCTTCAATGCCACTATTAATATCCATGGTGGCTTTAATGTATTTGGCTTGGCCACGAGGAATAGTAACAGCTACCTGACGCTCGATTAATAGCTCTATATAATCTTCTGCGCCGCCCCAAACTCGAGCCTTCGTCAGACTTTCTTGAGCATTGTAAAGCGTGTGTGTTTCAAAAAACCGCATACCGTAGGTAAGGAGTTTTTGGGATTCTTGTGCACGCCCCTCGGTGCTTAAAGCACCTAATACAACCGATATTAATCGCTGGCCGTCCTTTTTAGCTGAGGCTACCAAACAATATCCTGCCTCTGAGGTATAACCTGTCTTAAGGCCATCCACTGTGCTGTCACGCCACAATAATTTATTACGGTTGGGTTGTCTAATTTTATTAAAGGTGAATTCTTTTTCGGAGTACACCAAGTAATCTTCAGGGTAATCACGAATAATAGCGCGAGCCATGATAGCTAGGTCTCTTGCTGTAGTTTGGTGACCTTCTGCCGGCAGACCCGTGGAATTCACAAAATGAGTTTGGGTCATACCTAAACGCAGCGCATGCTGATTCATTAAATCTGCAAAAGCTTCCTCACTACCCGCCAAATACTCTGCAACAGCTACACTAGCATCGTTACCAGACTGGATAATAATACCACGCATTAAGTCTTCCAACTTAACAAACGTGCCTTCTTGGATAAACATGCGCGAGCCAGTTGTACGCCATGCCTTTTCACTAATTCGCACTTGATCTTCGAAAGAGACATTACCAGAAGCAACTTCAAAGGCCAGAATATAGGCCGTCATCATTTTGGTTAGGCTTGCCGGTGCCAATACTTCATCCGCATTGTTTTCTCCAATTACCTTGCCAGTGACTGCATCAATCAATATGTAGGCGCTAGCTGCAAGCTGGGGGGGGTTTGGCACTAACGCTTGAGCCGCTTGAGCTGGAGCAGCTAAACTAATAGACAAAAGCATAGTTGAAGCTATGACTAGCGCCGCAGCTCTAACTACATGCTTTATTGTTTGTCGAACCTTGCAGAATAATAATTTAATTGCAGCCACTACATTTACCATACTAAAACCACCTTAATTCATGGACCTAATGAAAAATGAAAAATTTCCATTAGCATTTTTTAACGGCCAATATTATAGCATGAGACCAATGCTTGAAGCAGAAAATTAAGGCTTTATCATAAGCCCTTGGCCACGTCCCAACGCGGCCAGTTGCTGCATTAACACAGCAGTGCTTTTAGCGTCTGTAATAGGCCCAATTAGCACCCGAAACAAACTGGGTCGATCATCTGCTTGTTCTACAAATACATTAGACCGCCTAAGCTCTTGCTCTAGTCTATTTCGCAGCAATAAAGCGCCACCAATTTTTGACACCGCTGCAACTTGCACGTAATAGCCCTTCGTACGTTTATTTTGTTGGCGAATTTCATCCTGAGGCGGCGTTTGCACTTGAATAGCAGGTTTAACTAGGGCTTTAGTTTTCACCTTAGTCTGAACTTGTGCGCTAGCAGTGTTTGGTGATGGGTAAAAAATGCTGCTATTGCGTTGTGCGCGAATGCTTTGCTCTAGCTCTACGCTCCACTGACTCGCATCAATGGCCTCCACCAAAACCTCAGCCACACCCGTTTTCCTGTAATCTAGCTTACTGGCAGCAGCATAGGACAAATCAATCACGCGATCGCCATGAAAGGGACCACGATCGTTAACCCTAACAATAACAGTTTTGTTGTTTGCTAGATTAGTAATTCGAGCATACGTTGGCAAAGGTAAAGACTTATGGGCTGCGCTCATGGCATACATGTCATACGTTTCACCATTAGAGGTTAAATGCCCATGGAACTTTTGTCCGTACCAAGAGGCCAAGCCACGCTCTGTAAAACCGTAACTAGACGCCATTACAGAATACGATTTACCCCACACTTCATAGCGGCTTTTATTGCCGCCACGGCTAGGAGGTTCTACTTTAGGAACCGCATCGGGAGCCTTGCTCATATCGAGATGCTGCTTGGGCCCTAAATCTTGCTTAATGGCATAGCGTAATTCAGTTTTAGCTTTGGCTGCCGCCACTATTGCCGATTGAGACGTTCCACTAGGTTGCCTATTTGTACTTGTACTAGAACAAGCACTAACTGTGAGCACCAAAAAAGCGCTTAAAATGAGTTTATATGTATGCTGCATGTTTAAAACCTAACTTAGGGCTTGGCAATACCTTGGGCAATTTCCACCACCGCTCGGCTATACCAAAGAGAATGATTATAACGAGTTATGGCATAAAAGTTTGCACCACCTAATCGATATTCGTTTTGATCTTTGGTTGAAAAAGCGTACAGGTTAAATTCTGCAGCCTTATCTGCTGCAGTAGGCACATCTATTCCCCTGAGCTGCCACTGCGCTAACTCTATGCCGTTACGCTTGGCTTTTTTACTCAACCAATCTGGCTTTATTTGCGTATCCACTTTTATCAGCCATGGCTCACCCGCCTGCCAGTTATGGCGAGCAAGGTAATTTGCAATACTGGCTAAGTTATCAGCAATGCTGTGGAACAAATCGATATATTCGTCACCATCACCATCTACTGCAAAATCACGATAGCTTGTAGGTATAAACTGTCCCATACCTATAGCACCAGCTGCAGATCCCTTAACCTGCGTAGGGTCTAAACCTTGACTATGACTCAAGCGAAAAAATTGGGCTAATTGACGTTGGTAAAACTCACTTCTTCTGGGGTAATCAAATGATAATGTTGCCAGCACTCGTAAGGTTAAATGCCGCCCCATGTTCGCACCGTAATCACTTTCTATGCCTGCAATAGCAGCAATGATCGCCGCATCTACACCCGTATTTTGGGTGACCAAATTCAATTGGACAGCATGTTTTTTAACAAAATCTTGGCCTTTCTTAATGCGCAAAGGAGTAACCAAACGCTGCTGATAACCGCTCCATAACAACGTGCGCTCCGGCGCGTTACGTAATACCGGTACGATGCTTGGTTTAGCTGTGGTCTGTGCCAAATACTGCGCCACCTGCGCTTTGGTAAAACCTAGATCACCTGAGTTATTTAACCACTGTGTAACATCATCTCTATTCTCAAAACCAGCAGAGCCAGCATAAACAGGTATACTAAATAGCCCAGCAAACAGCCAAGACCATACTATTTTTTTCATATCATTCTCCTTGGAGTTTCAACTTCAACCGCTTATGTAAAACTTGTTCTAGACTTTTCACGATAAAATCTATCACTTAAGCCAGTAATTTATCTATAAGGCAATTAATTGATAGGATATATCTATCAATAGCCCAAATAGATTTAATTAGACACCCACCTCTTTGGGCTGCAAAATGCATGTTACTACATATACAGCCATTATAAATTGCCGGAAGCATTATGACCCTTTCACCACTGCAGCTTAGACAACAGATTCGTAGCGGAGCTATGACCGATAATACCTCTGGATTATGCTCAGGCTACGTGCAGGGAAACTTATGCATTTTACCCGCCGACTATGCCAATGACTTTTTAAAGTTTTGTCATCTCAACCCTAAGCCATGCCCTATTATTGGAATGTCGGAAAATCCCGGCGACTTTCGTCTAAAAAGCCTAGGTCAGGACATCGATCTGCGCACAGACATTCCTCAGTATAAACTATTTAATCATGGCAAGGCCGAACACCAAGTTAGCAATATTATTGACCATTGGCGTGACGACTTAGTGGCGTTTGTACTGGGCTGTTCTTTCTCTTTTGAAGAAGCTCTTCTAGCCGATGGCCTAGACGTTAGAAACCTTACAGAAGGCGTAAACGTGCCTATGTACCGCACTAATATTGATTGCAAAGAGGCTGGTCCATTTTCAGGAAACATGGTGGTAAGCATGCGTCCCTACAAGCCTGTTGACGCTATTCGAGCCATTCAAATATGTAGTCGATTCCCTTCTGTACATGGGGCTCCAATACATTTTGGGGACCCAGGTGCGATTGGCATTGCCAATTTAGATCAACCTGATTTTGGTGATAAGGTTACCCTTAATGAAGGTGAAGTACCGGTGTTTTGGGCCTGTGGTGTAACCCCTCAAGTGGCTGTTGAAAACGCTAAACCGCCATTTTGTATTACCCATGCGCCCGGCTGTATGTTGGTGACCGATTTACCTAATAGTAAACTAGCCATATTCTAGGCCCAGCCATTCAAAGCAAAGCAACGAAAGGAAAAAGAAAAACATGCTACTTAATTGCGATTTAGGTGAGAGTTATGGTTCTTGGACCATGGGCCAAGACGCCAAGGCGATGCCACACATTGATCAAGCTAACATTGCTTGTGGTTTTCATGCGGGTGACCCACTGGTAATGCAAAACACTTTAACATTAGCCAAGCAACATAATGTAATGGTGGGAGCTCACCCAGCATATCCAGACCTAGTGGGTTTTGGACGCCGCTCCATGAACTGTTCGGCGCAAGAAATTATTGCGTTTATGCACTATCAAATTGCCGCCATGGAAGGTATGGCTGCATGCCAAGGGTTAACGCTACGTTATGTAAAACCCCATGGTGCCTTGTACAACGACATGATGGCCAAAGCACCTGTGAGACAAGCCATTATGCGGGCTGTAAGTAACTATCCAACCCGAGTGTCAAACAGTGGATCTCAAAGCCCACCATTAAAATTAATGTTACAAGCCAACGCTCACGCACAAGAGCACTTACAGCAAGCTAAAGAACTAGAATTAGAACTGTATTTTGAAGCCTTTGCCGACCGTTGCTATGAAGATGACGGCAGTTTAATGGCGCGCTCTAAAGCTGGTGCCGTGCTCGATCACGACGCCATGCTTAAGCAAGTACAACAACTAACCCAACACGGCACCATTACCAGTGCTAGTGGCACCATCTTACACCTTAAGGTAGATAGCCTGTGTGTACATGGCGACAATGACGCCGGCATTGCAGCTATCCAGTCTATTCGCCAATTGATGGATTATCCATCCACCAGCAGGGCATGATCTAGATGTATAACTTAAAGCCATGAGCACCAATCAAACACATATAGAAATAGCTAGTGAAAATAGCTATATCGTCTACTTTGGTGACCCAGACAGTTTGCACATTAGCCCCGAAGTAAGTGCTGCTATTGCCACAGTTTGCGAGCAGGTTAAGTTACAGTTTGGGGCTAGTCTAATAGACTTAGTGGCCTCCTACTCTTCCTTATTGGTCATTTATGACACGACACAATGCGACCACTTATGGGCAAAAAAAGCTTTGCGTTCGATATTAAGCACACCCAAACAAGATAGCCAAAGCAGTGGTCAACTGGTTAAAATCCCCGTTTTTTATAGCACTAAATACGGCCCAGAACTTACCTTAATAGCCCAGAATGCAGGCCTTTCTGTTGAGCAAGTAATCAGCATTCATAGCACCACAGAATACCGTGTTTATGCCATTGGTTTTGCACCTGGCTTCGCTTATTTAGGCGAAGTAGATGAACGACTTGCTGCGCCACGCCTTGCCACCCCTAGGCTTAAAGTACCCGCTGGCGCTGTGGCCATAGCAGATCGTCAAACTGCGGTATACCCTGCCAGTTCCCCTGGGGGCTGGAACCTTATAGGCCTTTGCCCTACACCTATGTTTAATGCCGAAAAACAGCCTCACATGCCCGTAACGGTGGGCGATCGAGTGCAATTTGAGCCTATAGATGAGCAACAGTACCTAGCTATGGGAGGCCTGTTACATGAGCTTTAAAGTGCTTCAGCCAGGTTTACTTAGCCTAATACAAGACCTCGGTCGCTTTGGTCAGCACAATATCGGTTTGACCACTGGTGGGCCATTAGATAGTGAAGCATTTTTATGGGCTAATCGATTACTGCACAACGCTCCCAACGCGTGCGCCATTGAGGTTAGCTTTGGTGGTTTACAACTATTAGCACAAATAGACACTTACATTTGTATCACAGGGGCCAGTTTAGAGTTAACTATCAATGGCGTTAACAAAGCCTTATGGGCTAGCCACAAAGTGGCTACCGGTGACCAAATAAAGCTCGGCTATTCTACCCAGGGTTGTCGCAGTTATGTAGGCGTAGCCGGTGGTTTTATCATTGGTTCAAGCTTTGGTAGTAGTGCCACAGTAATGCGCGAAAAAGTAGGCGGGTTAAACGGTGTAAAGCTTGCCGCTAATGACAGCCTGCCCTGTACCAAAACCACGCAATTGTTACGCCAAGCATTACCTGAAGCGTCTAGGCCTCTCTATGCTCAAGAGGCTATCGACATAAGTGGTGAACACACAGTATTGCGCCTATTACCTGGCTATCAACACCACCTATTTGACCCAGCTACCAAAGCTCGCTTCTTCCACGGACAATACACAGTCACAGATCGCAGTGACCGTATGGGCATGCGTCTTGAAGGACCAGCGGTACCTTGCCCCTCTCAACAAATGCTGTCTGAAGGCATTTGTTTAGGCGCCGTTCAAGTGCCGGCTGATGGGCAGCCAATCGTATTACTCAATGACCGACAAACTATCGGTGGATACCCTAAAATAGGCTCAGTTATAGCCCGTGATATAGCAAGACTTGCCCAGCTAAGGCCCGGTGACACCCTGCGTTTTGAAGCGGTAGATTTATACCAAGCCCACACCATCAATACCCTAGCACAACTTAAATTTGATGCCACTACACTGCAGCACCTGAAGGATTAATCATGTCAAACGACCAACACCTAAGCCAACAGATTGAAGACGCCCTAGTGGCTCGAAACCCCCGCGGCATGGCCCAAGTGCAACTAGCATTGACCTCCGGCTATTGCCTACGTGCTGCCAAAATATTACAAGATTGCATTAGCAATAAGCCCGGTACAACAGTACTTATTGGCACGGGATTTCCTGTAGTTGGCACGTTTGAGACTGACGGACCTGTGGGTGCAATTGCCCTTTACGATACCCTAGAACACCTAGGTGCTGTGCCAGTGATCGTATGCGGCCAACCTTTAGTAGGCGCCCTTTCAGAGTGTTATCGCACCCATGAAATACGCGTAGGGGATCAAACTAATGTAGAGACCGATACCTTAGCGGCTCTTGAACACTTTAATCCCCAAGCTATTGTTTCTATTGAACGTCCAGGGCAAGCCCAAGATGGAGGATATTACAATATGCGCGGCGAAAGCATTAGTGAACGCACAGCTTGTTTTGATGGCTTTATGAAATGGGCCAAGTGCCCCACTATTGCAGTGGGCGACGGCGGTAATGAAATAGGCATGGGGAAGGTCATTCATGCGCTTGAAAATCTCGATATAGTGCCCGCGGTCACCAGTGCAGATGAGCTTATCGTGGCCGACGTATCTAACTGGGGGGCCTATGGTATAATCGCTTTTCTTGGTCTATGGCAGGGACAAGATTTATTAGCTAAAATTGATCCCTTAGCCATTTTGCAGTATTTGTCGGACCTCGGCAGCGTGGATGGTGTAACTCGTATCAACCAACTCACCGAAGATGGCTTGCCGCCTAGCGAAGGCCAATCTGTGATTGATCAATTACGCCAAATTACCGGCTTTATTCATTAGTATTGTTTACTTATGCCACTCAGCCAATTCAATGTAGGAGCAGAATGTGCGTCTTCGTAACCTAAATAGCTTTATAAAGGTAGCCGCCTTAGGCAGTTTTCATGGTGCTGCAGCCCAACTACATGCTTCACAGCCTGCTATTTCTGCACGAATTGCCACTCTCGAAGAAGAGCTGGGTGTTAAGCTGTTTAAACGTGATCAAAGCGGCACCAAACTTACTGCCCGTGGCAGACAGCTATTGCCCTTTGCAGAACGCTTAGTATCCATTAGCAATGAAATGAAAGCCCAGTTGCAGGATGATGCTCCCCAACAAGGTGTATTTCGTATTGGCATTGCAGATACTGTAGCGCACTTATGGCTAAGAGATTTGTTAAAGGTGTGGCGCGAAGAACACCCTCTGATTCAATTTGAACTCACCATAGACCTGTCACTGGCGCTATACAAACAGCTAGAAGAACACCAATTGGATCTAGCGCTTATGGTCTATACCGGTCAAGCTATCTCAGTTAACACACAACCACTAAGCGCCCTACCACAAATCTGGGTGGGTAGCCCTCATTTTGCCAAAGCCGGTCGTAGAATGAATATTGAAGCATTAAGTCGTTGCCCTATTTTAAGTTTTCCAGCCGCCACCGGCCCTGGTAAACACTTACAAGAGTTATTTAGTCAGGTAGCAGAAAAACCTAAATTTCATACCAGCAACTCTGTATCTGGTTTATTAGCCATGGCCGAGCAAGGCGCTGGCATTGCATTACTACCTAAACCCATTGTAGAAGATGCGTTAAGAGCCGAACGCCTTATCGCATTTGATGTTGACCCATCACCACCAAAATTAAAATTTTGCTGCGGTTGGCGTCAAGATGAAGACCGTTTATTACCACAATTATTAGCCGACAGCGCCAGCAAGCTGGTCAGTCAAATTATTAGAGATTAAGTTATGAGCACTGTTTATCTTAATGGCAAGTATATGCCAATTGAAGAAGCCCGTATTTCCCCTCTTGATCGAGGTTTTTTGTTTGGCGATGGCATCTATGAAGTGATTCCTGCTTACGATGGAAAAATGGTTGGTTTTGGCCCCCATATAGACCGCATGATCGAAGGCTTAGCTGCCTTAGAAATTGAACTCAACTGGTCTCATACACAATGGCGTGCTCTATGCGAAGAGCTAATTCTACGCAACCCAAACACCCAATTAGGTTTATACTTACACGTAACGCGTGGAGCCGACACTAAGCGTCATCATCCATACCCTAAAGGTGTAGCACCTACCGTTTTCGCTATGCCTACAGATATTCCACCTGCACCAATCCCAGAAAGGGACAAAGTGCATGCATACAAAGTAACCACCATGCAAGATCAGCGCTGGCAGCGTTGCAACATCAAATCTATTTCTCTACTAGGTAATGTGATGCATTATCAGCAAGGTTATAGCCAAGGCAGTGGCGAAGTGTTGTTGTTTAACAGCAATAATGAGCTCACTGAGTGTGGCGCTTGTAATGCCTACATCGTTAAAAATGGCACTGTCATCACGCCAGCTTTAGATAATCAAATTTTATCCGGCATTACTCGACTTATTGCCTTAGACGTATTGCGGGCCGATGGCAACATTGCCGTAGAAGAGCGGGTTGTGACTAAGCAAGAAGTGTTTGATGCTGATGAAATTTGGATTTCCAGCTCCAGTAAAGAGATCGCCCCGGTTACACAAATCGACGGCAAAGTTTTAGGCGATGGTATGCCTGGCCCTATTTGGGAACAAGCAGCTAAGCTTTACAGCGCTGGCAAATTTAACTACTAATACGAGACCTCACCATGGCCCGCCCTAGCCGCATGGTAGTTGACCTGGCAGCATTGATTAATAATTATCAATGGGCCTGCAAGCTGGCGCCCCAAGCCCAAACTATGGCTATTATTAAAGCCAATGCATACGGCCATGGGGCAGTGGCCTGCGCTACCGCTTTACAACCTTATGCACCTGCGTTTGGTGTTGCCTGTATTGAAGAAGCGTTAGCTTTACGTAAAGCTGGCATCCACAAACCCATATTATTACTAGAAGGCACCTTTAGTGCTGACGAAGTTGCTGTAGCCGCAGAGCATGATTTTTGGCTCATGGTAGAAGACCCTATTCAAGTGAATTTCATTTTGAATGCACGTGTACCTAAGCCACTCAAAGTATGGGTAAAAGTAGACACTGGCATGCATCGTTTAGGCTTAAACCCCCTGCGTGTACAAGGCTATTACCAACAGCTTCTTGCCAGCCCAAATGTCTCTAACAACATGGTATTTGCCACTCATTTTGCCAGTGCCGATGAAACTAATAACCACTTCACTTTAGTTCAGATAGAGCGGTTTATGGAAACTGCTAACATTTTTAAGCATCCGATAAGCTTAGCAAACTCGGCCGCTATAATGGCCTGGCCACAAGCTCATGGTGATTGGAACCGAGCTGGCTTTATGCTTTACGGAAATTCGCCATTAGATGCCGATCACTCTTCAAGTAAGGGCTTACAACCAGTGATGCAAGTATGTTCGGCCATTATTTCTTTACGGCACATAGAGACTGGGGCTAGCGTGGGTTACGGACAACAGTGGTGTGCTCAAAGACCTTCCATCATCGCAACTGTAGCTATAGGGTATGGCGATGGTTACCCACGTGGTGCAGCTAATGGCACCCCTGTTGTAGTAAATGGGAAGCGTGCCGGCATTGTTGGCCGTGTATCCATGGATATGATTACTATAGACGTGACCGACCTAAGTGGCATTAAAGTAGGCGACCCTGTGTGCTTGTGGGGCAAGGGTTTAAATATTAATGAAGTGGCGCATCATGCTGGCACCATAGGTTACGAACTAATGACCCGAGTTACTCAGCGCCTACCCATTAGTTATACCAACTAATGGGTGCTCTTTGTTTGACTTAGGTACGTTGAGGTCTGCGGGCATGAATAGACATCAACAAGCCTAAACTAGCCATTAAGGTAACTGCTGAAGTGCCTCCATAGCTTACCAATGGCAAGGGCACTCCTACCACCGGCAACAAACCACTCACCATACCAAGGTTTACCGCCACATAGACAAAGAACGTTAGCGTTAAACTTGAGGCTAACATCCGATCAAATGGATGGCTGGCGTATCCAGCAATCATTAACCCCCTCACTAATACTAAAAAGTAGAGTGCAAGTAACAAACACACACCCAATAAGCCAAATTCTTCTGCCAGAACGGCCACTATAAAATCTGTATGAGTTTCTGGTAAAAAGTCCAAATGAGACTGGGTGCCTTGCAACCAACCTTTACCATTAATACCACCAGAACCAATGGCAATTTTAGACTGAATAATATTCCAACCTGCTCCCAGAGGATCACTCTCAGGATCTAAAAATGTGATCACTCGTTGTTTTTGGTATTCACGCATGCCCATCCATAGCAAGGGCAAACCCGCAGAACCTAATACTGCTGCAGCAATTAGGTAACGCCACAACAAACCCGCAAAAAAAATAACAAACACACCTGAGCTACCAATCAGCAATGAGGTGCCTAAGTCTGGCTGCTTGGCAATCAATATCACCGGCACCAGCACTAACACCATAGCTACAATCACGTGTATCAGCTGAGGTGGCCTTGGCCTACTCGCCAAGTACCAAGACACCGTCAACGGCACAACTAGCTTCATAATTTCAGAAGGTTGAAAACGAGGCAATCCAGGAATCGCTAACCACCGCTGAGCTCCTTTTGAGCCCACTCCAAATAGCAGCACAGCCACTAGCAATAACAACCCAATAACATATAGCAAGGGGATCCATCGCTGCACATGGCGTAGGTTAATTTGAGTAATAATAACCATACCCAGCAAAGCCAAGCCATATCGTATCAACTGCCTATGCACCGAGGCCTCACTAGAACCAGAGCCAGAATACAAAACCAACAAACCAAAGGACATGATAGCCAGTAGCAGTATCAACAGCCATGGATCTAACCTAAGGTTTACCCACAACCCAGGACCTTTCTTAAAATGTTTTCTTGCGTCTGGAGCCCAGCGTTGAAAGTCAGCCACCGTTTTTATCTCCGGCCTGTTCTTCATCTTTAATGCCCAAAATCTGCGCATCAAAAAGTTTACGAGCCAAAGGTGCCGCAGCGGAACTACCGCCACCGCCATTCTCAATAATCACCGCAATAGCAAGGACTGGATCTTTGGCAGGTGCCCAGCCGATGAATAAACCATGATCTCGGAACCGTTCGGCAATTTTTGCAGCATCATAAACCTCATCTTGTTTTATGCCTAATACTTGAGCAGTACCTGTTTTACCTGCTATTTTATAGCTACTGTTAGCTCCACTGCGCCGTGCTGTACCTATTTCACCATGCATCACATCAATCATGGCATTGTGGATTTCTTTCCAATCACTACTGCGTTTTAACACAATATTCTCGGGTTGCTTAGGATCGTTTCGACCTATGTCGCTAACCTTTTCCACAGCCACACCATCAATGGATTTAATCATGCGAATTTGATGCCACTGGCCTTTATTGGCCAGCACCATCGCCATGGTTGCCAGCTGTGTGGGCGTGGCTGATAAAAAGCCTTGGCCAATGCCTAGGTTTAATGAGTCTCCCGGAAACCAGGAAGCATTACGATTAATTCGTTTCCATTGAGTCGTAGGTAAAACTGCCTTAGTGGCTTCTGGCTGGTCGGCTATAGTCACTTGACCAAAACCAAATTGAGCGAGGTACTTTGTCATGGGGTCATTACCCATTAAGTGGGCAGTGGCGTAATAGAAGGTGTCTACAGATTCAACAATAGACTTATGCATATCAACTCGACCATGTCCTCCTTCCTTCCAATCGCGATAAAGGCGCCCACCTTCTGTGATCTGGTAATAGCCCGGATCCCAAATAGAGTATTTACGAGATATGATGCCGGAGTCTACCCCAGCAATAGCTATTACTGGCTTTACCGTTGAGGCTGGCGGGTAACGCCCCCTCAGCGCTCGGTTAAATAATGGCAGGTCGTCGGAACTTCGCAGGGCTTGGTAATTAGATTGACTGATACCAGTAACAAATTGATTGGCACCATAGCTTGGCGCACTAGCCATCGCTAATACACCCCCAGTTCTAGGATCTATGGCCACAATTGCGCCACGCTTACCCTCTAACAACTTCGCTGCAACTTGCTGTAATTGCGCATCTAAAAATAGGGTAATGTCTTTTCCAGGCACCGGATCAAAGCGGTCTAACACCTGTAAAACTCGGCCTCTAGCATTAGTTTCTACGGTTTGGTGGCCCACAGTGCCGTGTAGTTCTGTTTCGTAAAAGCGCTCTACGCCTAATTTACCAACGTGATGGGTAGCGCTGTAATTAATGCTATCTAACTTGGCGAGTTCACGGTCGTTGATACGGCCAACATAACCCAATGCGTGCACAAAACCTTCATCCAACGGGTAGTAACGCACCAACTCAGGCACAATTTTCACTCCAGGCAGGCGATGTTGATTAACGGTGATTTGAGCTATTTCTGTTGAATTCAATTGAAAACGTAATGCCACTGGACTGTAAGGCCTACGAGGTTGATTTAAGCGCCGCTTAAAGCGTTTTACGTCATCCTCGTCTATGGTGACTACTTGGGCCAACTCAGCTAGAACTTTGTCAATACTACGCCGACCACCCGCTAACTGTTCAGGCACTAAGGTTAAACTATGGCTGGCACGATTACCTGCTAACAAGTCGCCGTTAGTGTCGTATATTAATCCCCTAGTAGGAGCAATGGCTTGTAATTGCTGACGGTTGTCGTCTGATTCAGTGACATAGCGCTGATGTTGCCACACTTGCAAATAAACCAAGCGGGAAATAAGGCCTGCAAAGACTAATACTATAAAGAATAAAGCCAACCAAAGACGGGCCTTAAATTGGCTTATTTCTTGGCGCTGATTATCCATTTTTGACCAAGGCATAATCGCGTCAACTACTTATGGTAGGGGTGGTTGTTGAGCAAGCTCCAAGCGCGGTATATTTGCTCAGCTAATACCACACGCACTAAGGGGTGAGGCAAGGTAAGGGGGGATAAAGACCAACGTTGATCTGCCCTTGCTACACAAGCTGGGTCTAAACCGTCTGGCCCACCTACTAACAGGGTGACATTACAACCACCCATACGCCAATTGCCACATTCTTTGGCGAGTTGCTCGGTACTCCAAGGTTTACCAAGTACATCTAAGGCAATAACGTAGTCTTGAGCTGGGATAGCAGCCAACATCTGTTCGCCTTCTTTAGCAATGGCACGTTTTAAGTCTGCGCCTTTGCCTCGAAAACCTAAAGCTAATTCTTGTAGCTGTAGTTGCATGTCACTAGGCATGCGTCGAGCATACTCGTCGTATCCTTGAGTGACCCAGGCAGGCATTTTAGTGCCCACCGCTAGCAACTTAATTTTCATTTATACGCGCGGCTCTACATCGCTAGATAAATTCCCTTTAAGGGCAGGGTTCCACAAACGCTCTAAGTCGTAGAACTCGCGGGCTTCAGCTTGCATTACATGTACCACAACATCTCCAAGATCAGACAATACCCAGTCACCGCTCATGTCCCCTTCAATACCCAAAGGTATAACACCGTTTTGTTTAGCTTGAAATGACACTTCGTCAGCTAGGGATTTTACATGTCTGTTTGATGTACCTGTAGCAATTACCATGTAATCAGTTACGTTTGATAAGTCACGTACATCTAATACCACGATGTCTTTGCCTTTCATGTCTTCTAAAGAGGTAGAGATCAATTTTAATAATTTTTTCATTGGCATAGCCATAAGTCGAGTTCCAAAAATCTAATTAATGCCATATAGGCTTTGGCTTGCAATGTATTGTGCCACTGCAGGCGCTAATTCTGTTGCGCTTGGTTTATAACCTAAACGCAGTTGCTGCCGTATCTGTGTTGCGGATACAGCATGTTGCCCTAATTTCAGGTGGGCCACCTGACCATATGGCGAAGCTAAAAGATCTTTAGCATCGTCCACTTTGTGAGTTGCATACCACGTAAGCAATTCAGGATCTTGCGGCCAGCAGCTTGCAGGCCGGGTAAGCACTAAAACATGCCCATAATCTAATAATTCGTGCCAACGATGCCATCGCTGTAATCCAGCAAAAGCATCCATTCCCATGCACCATATTAATGGCATAACAGGGCCTACTTCTTGCCTTACTTCAGCCATAGTTAACACACTATAGCTTGGCCCTTGGCGCTTAACTTCACGCGTATCCATCACTAATTCGTCATGGGCTGCAATAGACAAAGACAACATCTTTGCCCTTTGTTGCGCCGTGGCTACAGGGCTTTGTCTATGGGCAGGCTGACTATTTGGCAGCAACTCTATCGGCTGCACCCCTAAGTATTTACTTAGTTCAATAGCTGATAACACATGGCCTTGGTGTATTGGGTCAAAAGTACCACCCCACAATACCTTAGCTGTGGCTGTAGCATTAACCTCGAGTATGACCATCACCAAAAACCACATACTTCTGAGATGTTAGACCCTGTAACCCAACAGGCCCACGAGCATGAATCTTATCTGTAGAAATACCAATTTCGGCACCAAGGCCGTATTCAAAGCCATCTGCAAAAGCTGTGGACGCATTAATCATCACAGAGCTTGAATCCACCCGCGCTATAAACTCGCGGGCTTTGGTGTAATTTTCACTCACAATAGCATCAGTATGGTGAGAGCCATAAACATTGATATGTTCAATAGCTGCATCCATGTCTGTTACCACTTTAACAGACAACACGGGGGCCAAATATTCTGTATACCAATCATCTTCTGTGGCTGCAACAATAGTGGCTGTGTAACTGCCTATTAGTGCCATAGCTTGAGGACACAAGCGCAGCTCAATATCAAATTCTTGTAAACCTTGAGCCAGCTGCGGCAATAGCTCTTCTGCACGAGACTCAGCAATTAACAAAGACTCCATCGCGTTACATACACCATAACGTCTAGTTTTCGCATTAATAACAATATTAATGGCCTTGCTGGCGTCGGCTTGGTCGTCAATATACACGTGACAATTACCGTCTAAATGTTTGATCACAGGAATAAGAGCCTCTGCACTCACCCGTTTAATCAAGCTCTTACCGCCGCGAGGCACAATAACGTCAACAAATTCTGTCAGCGTGATGAGTTCGCCTACAGCAGCACGATCTGTAGTTTCAACAACCTGAACCGATGCGGCTGGTAAACCTGCCGCTAACAACCCTTGCTTTACGCACTGGGCGATGGCTTGGTTTGAATGAGTGGCTTCTGAACCACCCCTTAAAATGGCAGCATTGCCAGACTTAATACATAAGCTAGCTGCATCTACAGTAACGTTGGGACGCGACTCATAAATAATCCCTACCACACCCAATGGCACGCGCATTTTACCAAGCTGAATACCAGACGGACGAAAGCTCATTTCTGAAATTTCGCCTACAGGGTCGGCAAGCTCTGCAACCTGTCGTAGGCCAAGCATCATGGCGTCAATGCCTTCGTCTGTAACTCTTAGGCGATCAAGCATAGCGTCATCTAAGCTGTTATCCCGAGCAACCGCCAAATCTTTTTCATTGGCTTCTTTTAGGCTTGATCTAGCTGCATCTAGAGCGCTGGCCATAGCTAAAAGGGCATTATTTTTTGCCATAGTCGGCGCTGTAGCCAAAACCTTAGAAGCGGCTTTAGCTTGGGCACCTAATTGCTGCATATAATAAGCTACGGACATGACATAAACCTCTTTAAAAAATGGTACAAATACTAGCGCGCATATTATAGCGCGATTCAACGTCAAATAGAGCAAAAATCAGCGCAATTGCTGGAATTTTTCTATTCTCCCCACGCAGGCACTAAAGTCTGTGGCAAACCGAGTTGCGACATGATTCGCGCCACCACAAAATCCACCATATCTGCCACATTTTGAGGGCGATTATAAAACCCAGGGCTAGCTGGAATAACCACCGCACCCATGCGCGTTAACTTAAGCATATGCTCAAGATGAATTTCTGAATAGGGCGCTTCCCGCGGCACCAAAATCAACTTGCGACGCTCTTTCAAATGCACATCTGCAGCGCGCTCAATAAGATTATTACTCGCCCCGCAAGCAATCGCTGACAAACTGCCCGTACTGCACGGGCACACTACCATAGCATCGCCACCGCCTGAACCAGATGCCACAGGAGCCATCCACTGCTGCTTTGCAAACACTTTCAATTGGCCAGGCTGCGCGCCATACAACTCACTGAAAAATGCCTGCATCGACGCGGTTGCCGACGGCACTTTAAGGTCTGTTTCCGTGGCCAGCACCACCTGCGCTGCAGAGGAGATCATCAAGGACACTTCACATTGCGCCATCAAAAGACACTGCAATAAGCGCAAACCATATTGCGCACCCGAAGCACCAGTAATCGCCAAGGTTACCTTAAGAGTCACTTTATATGGCGCCTTTGAAATAGAAGGCACCGGAGCAGCTGTTTGATTCATAAATTTGTATAAGATGTGAGTTTAAATAGCATTGTACCAGCTAAAACCCCATAAGCTACCACCAGCAAGAAAGACATATTACGATACCTAGCCAAGACGCATAAAAGGACAACCAATTAACTTAAGCCGCAAGACTTTTTGCGGTAAGTAACATATAATTCCACTTACATTTTATCCGCCATAACGGACACCTCTAAAATCTCATGTTGAGCCTCAATCAAGCCTTTGAGCAAGCCCAAGTTGACCCACAACTTGTCTCCGTAGTTGACTCTATCACCACCACCTGTAAAAACATTGCCGAACGCCTACGTGGTGGTGCGTTAAGCGGCCTATATGGCTCTACTGAGCAAGAAAACGTTCAAGGTGAAGTACAGAAGAAGCTAGACGTTATTTCCAACGATTTACTAAAGCAAGCATTGCTAGCTAACCGCAGCGTTGCCGGCATTGCATCCGAGGAAGAAGATGACGCTATTGCAGGCAATGTAGAGGGCCAGTACCTTGTCACCTTCGACCCATTAGATGGCAGCTCGAACATTGATGTTAACGTGACTGTGGGCACCATTTTCTCTATCTTAGCTTTGCCAGAAGATTGCACCGCAGTTACTACCAATACTTTCTTACAAGCGGGTCGCAAACAGATCGCCGCAGGCTACGTACTGTACGGCCCCTCTGTAATACTTGCCATTACTACAGGTAACGGTGTGGCCATGTATAACTTGGGCGCAGATGGAGACTTCTACCAAACAGAAGACCAGATTCAAGTGCCTGAAAGCACTGAAGAATTTGCTATCAACATGTCTAACCAACGGTTTTGGCAAGCACCAATGAAAACCTACGTTAACGACCTATTATTGGGTGAAGAAGGCCCTCTAGGCAAACGTTTCAATATGCGCTGGATTGCCTCCATGGTAGCTGAAGTACACCGCATTTTGACCCGCGGCGGTATTTTCATGTACCCCTATGACAGTCGCGACCCAAGTAAAGCAGGTAAACTACGCTTAATGTACGAAGGCAACCCAATGAGTTTCCTTATTGAGCAAGCAGGCGGAGCCTCCAGCGACACCCAACAACCGATCATGGACGTAGAGCCTCATCATATACATCAACGTGTCCCGGTAATCTTAGGCTCCAAGCAGGAGGTTGAGCGTGTTAATCGCTACCACCAAGCCTAGCTAACTTAAGCTTCCACATTAGTTACTATATTAGTTATCATTTCGTTATTAACCATTATTAGGATCAGATTAGATCATGAGCTACCAAAACATCCCAGCCGGTAAAGACTTACCTGAAGACATCTACGTTGTGATTGAAATTCCAGCTAACAGCAGCCCTGTTAAGTACGAAATTGACAAAGACGCTGATGCTTTATTTGTTGACCGTTTCATGGCTTCACCAATGTTTTACCCAGCCAACTACGGCTACATCAACAACACCCTTGCAGACGATGGTGATGCCCTAGATGTATTGGTTGTAACGCCTTACCCTGTAATTCCAGGTAGTGTTATCCGTTGTCGCCCAGTAGGCGTTTTAAACATGACGGATGAAGCTGGCGAAGATGCTAAGCTTTTGGCCGTACCTCATGAGAAGCTAACTCAAGCTTACAACGACATACGAGACATTTCCGACCTACCTGAACTGTTACTTAACCAAATTAAAGAGTTCTTTGAAAACTACAAGAACCTAGAAAAAGGCAAATGGGTTAAGGTAGAAAGCTGGGAAGGGGCTGAGTCAGCCAAAGCTAAGATTTTAGTAGCTGCTGCAGCTTACAAGGGCTAAATCCCTCACAAGCTCGATTGCTTTCGCTGCGCTCGCAAAGACGTCTCATCAAGCTGTCTTTGCGAGCGCAGATCAACGTGACAATCACAACCTACCCCTGAGTTAACAACCCTCTTAAGTCTATAATCGCCGCATTAGCACGAGCAATATAAGATGCCATCACTAATGAGTGATTAGCCACCAGACCAAACCCAGAACCATTCATTACCATAGGGCTCCATAAGGCTTCTTGGGTTGATTCCAACTCACGAATAATTTGTCGCAAACTCACCAACGCATTCTTCTTTTCTAATACTGACCTAAAATCCACCTCAACAGCGCGCAATAGCTGGATCAATGCCCAACTAGCACCCCTAGCCTCATAAAACACATCATCAATTTGAGACCACGGTGTTTTAATTTCTAGCTCACTAGCAGTACTGGTGGATTGCGTTGCTGAGGCATCTCCCGCCAAGTCGGTATTTAAACGCTTTTGACCTACACTAGCACTGAGGCGCTGCGACAAACTTCCCAAGCGAGTTTCTACGTCGCCTAACCAGCGGGTTAAGTTATCTGCACGGGCATAAAATTGCGCTTGACCTTGTTGCGGATCTGCCAACCTATTTAAGTACTGTGTGAGGGCAACTATACCTGTGCGGTACTCACCTTCACTGGACGGTAATATCCAACTTGCACTATCAAAGTTAAACTGTGGTTCTGCAATAGCCAGATCCACATCTTCTGTAGATTGAGATTGAGAACGACTAAAATCTTTGCGCATAGCACGGGATAAATCACGTATTTGAATTAACACACCGTATTCCCAGTTAGGAATATTGTCCATCCACACTCCAGGCAAAGACACATCGTTAGAAAGGTATCCGCCTGGCTTATCCATTAAAGTATTAGCCAAATGCAATAAGGCCCCAGTGGTGGCCGCACCTGTTACAGTATTGGCACTAGGCAGTGGAGAAACGTCAGGTTCGCTATTCCAATAAAACCCTAGTACCGACGCTATTAAAAAATATACCACCAATACAGCAACCGCAGCCTTCATTATCCAGTGGCGCCCATCAACATAATCTTCTTTAATATTACGTAATCCCTGCCTGATGTTGAGCATTGTGTATTCCTTTATATATGGCTTAATATCTTAGTGGGTATTTTAGCACTAGAGGTCAATATTATATGGTGCTAATTGGGGTAAACTTCAAGCTCATCTTTGCGGGCAAGGTAGCTGAATTCTATCCGTGCAGGCTTGCTGTGTTTAATGTTAGCTCTAATGCGCTGGTCTGGATCAGCACCATTCATAGTTTGATATATCCAGCGTGCTTGAGCATCTGTAGGCGCCACTATTAGCATAGTAGCCTGTAAGCTTTGAGCTTTATTCGCCACTATCACTAACCACTGAGCCAGCATTTTATCTTGCTGCTTTACAAGTGTCGTTGGTAAAAGTAATTTTTGGTTACGCATGGCTGGTACTGTAGTTTCTGGCATGGAGGCTTCTGGGACGCTCATTACAGCCTCTTGCTTCTGAACGGCGCGGCCATCAATTAACGCTCTCATTGCAGTTAGCTGCTTATGCTTGGGTATCACTTTTTCGGCTCGAGATAAATACACTCGAGCTTGCGCCAACCGATCTTGAGCAAGGCTAGATTGCAATAATTCATAGTAGCGCTGAACAATTTTCTCCAGAGCCACTAAGGCCTGAGGGTTATTGGGATCTTTCGCTAACACACGAGCCAAGTAATAGTAGGCACTCTGATTCTTAGGCGTGGTTAATTTATCCTGCTCAAAGGCCCAACCAGCTTCACCTAACCAAACAGCGACAGTATCGATAGGCTTTTGACTAGGTTTTATAGATGCCGATGCCTGTTTCTCAGCACCTGCACCAGCTTCATCCGGCAGCACTTCCTCGTTTATAGATGTAGAAGGCGCTATTAACGGCGATACTGAGGCTTCTACTAAAGGCGCTATTAACGACGATACTGAAGCTTCTATTAAAGGCGTTCCAACAACCTTGTCGCTTGCAACAGGCGCCTTATCAGAAGAAGTTAGTGGCTGAGTAGAACACGCAGTGAGCATTAAAAGCACACTGGAAAAAATGACAACTCTAGGAGTAAATAGTGGGTAAAGGTATGGCAACGTCATAAATCGGATCCAACATAATTTGCATACTTAAGAGTAACAGACGCAAGAAGACTCCTCTAGGACTAAATAAAATACAAAAACTTCGGCAAAACCCTGCCAACCTGCTATCATCTTCTATTATCTTCATTAGTTTGTTGCAGCAACGGAACGTATTTAATGGCACAAATCCTGCTACTTAATGGCCCCAACCTTAACCTCCTTGGTAAGAGAGAACCTGGTATTTACGGTAATCTGACCTTGGCGCAGATAGAGTCTCAGTGCCAATCTAAATGCCAACAAGCTGGTATATCTTTAGACTGCAAGCAAAGTAACGCCGAGCATATGCTTATAGAAGCAGTGCATGAAGCACAAGAACACGACGTTCAATTTATCATAATTAACCCCGCCGCTTATACACATACTAGCGTGGCACTCCGTGATGCCTTGCTTGGGGTTAACATCCCTTTTATTGAAGTACATTTAAGTAACGTGCATCAGCGCGAAGCATTTCGCCATCATTCTTATTTATCCGACATTGCTGAGGGCGTTATTTGCGGCCTAGGTGCTGACGGTTATTATTTTGCTATGGACGCCGCCATTGGCCGTTTGAGCAGTTAATCCTCATTGTAAAAATTATAGAGAGATCCCATGGATATTCGTAAAGTTAAAAAGCTCATCGAGTTGCTAGAAGAGTCTGACATTAACGAAATTGAAATTAAAGAAGGTGAAGAGTCTGTGCGCATCAGCCGCGCTTCTTCAGCGATGATGATGGCCGCAGCCGCACCTGTAATGCAAGCTGCTCCAGTAGCAGCTGTCGCTGCCGTTGCTGCACCTGCTGCTGTTCCAAGTACACCTGCAGTTAGCGGTCACGCTGTAGCTTCTCCTATGGTGGGTACTTTTTACCGTTGCCCATCGCCAGGTGCTCCGGCATTTTCTGAAGTAGGGCAAACCGTGAAAGAAGGTGATGTCATTTGCATTATTGAAGCCATGAAAATGATGAATCAAATTGAAGCTGACAAGTCTGGCACCATTACAGCTATATTAGTGGAAGATGGCGAAGCGGTTGAATTTGATCAACCTCTGGTCACCATTGCCTAATACCGGAGTTTCCTATGTTAGAAAAAGTTGTTATCGCTAACCGTGGAGAAATTGCCCTGCGCATTTTGCGTGCCTGTAAAGAACTAGGCATCAAGACTGTGGCTGTGCACTCCAAGGCAGACAAAGACCTTATGCATGTGCGCTTAGCTGACGAAGCAGTATGCATTGGGCCAAATTCGTCTACTGAAAGCTATTTAAATATCCCCCGCATTTTATCTGCTGCGGAAGTTACCCATGCCACAGGCATTCACCCAGGATATGGGTTCTTAGCAGAAAATGCTGACTTTGCAGAAATGGTAGAGAGCAGTGGCTTTACCTTTATAGGTCCCACAGCAGCAACCATTCGTATAATGGGTGATAAAGTTGCAGCAATTAAAGCGATGCAGCAATCCGGCGTGCCTACAGTGCCAGGGTCTGATGGCCCTCTAGACGATGACGAAGAGCGTACTAAACGCATTGCAAGAGGCATCGGCTATCCCGTTATTATTAAAGCCTCCGCTGGGGGTGGTGGTCGTGGAATGCGCGTTGTGCACAATGAAGAAACCCTGATTACGTCCATTTTAGTGACCAAGGCGGAGTCCAAAGGTGCCTTCGGTAACGATACAGTTTACATGGAAAAGTTCTTACAGAACCCTCGCCACGTAGAGGTACAAATTTTGGCTGAGGGCCAAGGTGGTGTTATTCACCTTTATGATCGGGACTGTTCTATGCAGCGTCGCCATCAAAAAGTGGTAGAAGAAGCACCTGCCCCGCATATGGATGCAGCGGCCCGCACGCAAGTGCTTAAAAGCTGCACTGATGCCTGCCTTGAAATCGGTTACCGTGGTGCAGGTACGTTTGAATTTTTGTATGAAGACGGTGGTTTCTATTTTATTGAAATGAACACTCGTGTTCAGGTAGAGCATCCGGTGTCCGAGATGATCACTGGTATAGACATCATCAAAGAACAACTGCTTGTTGCCAGTGGTTACCCACTGTCTGTGAAGCAAGAAGATATCACTATAAACGGCCATGCCTTTGAGTGCCGCATAAACGCAGAAGATGCTAAAACATTTATGCCAAGCCCAGGTAAAGTAACCCAGTTTCATGCGCCAGGTGGTTTGGGCGTTCGCGTAGATTCACACCTATATAGTGGCTATACCGTACCTCCATTTTATGACTCAATGATTGCTAAGATAATCACCCACGCGCCCACTCGCAAAGAAGCACTAAAACGGATGGAAGTGGCTTTAGACGAAATGATCATTGATGGCATTAAGACCAACATCCCACTACAAAAAGAAATTGTAAGGGATGCTCTGTTTGCCGAAGGTGGCGTTAATATACACTACCTAGAGAAGAAACTAGGGCTTTAAACCGACTACTTACCCCCCTCGTCTTCGATCTTATCAAGGCTGTTTGTTGACCCTTGCAAGTGTCACGAGCGTCAATAGATCAGGGCAAAAGAGGGCAATAGCGAGGAGTTTACAGTAAGTAAGTAAATGACGAGCTTGAGCCCTTTTTTAACGCCGAAATATTAGGCGTAATAGCTTACAGAGATCAAACAATGCCTTGGGTTCAAATTACCTTATCTTCCACACCTGAACACTCTGAGTTTTTAGAGGACATGCTATTGCTATGCGGTGCAGGGGCTGTAAGCATGCTAGATGGTGCAGACGAGCCTGTATTTGAGCCTATTAAAGGCACTACACCTCTATGGCAAGATACGCGGGTGATGGGCTTATTTGAGGCCGATACAAACGGTGATGTTTTACTTCAGCACCTGAGTAGCGGGTGGCAAGAGGCTTTCCCACATATCACGTTTCCAAGCCACAAACTCGAAATTTTAGAAGACAAAGATTGGGAAAGGCAGTGGATGGATCGCTTTGAACCCATTCAATTTGGTGAACACCTGTGGGTTTGCCCCAGCTGGAAACCCGTACCAGCCCCAAGCGCAGCTAATCTAATGCTAGACCCAGGGCTGGCTTTTGGCACTGGCAGCCACCCCACTACAGCGTTATGTTTGCAATGGATTGCAGAACAAAACTGGCAAACAAAAACGGTAATTGATTATGGCTGTGGCTCAGGCATTTTAGCCATTGGCGCCATACTCATGGGTGCTGAATATGTGGTGGGCGTAGATAACGATACCCAAGCATTAACTGCCACCATAGATAATGCTCAGCGCAACGGCATTGCTGCTGAAAAAATTCCCGTATTTCTACCAGAAAATACGCCTAGTGAGGCCGTAGATGTCATGCTTGCAAACATCTTAGCAGGGCCATTGATCGATATGGCATCACGCTTAGCTGAGCTCACCAAGACTGGTGGTTTAATTGCCCTATCTGGTATTCTTGAGCATCAGGCCAGTGCCGTTATAGACGCTTATGAACCTTGGTTTGATATGCATTCTGTCGTCTCTAAAGAGGATTGGGTTCGTATTGACGGCACGAAACGCTAACTCATCATGGAATTTAGTAACACTGAGCTAATCCTCATTAGTGGCATTTTTGCTTGGTCTGGTTTCGTGCGCGCAGGCTTGGGATTTGGTGGGGCTGCACTGGGTTTGCCACTCATGTTATTAGTAAAAGACCAACCTTTGTTCTTTTTACCTATCGTTGCTACTCACCTACTCATATTTTCTGGCATTACTACGGGGCTGCGCTTTCAGCAAGTAGACCGTGAGTTTTTGAAAGAATCGCTAACGTGGATGATCATCCCCAAACTCATTGGTGTTATCGGCTTATTGAGTATGCCAACCCAATGGATGGTGATTTTTATTTATTCTATTACTGGTTTTTACGCGATTACTTGGATAGTGAAGTGGGAAATTAGCAGCCAGTCCCCTTGGGTAGACCGTTTACTCTATATCCTAGGTGGCTATTTTAGTGGTGCCTCATTGATTGGCGCTCCCCTGATTGTTGCTGTAGCGGTAAGAAAAATGGCTATATCAGCCTACCGTGATACCTTGTTTGTACTCTGGTTCATTCTGGTCCTAATCAAGATGTCGGCCTTTGCTATTGCAGGGGTAGATCTTCAATGGCAGTGGTCCCTGGCCCTACTTATACCAACCACCTGTGGCCACCTTCTTGGGCTTAAATTTCATCACCTCATGCTTCAGCGTAACCCTCAAGTGGTACGTCAATGGCTTGGTGTATGCTTATTAGGGATAGTTTGTATTGCCCTGTGGCAATAAGGTTTTAATGTCGCCTGTGTTACAATTATGTCGCTTGTGTTACAATAATTAGTACCCATTAATTACACAGGAGTAAAAAATATCTTATTAAATACAACAGTGACGAAGGCCAAATGAAGCGTATTACTTTGAAAGTAGGCAGCGGTGTTTTAACTGAAAACAATGCCGTCGCCAAGCAGCGTATGCTGAATTTAGTCTCATTTATCGTCAAGTTGAAGCAGTTTTATGACGTCATTTTGGTCTCTTCAGGTGCCGTCTCATCAGGCTATACCGCACTCAAATTAGATCGAAAAAAGCATATTAGTAAAAAAGTACTGGCCGCTGTAGGTCAGCCAATTTTAATGAGCAACTATAAAGCGCTGTTCGATATTTATGATGTCGTCACTAGTCAGGTGCTAATGACAGAAGAAGATTTTGATTCATTAGCGCATATCGAAATTTTTCGTCAAATTATAGATTCACAAATTGAACACGAAATAATGCCCATCGTTAACGAAAATGATATCACTACTATTTCTGAGCAAGTATTTGGTGACAACGATCAATTATCGGCTCATGTCGCCCACCACAGCGGCTCGGAAATTCTAGTTATTCTGAGCGACATTGACGGCTACTATGACAAAAACCCCAACGAGCACGATGACGCAGTATTGTTCAAATTAGTCACAAAAATTCCGCCCTCTGAACTTCAGAAGCCAGATTCGTCTACCCATGAATTTGCTACTGGAGGCATAGTAACCAAGCTTAAAGCTGCCCAATTTATGCTAGATCAGGGCCGCGACATGTTTCTTTGTAATGGCTACGACCTAACCTCCGCAGAAGAATTTTTGCTCGAAGGGACACACAACAAGGGAACGTTATTTTCTCACTCAAACAGTTAACCACACATGTATGCCTGGCTAACACATGGCTGCCTAGGTATGCAGAACGCAGTTAAGTTGTTAACTCAACGATGTAGCGCCAGTTTCCATACGAATAATCTTTCCACCTTGAAGCATAGAAATGCCCATAACGGCTTCTTTTGTGTCATCTGGGTAAGACATAAACATATGCGCTACTAAAATGTCATCATTCTCATAAACACAACGGGTAGAATCTTGAATAAACTTGTCATTACCAAACATGCCCGTAATCATTTCGCCCCATTGGCTTTTGGAGAAGCTGTTGCCGGTTTTATGAAAAACAACAGTAAAATCTTCATGCAGAAGGTCCATGTAAGCCGCTACATTTTTATCAGCCATTGACTGTTCTATTTTATCGTACATCGACATTATGAGTTTCCTTTTATTATAATTATTTAAGTGCACTGCGTGCATCACCATAGACGGTCTATTAAGCTCAATGTGTTCGCAAGCAAATTTCATCATACATTCTTCTAGGTATCAAATATAGTACATTTTCTGTACTCAGAAAGGGGGTTAAATATCACCTTAAATACGCACCCTCAGCGTTTGTTTTAACACATATAGCCAATTTCATCACCAGATGAGTTGAACAAAAAACGTACAACTCGTACAATAGGGTCATTAAATTTTAACACTCTCTTGTGACAAATTTTAGGCATTTTTTAAACTTGTAATGAATTACTCTAGTGTTATTCACGGTTTTGCTATTGGTCCTCACCAGCTTGAAAATGGCTTGATTTTGGCGCCCATGGCTGGGATCACTGACCGTCCATTTCGGCACCTATGTCGTCACCTAGGGGCGGGGCTAGCGGTTGCCGAAATGCTCACTTCTGACACCTCCTTGTGGCATACACAAAAATCTCAACGCCGCTTACCCCATGCTGATGACAGTTTGCCTATTAGTGTGCAAATTGCCGGCAGTGAGCCAGCTCAAATGGCCCATGCGGCCCAAGCCAATGTTGCGCTTGGGGCCCAAATTATCGATATTAATATGGGTTGCCCTGCAAAAAAAGTACTCAAAAAAGCTGCAGGTTCAGCATTACTGCGAGACCCTAACTTAGTTAAAGACATACTAACAGCAGTAGTTTCTGCCGTAGACGTGCCGGTAACTTTAAAGATACGCACAGGATGGAGTACTGACCAACGTAACGGTTTAGATATTGCAAATATTGCCCAAGATGCGGGCATCCAAGCCCTCGCAGTGCATGGCAGAACACGTGCCTGTGGATTTAAAGGTGAGGTAGAGTACGACACGATCGCTGCTATAAAGCAGGCCTTAAATATCCCAGTGATTGCTAACGGCGACATCAATACTGCAGAAGATGCGGCCCATGTGCTCTGTTATACTGGTGCTGATGGGATTATGATAGGTAGAGGCGCCCAAGGCAACCCTTGGCTTTTCCAACAGGTGCACCACTACCTTAAACATGGCACACCCCTAGAAAAACCGAGCAACGCTAAAGTTTGGCAAATATTAGAGCAACATCTATATGGTCTGTATAGCTTGTATGGAGAGGTTATGGGGCCACGCATTGCACGCAAACATGTGGGCTGGTACCTGAAGCAAGAACCTACCCAGCGAAAACTATTTAATCAACTACAGACTCAACTGCAGCAACTTGAGTTTTTAAACCACTATTTTGACAGCGCTGAAGAGCAGGCGGCTTAGCACCATGAGCTATAACACCAATAACCCCACAAACACGTTGCCTGAAGCCCAGAGCCCTAGCAACAATACGGCTTTGAGCAATGATAATGACGCCGAGAAAGGGCAAGTGCCAAAGTCCTTACGCCAAAGTGTAGAACAATCTTTAACCCAGTACTTTAACGAACTTGATGGCCAACAAACCACTGCGTTATATGATTTATTTATGCATCAGGTAGAGGCTCCATTGTTTGAGTGCGTAATGCAACACACTCAAGATAACCAGTCTAAGGCGGCTGCCCTTCTTGGCCTTAACCGAGGCACTTTACGTAAAAAATTAAAACAGTACGATTTACTTTAGACAGCACCAACCTCCGTAGTTAAAAGGATAGAATCATGTCACATGTACACGCCATTCGCCGGGCTCTCATCAGCGTTTCAGATAAAAAAGGCATCGTAGAATTTGCCCAACAATTGAGTCATTCTGGAGTGGAAATTTTGTCCACCGGGGGCACTTTTAAGTTATTAAATGATTCAGGTATCGCTGCTATTGAAGTCTCTGATTACACTGGTTTCCCAGAAATGATGGATGGCCGTGTAAAAACACTACACCCCAAAATTCACGGTGGCATTTTGGGCCGGCGTGGGCAAGACGACGGGGTCATGGAAGAGCATGGCATTGATGCAATTGACCTTGTGGTAGTGAATCTTTATCCGTTTAAAGCTACCATTGAACGTGATGACTGCACCTTAGATATGGCTATTGAAAATATAGACATTGGCGGCCCGACCATGGTTCGCTCAGCCGCAAAGAATAACAAACATGTCGCGATTGTAGTGAACTCTTCTGACTACTCGGGCATCCTTAAAGAGTTAACAAATAAAGGTGGCCTAAGCCAAACCACACGCACAGACCTTGCCTGTAAAGCATTTGAACACACGGCTATGTACGATGGTGCAATCGCTAATTACCTAGGCGCACAATTGGATACACGCTCTAAATTCCCACGCACCTTTAACACTCAATTTAAAAAGGTTCAGGATATGCGCTATGGTGAAAACCCACATCAAAGTGCTGCCTTTTATACAGAAAATGAGACCAACGAAGCTAGTGTATCCACTGCCCAACAAGTGCAAGGCAAGGCACTTTCGTTTAACAATATTGCTGATACAGATGCGGCTATAGAGTGTGTAAAGGCCTTTCAAGATCCTGCTTGCGTTATTGTTAAACATGCAAACCCATGCGGTGTAGCTATGGGTAAAGATATTACTGAAGCCTATGAAAAAGCTTACAGTACTGATTCAACCTCCGCGTTTGGTGGCATTATTGCATTTAACCGTGAACTAGACTCTGCCACTGCTCAACGCATTATAGACCGACAATTTGTAGAAGTGATTATTGCGCCAAGCATCAGTGCTTCTGCCGCAGCAACCCTAGCCAGAAAGCCTAATGTTCGCGTATTAAGCTGTGGCGACTTGCCGCATTTACGAGTCGCAGAGCTAGACTACAAACGCGTCACTGGCGGTTTATTAGTTCAAGACCGCGATTTAGGCCAAATGCTTGAGGCTGACCTAAAAATTGTCAGCCAACGCATGCCAACAGAAGCTGAAATGCATGACCTACAATTTGCTTGGAAGGTCGCAAAATATGTTAAATCAAATGCCATAGTATATTGCAAAGGCGGCATGACGATTGGTGTTGGTGCTGGGCAAATGAGCCGGGTTTACAGCGCTAAAATCGCGGGCATTAAGGCAAGTGATGAAGGCTTAGAAGTTAAAGGTTCGGTCATGGCATCTGATGCTTTCTTTCCTTTCCGCGATGGGATCGATGCCGCTGCAGAAGCTGGCATTAGCGCTATTATTCAGCCGGGTGGCTCAATGCGCGATGATGAAATCATTACTGCAGCCAATGAACATAACATTAGTATGATATTTACTGGAATGCGTCACTTCCGTCATTAATATAATCCATAGCCCCAGCGCATCCTATAGTTCGCACGGGACTGAATAATGACAAGACAACTAGTCACTTAAGCAACAGGAAATAACATGAATGTATTAATTATTGGTGGTGGTGGCCGTGAACACGCACTGGCATGGCAAGCCTCTAAAAACCGAGGCGTACACAAAATATTTGTAGCGCCGGGTAATGCGGGCACCGCCTTAGAAAACAAAACCGAAAATGTTGCTATCGATGTGATGGACATTGAGGGTTTATTGCACTTTGCCAAGACCAATAATATAGATCTAACCATTGTTGGGCCTGAAGCCCCCCTAGTTGCAGGTGTGGTCGATCTATTTCGCGCTGCAGGCATGGATATCTTTGGCCCAACTCAAGGTGCTGCGCAGCTTGAGGGCTCTAAAGCCTATGCCAAAGACTTCCTCAAACGTCATAACATCCCAACAGCAGCATACGAAACCTTTACAGAGATTGCACCCGCTGTGGCATACATTAAGGCTCAAGGTGCTCCCATTGTTGTTAAAGCTGACGGCTTAGCTGCAGGCAAAGGTGTGATTTTAGCAGACAGTGTAGAACAAGCCTGTACAGCAGTGGAAGACATGCTAGCAGGTAATGCTTTTGGCGAGGCAGGTAACCGTGTTGTTATTGAGGAGTTTTTAATAGGCGAAGAAGCCAGCTTCATTGTTATGGCAGACGGAAAAAATGTGCTGCCACTAGCTTCTAGTCAGGATCACAAGGCACGGGACGAAGGTGACCAAGGCCCTAACACAGGCGGCATGGGGGCCTACTCACCTGCTCCTTTGGTTGATGAAGCAATGCATAAACGCATTATGGATGAAGTCATTATGCCCACTGTTAACGGTATGGCTACTGACGGTTATGTTTACACAGGTTTTCTCTACGCAGGCATCATGGTTGCAGCTGATGGCACACCTAGGGTGTTAGATTTTAACTGCCGTTTTGGTGACCCTGA
Source organism: Pseudomonadales bacterium (assembly GCA_034110645.1). Lineage (GTDB taxonomy): Bacteria > Pseudomonadota > Gammaproteobacteria > Pseudomonadales > Balneatricaceae > Njordibacter. The sequence continues at coordinate 40,313 of JAWUYU010000102.1, forward strand.
AACTCAACCTATTATGATGCGACTTAAGAACAGTATCGTAGAGCTTTGTATTGCAGGCACAATGGGGGTTCTAGATCAAACTATAGCCTACTGGGATGACCGCCCAGCCGTTGGTGTAGTTTTAGCTGCGCAAGGGTATCCAGACAATTACCCTAAAGGCGATGTTATTAGCTTACCCGAAGAAGCGGGCAATACCAGTAAGATATTCCATGCGGGGACTGCTCTCAATGAAGACGGAATGGTGATTACTAATGGAGGGCGGGTACTGTGTGCTGTTTCGCTTGGCGATACAGTAGGCCAGGCTCAGCATAACGCCTATGAACTTGCCGACAAAATCAGCTGGGAAGGCAAGTTTTGTCGCCGTGATATCGCTTATAGGGCTATTGCTCGAGAACAACTTCATTAACCTGTTAACACTGGGTCACTACTATGAGTACTATTTTTGATAAAATTATCAGCCGAGAGATTCCAGCTGATATTATTTATGAAGATGAGCAGGTTTTAGCTTTTAAGGACATCGCACCAAAAGCACCTGTGCATTATTTAATCATTCCTAAACAACCCATCGCTACACTTAACGATGCTAACCCAGAGCATCAAGCCCTACTTGGACACATGATGCTTACGGCTGCTAAGTTAGCCAAAGAGGCAGGTGTTGCAGAAGGTGGTTATCGCGTGCAAATGAACTGTAACCCTGACGGTGGTCAAGTGGTGTACCATATTCACCTGCATTTGATGGGTGGCAGGGCGTTTTGTGCTTAACGCAGAGGCATGTTTGCTTACCGGTTAGCTACTGCTAAGCAGCTCTGTTAAAGCCTGCACTAACATTTCACAATCACTTGCGCTGCCTACGCTAATACGCAGGTAGTTAGTGATGCGTGGACTATTAGTAAGATGCCGCACAATAATGCCTTGCTGCCTTAATGCCGCTGCAATAGCTGCTGCTTCCATAGATCGATGGGTCACGAATAAGAAGTTAGCATGGGATTGAGTCATGCTAAAGCCCAATGCCTTTAACTGACCTGCAAGTTGCTCGCGCTGCTCAATATTGGCTTGGCAGGTCTGTTGGAAATAATCTTCATCTTCTATTGCTGCTACAGCACCGGCTTGAGCTTCGCTGCTTAAAGGGTATGAATTAAAGCTATTCTTTACTCTTTCTAGAGCGTCTATTAGGTGACTTTGGCCAAAGGCAAAGCCTACCCTTAAACCGGCTAAAGAACGCGATTTTGATAGTGTTTGAACCACCAACAAGTTGTCAAATTGTGGCACCAGTTGTGTAGCTGACTGGCCACCAAAGTCGATATACGCTTCGTCTATCACTACCACCCTATTGGGATTGGCTGTAAGTAATTGACCAATGGCCACTAAGCTAAGTAACTCCCCAGTGGGCGCATTTGGGTTGGGAAGGATCACTCCGCCATTAGGTCCCTGATAGTCATTTACGTTAATAGTGAGGTCTTCGGCT
>JAWUYU010000103.1:0-18175 GCA_034110645.1 Pseudomonadales bacterium
GACTTTCTTTGTTCTCTACTAATAACTTTGGTGCGCGGAGGCTTGCATCTAGGCCTGCTAAAGAGGTTTCTAATAAATCGCTGTTGGCCAAACCATGTTGCATAGCAAAAGTGGCGCGTAGGCCTGCAGTATTTTGGTCTGCTTCGTTAAAGCCGCGGCTAGCCACTACCCGTTGTACTAGGCTGGTGAGTTGTTCTGCGCTTACGTGTGTGTTGTCGCTCATTATGAATCCTTTATGTTGTTATTATTTGTTTTATTTATTTAAGCCACGTGGCATTGAGCACCACTATTAGTGAACTCATGGACATACCAATGGCAGTACCCCAAGGGGAATCATAGCTACTGCGGCCAAGAGTAGTGCGATTAAGTTATAGGGCAGTGCCCAAGTTAAGTTTTTCTGCATGATAGTATGGGTTTGTTGGGCTTTACGCAATAACACTTGGATCCAGCTTAAGTTATCTCTAAGTAATAGTGCAGGGGCACTAGGTTTACTTAAGTCTGTCCTAGAGGCCATAGCTAAAGCGCAGGCTAGTTGTGGCTGCAGGGGGCCTAAGACAAGGCACAAGAGTAAGTGATAATAGGGATCAAAAAGGCTTTGTCGGCATCTCTAAAATACCAAATGCCATACACGCTGGCAGGAACTAATAACACGATAAACACAAAATAGTGGGCTACAGTGTCAACTCTTTGAGACAGTTTTGGTGGAAAGCTTTGGGCCTGCTGTACTAAGCTTAAAATTTGTTGCAAGCGATTATTGCTTTTGAGTTGTGTGACTACTATATCAATACTACTGGCTACGTTAATGGTGCCTAAGTTCTAAAATTAGGTCAAAATGTCGAACCAATAACGTTAAGGCACAGGGGTATAAGTTCGGTGGCCATATTATTCTGCAGTTAAAGGTGGGTTACAATTGTGAGATAACGAAGATTACTAGTTAAATTATAGGTTGGCGTATTTTTTTACCTACCTATAGCCTATATGATTATCATCATAGCAGGACGTTATCGTTAAAAATTGACTTGTATCAGTTAAGGGTTTTTTATGGAAAGTATTAATACGAGTTTTGGCCCTGTGCAAAAATATGGTACTGGCGCGGTTAATGTGGTTTTTTCCCATGGTTCCGGTATAGGTATGAATCATGAGTTTATGCAGTGGGTTGCTACCGCCATGAGCTCAAAAAACTTCACTGTGTATTTGTTTGAGTTTGGCTACATGCAACAAATTCAAATGACAGGTATCAAGCGTCCCCCTCCAGCTGTTGCTAAGCTAGAACTTGAATATCTTGCAGTACTTAACGAACTGGCCCTACCTGGCCCACTTATCATCGGTGGCAAGTCTTTGGGAGGCCGTGTGGCTAGTTTGATTGTAGAGCGTACAAACGCTTTGGGTTGGTTTGCGTTAGGATATCCCTTCCATCCGCAGGGCAAACCACAAACGTTACGAGTGGAACATTTATTAACTAGTCATAAACCTGGGATAATTGTTCAGGGCGCTCGAGATGCATTAGGGTGTTACGATGAGGTGTTGGGGTATAAGTTGCCTGCTCATATCGACTTGAGTTGGCTTGCTAATATGGATCATAGCTTTAACCCTTATAAAGCTTCACACTACAGCCAAATTGAGGCTGTTGAACAATCGGTATTAGATATTGAGCAATGGGTTCAGAGCACGTTAAAATACAGTGACACTTAAATGTGGACAGTGTAAATACATTTTAATAGATAACTACCAAATTTTAATATTGGGAATTACAGAGTATAAATAGTGATGCAAAGTACCCTTAATATCGACAAATTATTAGACACCACAGGGCTTTTTTGTCCAGAACCGGTAATGATGCTGCACAGCACATTTAAAGATATTAAAGTTGGGGATGTGGTTAAAGTTTTGGCTACGGACCCATCCACTACGCGTGATATTCCTAAGTTTTGTCTTTTTTTGGGGCATGAGTTAATTGAGCAGGCAGAAGCAGACTCAGGGTATCAGTACCTTATACGCAAAGGTGGCTAGCAGACAATAAACAATAGCTGGCCTCATGTTAGCCAGTAAACTGCTCGGCAGGTACTATATTCACGGATTCATGGAGCTCGCTGTACACCACCAGAATACGCTTTTGTTGTAACTGTACTTTTAGCTGATCCACTTTGTCAGCCAAGCTGATTTCATAGTCTCCATAGTCTGTACCATCGCGACTAGCGAACTCTTCTAAGAGGTGGTTCAAAGTGTCTGCATTTATATCTTGCCAAGGCACGATCATTAAGTAAGTCCGCTGTTAACTTAGAGGTGAGCAAAAATTTAGCTGGCTGCGATACCGCTGAGCTTGATCTGCAACATTTTGGGCTACGTTTAATAACCAAGGTTTAGCTAAGTACGATTTTTTGGCAAAACCGCCGTTACCTTCGTGGTAAGCCAAGTACAAATTATAGGCATCAGTTGGGTGTATTTTATTGAGGCGTACAGAGCGGCTGTTGTACCAACCGACAAAGTCGATGGCGTCGTTAAAGTTAGTGCGCTGAGCATGACTATAGCCAGTTAATTGTTTGTACAAGGTCCAGGTGCCGTTAATCGCTTGGGGGTAACCGTAAGCGGTGGAAAGATGACGGCCTGGGATAATACCAAATACCTTTTTTCTAGGAGGCCTTGCGTTAGCTCTAAAACCAGACTCATGGTTGATGAATGCCATGCTAATAGATTGGTCTATGAGCCATTTTTTTTCAGATGCAATGGCGCTTGCTTGCCAACTTTCAAACTGCGCAAAAATACCGCATACGTTGTCAGGTGTCTTCGGTTTACCAGTGCTTACGCTTATGTCTATGCTACTGCATGCGCTCACTAATACTAAGAGTAGACTGCATAAAAGGGCTCTAGAGTATATCACTACGTCTGGCCCAGCATAGTTGCATTAGCCGTACTTGGTCTTCGGCTTGTAATAAGTCTAAGCCTGTTTCATGGGCTAAATCTTGTAATTCATCACGCCAATCATGGCCCAGAAGTTCACTGATGTCTTGCTGGGTGGTGGATATCTCAAACGATAGTTCTATATCGAGTGCATCTACTAAATGCTCCAACCCTTGGGCCGGGGAAAAATCACTATGCCCCACCACATGGCTGGCGTCCAGGTCGTCATTCATTTCTAATAAAACGTCTTTCACTGAGTGGCCTAGCGCAGTGATGGTGTCATCACTGATATAATCGCTATAACATAGGTCTGGCGGCCAGTTGTCATCTGCTAAGATGAGGCTAGATTTAATGCTGCCATCGGGCAAGGTCCAAGCGGCTACAATTGGATAGTAAGGTGGTTCAGGGCAGGTTTCAACAGCGATAAACAACGCTAAGCTTAAATCGATCATAGGTAATAGGCAGGGTAATAAAAGTAAACAATAACAAATGATGGCGTATGCCATAACACAAGGCAAGATAAGTTTACCAAATTAAGGTGTATATTAAGCCAAAGTAGTATTTTAATCTGCTCCCCAACTTGATATAAATAGAGGTTAACAAGAGTTTAATCATCTGCCCTACAATATTAGGAACCATACATGAGTGACGTGAAGACATATCCAGCTGATACATTAATTGCGCAAACCTCTGGTTTGAATCAACATAAACGTGAACTGATGTATCAACAGTCCGTTACTGACCCACAAGAATTCTGGCGCGCGCAGGGCAGTCGACTTGACTGGATTAAAGCACCTACAAAAATTAAGAATACCCGCTTTACGCCTAATGATGTTTCCATAGAGTGGTACGCAGATGGCCAATTGAACGTAGCAGCCAATTGTTTAGATAGGCATTTAGCAGATCATGGTGAACAAACTGCCATTATTTGGGAAGGTGACGATCCGAGTGAGTCGCGTCATATTAGTTATCGGGAATTACACCGGGAAGTGTGCCAATTTAGTAATGCGCTGTTGGCTCAAGGTGCGAAAAAAGGCGATGTAATCACTTTATACATGCCCATGATTCCAGAAGCAGCAGTAGCTATGTTGGCTTGTGCTCGCATTGGAGCTGTACATTCAGTGATTTTTGGTGGTTTTTCTCCTGATGCTATTGCTGGCCGCGTACAAGGCTCTAATAGCAATATTGTTATTACTGCAGACGAAGGCTTGCGTGGAGGCAAAAAAATAGGTCTCAAGGCTAATGTAGACGCAGGTTTAACAAATGTAGATTGTGTAGACACAGTGATCGTGGTTAAACGCACAGGGTCTGATATAAACTGGGTGCAAGGTCGAGACGTTTGGTATGGCGATATTGTTGCTGCCGCTGCCAACGAGCATGAGCCTGAAGTGATGGGGGCAGAAGACCCACTGTTTATTCTTTACACGTCGGGTTCTACTGGCCAACCTAAAGGTTTAGAGCACACTACCGCAGGTTATTTAGTATGGAGTGCCATGACTCATGAAATGGTATTTGATTACAAACCTGGTGATATTTACTGGTGTACTGCCGATGTGGGTTGGATTACTGGCCATAGTTACATTGTTTATGGGCCGCTTGCTAACCGTGCCACCACATTAATGTTTGAAGGGGTACCTAACTACCCAACAAATGCGCGTTTTGGCCAAGTGATCGAAAAGCACAAGGTTAATCAGTTTTACACTGCCCCCACTGCGATACGGGCATTGATGCAACATGGTGATGAGGTGTTAGCAGGTAGCGATGTGTCTAGTATTCGTATATTGGGGAGTGTGGGCGAGCCTATCAATCCAGAAGCGTGGCTTTGGTATAGGCGCACCTTTAGTACTGGTAATGTTCCGGTAGTTGATACTTGGTGGCAAACAGAAACTGGTGGTCACATGATTACCCCATTACCTGGCGCTGTGGATACTAAGCCTGGTTCAGCAACTTTGCCATTTTTTGGGGTACAGCCTGCTTTGGTTGATAATGAAGGAAATGAATTAGAAGGTGTAGCTGAAGGTAATCTTGTCATCAAAGACAGTTGGCCTGGTCAAGCGCGCTCCATTTGGGGCAACCATAAACGTTTTGAAGAAACCTATTTCTCTACCTTTGATAACTATTACTTTACAGGTGACGGTGCAAGACGTGACGAAGACGGTTACTATTGGATTACGGGGCGAGTGGATGATGTGCTAAACGTTTCTGGCCACCGTATGGGTACCGCGGAAATAGAAAGTGCTTTAGTCTCTCACAAAGCGGTGTGTGAAGCCGCAGTAGTGGGGTATCCTCATGAGATTAAAGGTCAGGGTATTTATTGTTACGTTACCTTACAAGATGGTGTAGACACTAGTGCGGAGCTATTAAAGGAATTACGACAGTGGGTTAGGACAGAAATTGGGCCGATTGCCTCGCCAGATTTAATCCAATATGCACCTAACTTGCCAAAAACTCGTTCCGGAAAAATCATGCGCCGTATATTGCGTAAGATTGCCGCCAACGATTATGGAGAGTTGGGCGATACGTCTACTTTATCCGATCCAAGTGTGGTGACCGAGCTTATCGATAACCGCTGCAATAAATAACTTAATTGTGTTTTACATGTTATAGGAGGTGCGTTTATGTCTAGTAGCTATACCATTATCGTAGCCGATGACCATCCGTTGTTTCGGGCAGCGTTAACACAGGCTATTGGTGCTCAAGTGGAGGGTGCTGACGTTTTAGAAGCGGAGCACCTAAAGTGTTTAGAGCAAGAAATGACTAATGACATAGACTTGGTGCTGTTAGATCTGCATATGCCCGGGGCCAATGGCTTTTCAGGGCTAATTTATTTACGTACTCATTTCCCAAGCGTGCCGGTGGTAGTGGTTTCTGGTAATGAGCAGGCTAGAGTCATTCATCGCGCTATGCACTTTGGTGCGGCGGGATTTATACCTAAGTCCTCTTCTATGGGAGATATTGCTGGCGCTATTCAGATAGTGCTTAATGGGGGGCAATGGGTGCCGCCAGATTTATCAGCAGCAGACCAAGAAATGGACTCTGAAGACAGTAAGCTTGCAGACCAGTTATCTAGCTTAACACCGCAGCAGTTTAAGGTGATGGTAATGCTTACGGAAGGGTTACTTAATAAGCAAATAGCGTATGAACTCAGTGTTTCAGAGGCCACTATCAAGGCCCACGTAACCGCAATATTACGCAAGCTTGGTGTGTATAGCCGAACTCAGGCGGTCATTATGGCTGGCCGATTACGTATTGAGCATCCTCAAGATGAGGCGGTTAAGTGAGCAGTTTTTAGCTAACTTAACTGGTATCGCTCCACCTCACTTAATTTTCACCTCACCTATTATTGCCTGAGGCGGCTTAGGGTAGCTCTAAGCGCTGCAGGTTTTAAGGGTTTGTTCAGTAGTAACGCATCCTCATCAGCTATCAACTTGGCCACTTCTTCGGTGCGATCCGCAGTAATGCAAATGGCTGGTATTTGGTGCTCATAAACCTGCCTTATCCTTGCAATAGCAGCCGTACCTGTGTGGCCTTGATCTAAGTGATAATCTGCTAAAATGACATTGGGCTGTAGGTCTGCATCTACTAAGTGTTGCAATGCTTGTGACATATTCAGTGCTGTTATTACATTACACCCCCAGCCACTTAATAGCTTATCCATTCCCAATAGAATTGATTCTTCATTGTCGATGCACAGTACTGTCATGTTTGTTAAGCTACTGCCTCCACTGTTGTAGTAACTATGAGGTGTGGATTTGGTAATGACCTTTTTAGCATCACCAATAGGCACAGTAATACCGAATAAGCTACCTTTGCCTTGCCACGATTTAACCGTCAAAGGGTGGTTGAGTAATTTGGCTGTGCGGTCGGCTATGGCTAGTCCCAAGCCAAGCCCTCTAACATCCTGAGTGGCAGGGTGATCGAGGCGTTTAAACTCTTCAAATACGTCAGAGAGTCTTTTCTCAGCAATGCCTATGCCTGTATCCCATACCTGAATTTCGATGGTATTTTGTCGTAGCCTGCAACCCAGTAGAACTTTACCTTTTGGGGTGTAGCGTGTGGCATTGGTTAAAAAGTTTTGCACGATTCGGCGTAAGTGTTGCTCATCACTATAAACCGTTACATGGCAAGGGATATAGCTAAATTTAAGGCCTTTTTGTTGGCATAGTAAAGTGAGTTCTGCTGCAAGTTTTTGTAATATTTTGTCGATTGGAAAGTGGCTCAGTTTGGGTGAAAGAGTGCCCGCATCAAGCTTAGATATTTCAATCAGGGTGGTGATAAGTTCTTCAGCAGCTCCTAAAGAATCATCCAAATGATGCAAAGTGTTAGCGAGTTCACCGGTAGGATGTTGCTGAGACAGCGACGAAGAAAATAATCGCGCAGCGTTCAGAGGTTGCATTAAGTCATGGCTAGCCGCTGCTAAAAAACGTGTTTTACTTTGGTTTGCTTGGTCGGCCCCAGTTTTGGCTCGGATTAATTGGTCGTTTGCTACGACCAAGGCTTTGGTGCGATCTTCTACTCGTTGCTCTAAGGTTTCGTTGGTTTCCTTTAAGGCGGCTTCAATGCGTTTATGGTTGGTGATGTCCATGTAGGTGTTTACGTATCCGCCTCCGGGCATTGCGTTGCCACGCACTTCAAACACTGCTCCATCGGACCGATAGCGTAGGTGGGTATGACTAATGCCTTGTTGCAATGTATTTAAACGCTGTTCAACCTGTTGTTCTACCACTCCAGCGCCGTAATCTCCTGTGATTGCGTTGTGCCGAATGACCTCTTCAATAGGTCTGCCGTTGGTAATAAGGCCTTCTGGAAACTGAAACATTTCTTGATAACGTTGGTTCCAAACCACCAATCGCATGTTTTTATCCACCACGCTGATACCTTGGTCAATGTGCTCAATAGTGGATTGCAGCATGGAGCTGTTGAATTTGTACAGCGCTGAAGCCTCGTCCACAATGGATACCACATCACCTAGATGCATTTCGGTACCCTGTAGGCTAGAAGCAACAATAATGCGTGCCGAGGATGCCCCGATAGCGCCGGCTAACAAACGCTCTGCATAGGTGGCAAGAGCTTGGTCTATGGGGTCATTCGCGTTAAGTTCGCGCTTGTGTATACGGGCAAATTGGTGAAAGGCTTCATGGGTTCGGTTTGATCCTAAAAAACGTTCGCAAAGCGTTTGAAGGTCACTAAAGCGAGCATTTTCAAAATCAGCTGCAGAGGTGACTATGGCGTGACTTAATCGTAAATCGACAAAATGGTCGGCTTGAATTCTATCTTGCAAACGGGCTTGGGTTAAGCGTGATACCCATACAAAGGCCAAAATGTTTAAGCTTAGGGATAGCAAGGTGGCGTGAGTGATTGGATCAAATCCGTTAAGCCCAAACATGGATGTGGGGCGTAGCCAACTTAAACCAAATAAACCTTGTTCTACCAAAGTTAAGGTGTCAAATCCTAGGCCACTGAGGTTGGGAACCATTAGAGTGTAAACCCATATGGTGAAGCCTATTGCTAGGCCTGCTAATGCACCATAGCGATTACCCTGTCGCCAAAACACGGCACCAATTAATGCGGGGGCGAACTGGGCCACGGCCACAAATGCTGTTAAACCCAAAGATACCAAGCTCTTGCCATCGCCAATTAACAAAAAATAGCCATAGGCTGCTAGTAACATAGCCACAATAACCACGCGGCGCACCCTCAGCAATAAGCGGCCAATATTTTTATCTGCAGAGGCTTGTAGTGGTGATAAGTGGAAAATCACAGGCATGATAATATCATTACAAATCATCGTGCTGATAGATACAGTGGCTACAATAACCATGCCAGTGGCTGCTGAAAGACCACCGATATACGCTAAGGTAGCTAAACTGTTGGCACCTTGGCTAAGAGGAACCATTAATACGTAGGTGTCTGTGTCGATACCTTGGCCGCTAAAAAGAAAGTTGCCAGCAGCAGCTATAGGCAGCATAAAAATACAAAAAATGACTAAATAGAGAGGAAATAACCAACGGGCTGTATGTAAATCATTGGGGTTAATGTTTTCTACAATGCCTACTTGAAACTGCCTGGGTAAGCAAAGCATGGCTAGAAAGGCCAGTAAGGTTTCGGTGAGGAAGTTCACTCTTAATGGGTTGAAGTTGTCTAATTGTTGTTGTAGTCCACTCTGGTTTATGTGGTTGCTAAGGTCGCCAATACCGTTAAATAAGCTAAAGGTCACAAAAAGGCCCACGGCGACAAAAGCTACAAGCTTAACAATTGACTCAAAAGCTATAGCTAACATCATGCCACGGTGGTGCTCACTAGTGTCTATTTGGCGGGTACCAAATAAAATCGCAAACGCCGCCATCAATATGGCCACCACTAATGCAGTATTGTTAGAGCCAAAATCAGAGTTGCCACTACCAGACACCATAATAGTAAAGCTTTGGGCCACGGACTTAAGCTGTAGAGCTATATAGGGTAGTATGCCAAAGGTAGCCATCACCGTGATGAGGATTGCTAAGCTTCGACTTTTTCCGTACCTAGAGGCGATAAAGTCTGCAATGGTAGTAAGATTCTCTTGTTTTGCAATGAGTATTATTTTATAAACCAAACCCCAACCAAAGACAAAAAGCAGTATTGGTCCGAGGTAAATGGATAAAAAATCCCATCCTTGGGTGGCTCTTGAAACGGAGCCGTAAAAGGTCCACGAGGTGCAATACACTGCTAGGGATAGGCTGTATATTATGGGTTGGCTGAGTAGTTTTGAGCCTTTCTGGCGGCGATTGTCGCCGTAGTAAGCGATGCCGAATAGCAAGCCTACGTAGGCTAATGAAATGAACAGAATGACCCAAATATTGAGCATGTTATACCTACAGTCTAAAAAATGATGAAGATACTCTGGGTATTTATAACATGCCTGTTGGTTTTATGCCTTAAAGCACGTTTTTGGTAAAGTTTATTTAAATCAATTACCTATGTTTTTTTTAATCAAGTCTTTATACTAAAGTCTAAGTATATTTTTTATGGTTTAGCTATTAATCATAGATAAGGCGTTTAGTGGACAATGTCGTTGCCCTAAATCCTACAAGTGGTTATGATTAAAACCCTAAAAAATAATAAAAAAGGCATGTTATGAAACAAAATACCAATGCGGCAAAGCAATATTGGCACCGTAATTTACAAATTATCTTTTCATACTTAATCATTTGGTTCGTGGTTTCCTTCGGCTGTGGCATCATCTTTGTTGATGAGCTTAATCAATTTAATTTATTTGGGTTTAAATTAGGTTATTGGTTTGCTAATCAAGGCAGTGTTTTCGTGTTTTCGGTGCTCACTATCGCTTATGCCGTGCGTATGAACCGCCTCGACAATGAGTTTGATGTAAACGAATAAAATCTTGTAATGCTTGCCGTCAACCACTTGTTTATTAACAATAGGAATCCAACATGAGCCTAGAACAGCTCACTTACGTGTTTGTAGTAGGGTCTTTTTTCATCTACATTGCCATTGCTTTTTGGAGTAGGGCATCTAGTACTCGAGAATTTTATGTGGCCGGTGGTGGAGTTACACCTTTAGCTAACGGCATGGCTACAGCAGCTGATTGGATGTCAGCTGCGTCATTTATTTCTTTGGCGGGTATTGTCTCTTTTGCTGGGTATGACGCCAGTGGTTATATCATGGGTTGGACTGGGGGCTATGTGCTTTTGGCACTGTTATTGGCGCCTTACTTACGGAAGTTTGGTAAGTTCACGGTGCCAGATTTTGTAGGCGACCGATATTATTCGAGTGTGGCACGAGTAGTTGCAGTAATATGTGTGATGTTTATTTCATTCACGTATATTTCAGGACAAATGCGTGGCACAGGCATCGTTTTTTCGCGTTTTTTACAGGTAGAAATAGATACTGGCATCATGATTGGTATGGCTGTGGTATTTGTGTATGCAGTGTTAGGAGGCATGAAGGGCATCACCTACACGCAAGTGGCTCAATATTGTGTAATGATTTTTGCGTTTACCGTGCCAGCACTTTTTTTAACTTTTTCTATGACGGGGCACTTGTTGCCTCAAACGGGCTTAGGGGCGACGTTAAACAATGGCCTACCGGTATTGGATCATCTAGATGATTTAGTCACGGAGTTGGGGTTTGCAAGCTTTACTGAAGGTAGCAAAAGTAAAGTAGATATGTTTTTTATTACCGCCGCTTTAATGTTTGGTACAGCTGGGTTACCTCACGTCATTGTGCGTTTTTTCACTGTTCCTAGAGTACGGGATGCGCGGATATCAGCAGCCTGGGCTTTGGTGTTTATTGCCATTCTATATTCATCTATACCAGCGGTGGCAGCGTTTGGCCGCATTAATCTCATTGAAACTGTTAATGGCGCTGATAACCTGGGTACGCAATACGAAGAAATGCCCCAGTGGTTCAAGAAATGGGAGAACGCGGGTTTGATTGCTTGGTATGACCATAATGCTGATGGTCGTACGCAATATGCAGCGGGAGATGCATTCACTGGCCAGCAACATAAACCTATTTATTGGGGTGCTGCAGAAAATAATGTGGCACGAAATTTCTATTTTAATCAACGGCATGTGATTAATCCAAGCAACGGTGAGTTTGATCCGAAAGTACAGCCGTTTGCTAATGAAATCTATGTTGATCCAGATATCATGGTGTTGGCTAACCCAGAAATAGCTGAACTGCCTAACTGGGTTATCGCACTAATTGCTGCTGGGGCTATGGCTGCAGCGTTGTCTACTGCAGCTGGATTGTTGTTAGTTATTGCGACATCGGTATCACACGACTTATTGAAAAAAACCATTCGTCCACAAATTACGGATGGGCAAGAACTTTTGTCTGCACGCTTGGCTGCCATGGTGGCGGTGCTTATCGCTGGGTATTTGGGTATGCACCCACCGGACTACGTAGCTGCTGTAGTGGCTTTGGCGTTTGGATTAGCTTGTGCATCTTTTTTTCCCGCCATTATTATGGGTATTTTTTACCAACGAATGAATAAATACGGCGCCATTAGTGGTATGTTGGTGGGTTTGATTTCCACCATAGGGTATATCGTTTACTTTAAGTTTATGGGAGGCGATCCGGAAGATTGGCTGTTTGGTATTTCACCTGAGGGATTTGGCGCTTTAGGTATGATGTTGAACTTTATAGTAGCTTATATAGTGGCCCATTTAACGCCTGAGCCGCCTAAACATATTCAGAAAATTGTGCAAGATATGCGTGTTCCAAGAAATACGGGGTCAGCATATTATTGATAAGCGGAGTCTTTTTTATGGGTGTTTTCAGGTGATTTATGCACCCTAGTAATGCGTTTAATACTGATGTTTTACCGTTTAATTTATTAGACGAGGACGAGTATAAAATACTGCAAGATAATCTTGATATTGGTTACTACCAAGCTAGTGAAGTGATTATCAGTACCGGTGATGTGCCTGAAGGTTTGTACATTATTCTTAAAGGCTGCGTCAGTGAGCTAGATGTTCAAAGCTTAGATAAGCGCCATGGGCATACTTTTGTACACTACACCAATGATGATTACTTTGGCGGGTGGTCAGCATTACGTGGTAGTGCAATTCATGACTTTGTGGCTGATGAAGAAACCATCTGTTACATCCTTCCTACTAAGATTTTGTTAGATCTTATCTATCGCAACCCTAATTTTGGCGATTTTTTTAACAAAAACCTGTCATTGCAACATGAGTTGTTAGAGCAAAAAAATGATTCATTAAACATGACAGAGTTTATGCTCGCTCGTATAGATTCATCATGTATGCGAGATGCCTCGCTATTGCCTAAAGGCACTGACTTAGAAGGCACTACTCGATTCATGAGTGATCAGCAGGTTGATTGTGCCTTGGTACAGCGTGGTAAGCGTTATGGCATGGTCACGCGTACAGATTTGTTGAATGCTATTGTGCTAGATAAGCTCCCAGTGGCTACTGATGTGCAAGTTATTGCCAATTATCGCCTTATCACGGTTGAATCTGGCGATTATCTTTTCAATGCGTTAATTTTAATGACACTCCACCAAATTGACCGGGTGGTGGTGATGCAAGGGTCTGAACTGCGCGGCATTATTGATCTGGCAGACACGTTAAGCTATTTTTCAAGTCACTCTCATGTGGTTGGGTTGCGCATAGAGCGTGCTACCAGCATTAGTGAACTTAAGGCTGCTGCAGGAGACATGGGCGACTTAATTCGTTCACTATATTCCCAAGGCATCAAAGTTCGTTTTGCCATGGATTTGCTTGCAGCTATTAATAAACGGCTAATGTCGAAGTTGTTTAACTTAGTAGTTCCTGAAAGTGTGCTACCTCATGTCTGTTTAGTTGTTATGGGTAGTGAAGGTCGTGGTGAGCAGATTGTAAAAATAGACCAAGATAATGGCCTTATTATGCGTGATAGCCTAGATTGGCCTGAATGTCAGGAAACGATGGAACGTTATACTAAAGCTTTAGTTGACCTAGGGTTTCCAAAGTGTCCCGGACAGGTGATGGTGAATAACCCATTTTGGGTGCAGCCTATCAGCGCATGGACTCAGCGTATGCGTGACTGGGTTGCTAAGGCTGACAATGATAGCTTACTTAATTTATCGATCTCAATGGATGCATATCCAGTTGCAGGTAATAAGGCCTTATTTAAGACTAGTCGAAACTGGTTATTAAGGGAATTGAAACAGCAACCAAGATTTTTGTCATCGTTTGCAGAAGTAGCATTGGTATTTGAAACTCCGTTAAACTTTTTGGGCGGAATAAGAGATCGAGCGGCTGGTGTTGATGTTAAAAAGGGTGGCACTTTTCCCATAGTGCATGGGGTACGAGTACTTGCTATGCAGTACCAAGTGTCGGAAACCAACACCTATAAACGTATCGAAAGCTTGGTTAAGCTTGGCGTACTGCCCCAGCGCTTAGGCAGTGAACTCATGGAATCTTTTTCCTTATTACAGTGGTTCCGTTTGGCCCATCATCTAAAGCAACAAGAGCAGGAATGTAGCGTAGAGGAGCTTAATAATGATGTCAATTTGGCTGCGTTGGATCGCTTAGAAAAGGATTTGTTACGGCAGTCATTTCAGGTAGTTAAAGACTTTAAAAAACACCTGTCTTTAAGGTATCGGTTAGGTTCAGGGTTATGATGATGAAACGTCGTTTACGACGCATTAAAGATGCGTGGAAAGTTCGCCAACTTGATAGTCGGTGGCAGCATCTTTTTCAGCGCTATCTGGGAGAAGAGTTCGTTTCTTTGGATATTGAGACCACAAGTTTAGAGGTGTCTCAAGCTCAGATACTGTCTATAGGTGCTGTTGTTATTAAAGGTAATCGAGTATTAAGTAGCGAAAAGCTATCCCTAACCTTGTCTCCGCCTAAAGATTTGCCTAGGGATTCAGTGAAGATCCACAAATTGCGCCGTATAGACCTTAATGAAGGTTTGCCAGTGGCTGAGGCACTAGACCAAATGCTAAAATTTATAGGTAACCGCCCAATTGTAGGGTATAACATAAATTACGATTTGGCCGTGTTAGACCGACATGTAAGACCGTTGTTTGGTTTTGGGGTGCCTAATCAATATGTTGACGTGATGGATTTGTATAGAAAAAAGAATCAGCTATCAGGTGGCGTGGATTGCCAAATTAATTTATCATTTGATGCCATTGCTAAATGCTTAGATGTGCCGGTGTTAGGGCGACATACAGCGCTTGGCGACGCGATTACTACGGCCATCATTTATGTGCGGTTAAAGTGTTCGGCAAGTCTCTTGAAATAAACATGCGTATGTTTTTAACAGACATTTATGACTTGGTCACCTTAGATTAGACATAAGTAACATTTATCCTGGTGATTATCACGGCAAAGGTCGTTATTTTTCAGTTTGATACGTTAGAATAGGTATATATAATGGACAGTGGTGCAGTTATTCAGTTGGATTCAGAATTAACTATCGCTCATGTTGGCGTGTGGCTTGCGCGCTTTTTGGACGTATCTTTAGCCGATAATGAAGTGATGATAGATGCCTCTTCGTTAAAGTCGATTGATGCTGCAGGTTTACAATTGCTGCTGGCTTTTAAAAGAAGCTGTGCTGAAAAAAATGTGGCTGTGGCGTTATTCAATGTGCCTAAAACGCTGCAAGAACTGATCCGTATATCAGGCTTAAGCAAAGACCTAAGCTGAAATATAGTATTCTAATGACCTATTAATGGCATGCTAGGTTTGATAATGCCCAAATTAATTTATTTTATAGTGGAGTTATATTGATGACAAAAATACTGGTAGTAGACGATTCTGCGTCAATGCGCCAGATGGTAGAGTTCACTCTCAAAAGCGCTGGTTATGAAGTGGTTGATACCGTCGATGGTCAACAGGCTTTAGACATCGCCAAGAACACCTCATTTGATTTGGTGTTAAGTGATGTCAATATGCCCGTGATGGATGGTATTGAATTAGTTAGAGAACTTCGTCAGTTAGAGGCTTACAAATACACGCCAATTTTAATGTTAACAACAGAAACTTCGGGCGACAAAAAAATGGCGGGTAAGGGCGCTGGCGCCACCGGTTGGGTTGTTAAACCATTTAGTCCTGACAAGCTACTTGCTACTATTAAAAAAGTAATTGGCTAAGTAGTTTTCGACTTATTACGCCAAGTATCTAATTGTCGGTTTAGTTGACCACATTAAGATCATAAAAGGGTTATTACATGAGTATTGATCTGAGCCAATTTCATGCAGTCTTCTTTGAAGAGAGTTTTGAAGGCCTCGAGTTAATGGAGGCATCATTGCTTGCGCTGGATGTAGATAACCCGGATAGCGAACAAATAAACTCTATTTTTCGGGCTGCCCACTCGATTAAGGGCGGTAGTGGTACCTTTGGTTTTGTACAAGTTACTGAATTCACTCATGTATTAGAAACCTTGCTGGATAGAGTTCGTGATGGCAAGCAAACTATTGATGCGGACTGTATTGAACTTTTGTTGCAGTCGGTTGATTGTATAAGGAGTCTTCTTGAGGCCTTGCAATCAAAAGAAGAACCGGACACGAAGCGTGCTGCTCAATTGGCCAGCGTATTTCAGGCGGTATTAGATGGTGGATCTGACGGTAATAGTGCTAGCCTGGTGAAAGTGAATGCTATTATCGGCGAGGCGATAGTTGCACCACTCATTGAGACGACTAAAAAAGATCCAAGCTCAGTTGAACGAAACCCTGTTGCTACTCGGCAACAAATAGGGTTTAACATTTTTTTCAAACCCTCACTCGAGATGCTTAAAGACGGTAATGACCCGATACGAATGTTGCGTGAGCTAGCAGCGTTAGGGGAGATGGAAACCACGGCAGATAGTGATGAACTTCCAGTATTGCAAGAATTAGTACCTGACAACTTTTATTTATCTTGGACTATAGAGCTTCTGACCACTTGTGACATCGATGATGTTGAAGAAGTATTTGAGTGGGTTGAAGGTGAATGTGAATTGTCCATTACACCTATGCTGGAAGATTCTACAGTGGCCGTGGATAGCCCGACCCTATATCAACTAAATGACTCCCAAGTAAAAAAACCAACAACTTCTGGGCAGCGATTAGTCATGCCTTCAGGCCCTCTTCCGAGTCTGGATAACTTGCAACTAGATATCACCACGGAGCCTGTCCAAGCCATGGCTGTGGCTGCCCAAGTCACAGCGCCAGTTAAAGCTGAGGCGAGCTCAATACGAGTAGGTATCGACAAAGTTGATAGTTTAATTAACCTAGTGGGTGAGCTAGTCATTACCCAGTCTATGTTAGGCCAGATGGGTTCTTCTGGAGAGAGCATTACCGACGAAAATATTGGAAAACTGCGTGAAAGGCTGGTTCAGCTTGAGCACAATACTCGAGAATTACAAGACAGTGTGATGCGTATTCGTATGCTGCCTATTAGTTTTACGTTCAACCGTTTTCCTCGTATGGTAAGGGACATTAGTATTCAGTTAGGTAAAAAGGTACAGCTAGAACTGAGAGGTGAAAATACAGAACTCGATAAAACAGTAATGGAGAAAATTAGTGATCCTATGGTTCATTTGATTAGAAATGCCCTGGATCATGGCATTGAGATGCCTGCACACCGAATAGCTGCGGGCAAACCTGAAGTTGGCACCATTGTATTAAATGTATTCCACCAAGGTGGCTACGTCATAATAGAAATGACTGATGATGGTGGTGGCATTGATAGGGAACGATTGCTGGCTAAAGCGCGTACAAAAGGTTTGGTAGGCGAGTCTGAACAATTGAGCGAAGAGCAAAAGTTAGAGCTCTTGTTCTCTCCTGGGCTGTCAACAGTGGAAAAAGTGAGTAATGTATCTGGTCGTGGTGTGGGTATGGATGTTGTAAGGCGAAATATTCAGGAACTTAATGGCTCTGTGGAAGCGTCAACGGAAATGGGGGTAGGTAGTACTTTCAGCATTCGCTTGCCTTTAACATTGGCTATTCTGGATGGACAGCTAGTGAGTGTAGCAAATCAAACCTATATTTTCCCATTGATGTCTATTAGTGAATCTTTGCAAATTGATGAGGCTAAAGTGAGTAATGTGGCAGGTGGTAGTGATGTATACAGTTTGCGTGAAGAGTATATTCCTATTCTTCGTTTAGATCGTCTATTTGGTTTGTGTCAAGAAATAGGGGTTCTGAAAGATAGCCTCCTTGTTGTGATTGAGTCTGAAGGCCAAAAAATTGGTGTTGTGGTTGATGAGTTGCTATCTCAACAGCAAATAGTGATTAAGAGTTTAGAAGAAAATTACATACGTGTGTTGGGTGTTTCAGGAGCTACTATCTTGGGTGATGGTACTGTGGCAATGATCGTAGATGCTGTAGGGTTGTCCTATTTAGCTGGTAAAGACATTGCCGCCGCAAAAAAAATGACTGACGCAGCGGCTTAGGAGAATATTAATGGACACTGCCACGCAAGAACACGCGAAAAAAATATTAAAACATACAGCTTCTTTGGTCGATCAAACTAGTGAAAAAAACTTCGAAGATCAAAGGCAATATCTTACTTTTTTAATGAAAGGTGAAGAATACGGCTTAGATATACTTAGCGTGCAGGAAATTCGTGGCTGGGGCAATATTTCTCCTATACCCAATGCTCCGGCCCATGTTAGTGGTGTAATTAATTTACGTGGAACCATCGTGCCCGTTATAGACTTACGCGTGCTGTTTCAATTGTCAGGCTCTAGCTACGATGAAAATACTGTAGTGATTGTACTTAAAGTCAGCACTCAAAGGGTCAACCGAATTATGGGCATTGTAGTTGATGCAGTATCAGAC
>JAWUYU010000104.1:0-34127 GCA_034110645.1 Pseudomonadales bacterium
TGTGATGCTTGGCCGTGCTGCCAACCATAACAGTGCCTTACTCACTCAGGTAGATCAACAACTGTATGGCAGCAATCTGGCTATACCAGAGCGTCGCCAAGTGTCCCTTGCTTACTTTGCGTATATGCAGCAACAGCATGAGAAAGGCACTTCTTTGCACCACATGAGTGGACACATTATGGGCCTTTTCCAAGGTATACCTGGTGCCCGTTCCCTACGGCGTCATATTAGTGAAAATATCCATGGCAGCAGCGCCAACATTCAAGTGATGTACGATGCGTTAGACTTAATTGAAACCGCCCCTGTAATTCCTGAATCAATTTAACAAAAGATATACAAAAAATGCCACTGTAATAGAGGCGTTTTGGGAGTTCCCATCCTGAACACCTATTTTAAGCAGTAATATCTCTTTGCAGCACATGAGTGTGCCTATTCTGCGCATTTTCTAAAGAATCCTTGGTGCCCGTGCCCTACGGCCTCATATTAGTGATAATATCTATGGTAGTAGCGCTAACATACAAGTGATGTACGATGCGTTAAATTTAATGGACTCAGAGCCAACACTTATAACAAGGATATATAATCAGCTATGAACAAACTGCAACAACTTAAAACCATGACTACAGTGGTAGCTGATACGGGCGATTTAGAAGCCATTAAACAATACCAGCCACAAGATGCCACCACTAACCCGTCTTTAGTGTTGAAAGCAGCACAAATGCCACAGTATGCGCACTTGATCACTGAGGCTAAGCAATGGTCTGCTGCACAAGGTGGCAATAGCTTAGTTCAGATGGATAACATTTGTGATTACCTAGCAGTGGCTATTGGTAAAGAAATCCTTAGCGCTGTGCCTGGTCGTATTTCTACAGAGGTAGATTCTCGCTTGTCGTTTGACACAGACGCAACCGTTGCCCGCGCCCTAAAAATTATTGATTTATACCATCAGCAAGGCATTAGTAAGGACCGCGTGTTAATTAAAATTGCATCCACATGGGAAGGCATTCAGGCTGGTAAGCAGTTAGAAGAGCAAGGTATTAACTGTAACCTCACCTTATTATTTAGTTTTGCCCAAGCCATTGCTTGTGCCGAAGCCGGTGTTTACCTAATTTCACCATTTGTAGGCCGCATTATGGATTGGTACAAAGCAGATATGAAAGTGGATGGATTTTCGCCGGCAGAAGACCCTGGGGTGATTTCAGTTGGTAAAATATTTGATTACTACAAGCAGCATGACTATAAGACTGTAGTAATGGGAGCAAGCTTTAGAAATACACAAGAAATTGAACAGTT
This sequence comes from Pseudomonadales bacterium, assembly GCA_034110645.1. Lineage (GTDB taxonomy): Bacteria > Pseudomonadota > Gammaproteobacteria > Pseudomonadales > Balneatricaceae > Njordibacter. The sequence goes on from JAWUYU010000104.1 coordinate 1,294, forward strand.
GGCCGGTTGTGACCGTTTGACCATTAGCCCTGCCCTAATGCAGGACTTAGCAGACGATTCAGGTACATTGGTACAGCAGTTAGACAGTGCGCAAGTGCTGGAAGCTCAACCCAAGTTAAGCCTTAACCAAGCAGCCTTTCGGTGGATGCATAACGAAGATGCTATGGCGACAGAGAAGTTGGCTGAAGGGATTCGTAATTTCACTAGGGACCAAGAGAAGCTAGAGGCTTTATTAGCTTAAGGCCTTATTGGACTAAGTAGAGCTAAATCAGGCACTGACACTCTAGAACATCCACCAAGTTTTTAAACTCTTGGTGGTTTTTATGATTCATGCCCATCAAGGTTCGGTGGGCTTCTAGCACCTTTTGCTGCACTGTAAAGTCAGAAAAATCACCTTGCGCCAACTCCTCCATTGGTTCTGCTTTTTCATCTAAGTATTTAACTAATACAAACACTTTATCAAAACCCATACTCAGTAACACTCGAGTTATATTCTCATTAGTGGACACTACAGTGGGAACAAAACCCATTTTTTGCTTCATGCGTATCGACATCTTAGCCAACATGCCCAGCGTGGTAGAGTCGATACCTTCGGTTTGCGTTAAATCAATGAGAATAGTCTTGAAGTGGCGACTATTAAACACATTATCAAGATACTGATCCAAAGCTGGGCATAGGGTTAACCTTACATCTCCCAGAAATTTGATCACATGGGTACCATCCTGATCAGCTACTACAATCCGACCTTTAAGCATGGGCTTCTCCACAGATGCTCAATAACGCAATATCATCAGGAACAGCATCAAGGCTGTCTATATCGAGTGCGCCTACTAAACCTTCTAAACGACTGTCACATTGCTGTAATACTTGACGCAATTGCTCTTCTTTGTCTTCAATCTGATCACTGGGCAGTATTTCAAAAATTCCGTCAGAGCTTAATAGCAACTTAAAATCTTCCTCTAGTTGCTCTGTAAGGTCTGTATACTGCGCATCGTCAAACAACCCCACTGGTAACCCACTGCCTATTCCAGGTAAATATTCCACCTGATCATTTTGTGATAGCAGCGGCATAGGCAGATGACCACCAACACAATAGGTTAGCAAATGACTACTTAAGTCCAACATACCCATAAATACGGTCATGTGTTTATCAATATCAAAATCAAGTAACTCACTGTTAATTTGAGCCACGACTGTAGCAGGAGAAATCACACCACTGTCATCAGACTCAAGACATTCACGGGTAAGGCGATTGGTAATGTTCTTTAGTAAAACAGATAAGAATGCAGAAGATGCACCATGACCAGATACATCGGCCAGGTAAAACAAAATTCGATTATCATCTAACCGAATATGATCTATAAAATCTCCACTTAGATAGAGAGAGGATTTCATGTACCGATTCATGATTAAGCCGTTAATGCTGCACTCTTCTGGCGGCATCATACGTTGCTGAATTAAACGCCCAGCAATCTGATCTTGCTGAAGTTCAGCTAGGTTTTTATTCACTTGCTGGTGCACTAGTTCTAACTCTTGGCGGTATTGTAGATTTTCATAAAATAGCGCAGAGCGTTGGACATGGCGTTTTACGCTTCGATCCAATTCATGCATGGAGTCTAAAGGTAAGTCAAAGACATCAGTCACACCTAAGCGCAGCATATTGGTGATGGATTCAATAGAATCGATTTTAGTGAGTACTATAAGAGGAACTTCAGCACATTTCTCCAGCATATCTTGCAATAAAGCCGTCAAAGTAGGGTCTTCCGGGCGATATTGAAACAATACCAAATTCACCACAGCATTAGTAAGAAAGTCTAATGCGTGTAACGGATCGTTAGTTGCAGTCACGTGAAAATAACGTGATGCATAATGTTGGGTGATTTTATGTTTAAGGTCGAGATCGCTTGCAACGATCAGGATCTGACTGACGTCAGGTTCCATAGTACAACTTACTCCAAACCCATTGATGGGGGTCTAATATCGCAACAATATGCTCTTTGGAGCCTGCTGACAAGTACAACCTTAGTTGTAGGCATTAAAAATCGTCGAAAGCGTCGTCATTACTCGGGGCACCATCGTTTATCAAGTGTTCTCGGCGCTGTAAGTAGGCCTCACGTATAAAAATATACGGGTCTCCACTAATAAGCGATTCCAAGTCACCTAGCTGACGCCTTTGGTCTACCACTTGTAAGGCATATATCAAAAACCGGTGAGCAATTGGATCATAGCTGTTGATTGGGCTAGAGCCCGTATCAATTAATGTGGCCCCCGTATCTCTTAACGTACTTGGGCCAAGCAAAGGTAACACAAGGTAAGGCCCAGGGTTAACGCCCCAGTAGCCTAAGGTTTGGCCAAAGTCTTCAGATTCTTGGTAAATACCTAAGTTAGACGCTACATCAATGACCCCGCCTAAACCTAGGGTGGTATTAATCACCAAACGACCTAGGTCTTTGGCAGCTTTTTTAGGTTTCAGCTGGAAGCTATGGTTTAAAAAATTGCCCACATCACTTAAGTTAGAAAAGAAGTTATTTACGCCCTTTTCAACACTGTCTGGTGTCACGTTTTCGTACACATCAACCACTGGCATCAAAAGTGTCTTATCTAACATGTCGTTAAATGAATAAACCTTACGGTTCAAGCTTTCAAATGGATCCCTAGGATCTGGATTAACCTGCATGACCGAGCTACTGGGAACATTTGAACACGATGTTAACATTAATGAGCAAACAGCTAATCCTACTGCCACGGCAATTTTTAAGAGCCCCTTCATGTGGATTCCTTCTCCTTTTAAACTCTTTGTTTGTGCTACCATGCCATTACCTGCTTGATAAACGGTATAGTAATACGTCTTTTTTCATGCCATGAGGCGGCATCTAATAAGTCTAACACGGCCAACACATTAGCTAGCCCTCTAGGGCTACGTGAGAAAATATAAGCCACTTGCTCATCAGTTAGCTGTAAGCCTTTTTGCTTGGCTTTAGCCTGTAACAGCTGGCCACTAGCGCGTTCACCTAAAGCATTAAGTTGAAAAACATTGGCTAACTGTAAGCGTGAGCGTAAATCATTAAGATGGCAGTTTATTGTTCTTGGGTTATCTGTAGCAGATACAACAAGGTGATTACCCTGTTGCATTAATCGGTTATACAAATGAAACCAAGCTTGGGCCCAGTGACTATTGGCAACCAGAAAGTCTATGTCGTCAACGCAGATCAAACCATTATTTTCTAGGCCTAGCAAACATTCAGTGGCTTTATGGGCAGGTATTTTCACCAACTCCTTACAGCTTATATATACCGCTTCAAAGCCCATTTCTTGCGCTTTAAGTACGCAACCTTGCAAGAAATGGCTTTTACCCACACCTTGAGCGCCAAATACATACACACTATCAGCCTGCTCATTGAGCAGCACCTGATCGAGAGTTTGAGCCAAGGCTGGTGCGCCACTAAAACAAAAGTTACTCAGCTGTTGCTGGGTGTTTAAAGTCACCCCTAATGTCAGTTGGCTAGAACCTAGTTGGTGGGGGGCATCTTCTATAGCATATAACGTCATTCACTATCCTGGGGACCATACAACGGGCTGTTTATATAGCCCGTATGAAGATGTCGCAACAATACCATAATCACAGCAGCAATAGGTAACGCTAACAAAATCCCCATAAACCCAAACAGCTGTCCACCGGACAGAATTGCAAAGATAACAGCCACTGGGTGTAAACCAATACGGTCACCAACAAGCAGAGGCGTTAAAATAAAACTTTCTACCATTTGTCCCACAGAAAAAACCACAAACACCAAGGCTAGCGGTAGGTAACTGTCGAACTGAAAAAAAGCAATAATCAATGCTGCAGCAATACCCACCACAAAACCGAGGTAAGGCACAATACTGGCTAAACCAGCCAAAATACCAATTAATAGCGCATAATTTAAGCCCACAAAGCTAAGCCCTAAAGCGTATATAACGCCTAAGCTCAACATTACTAACAGCTGACCTCGCATAAACGCAGCTAACACATCATTACTTTCAAGAGCCCATGCACTAACACGAGGTTGCAAATTAACTGGTAATAAGGCTTTAACCCTAGTAGTCAGAATGTCAAAGTCCCTCAAAAAATAAAATGCCACCACAGGTACCATCGCCATAGACCCCAAGGTGGATATTAAACTCATACCTGATTGCGTGGCATATTTAACGACTTTTGATATTACTCCCCCAGTTTGCTTCCACTGCGCCGAAAGGCCTTCGGCAACCGAATCTAACTTCATGCTATTCACATCAAAGCCTAAATTCGATTGCAACCATGGAAGCAAGGTAGCATTATACCAAATTTCGATATGGGGTAGTATTTGCACCAAAGTCTGAATTTGTTTTACTAATAAAGGCACTATGCCTAAAACCATGGCCACCAACACCAAAGTTAAAGCCACAAACACGATAACCGTAGCCATCGTTCTACTCCAGCCCCTAGTTTCCAAACGATCTGCAAAAGGGTCTGCTAAATAGGCTATACCCATGCCCACTAAAAATGGTGTAAGAACAGACTGAAGCGTATACAACAAACCCGCCAGGATAATCCCTATAACAATCAACAACCATGTCTGAGACTGTGTCATTTAAAAAAATTTCCTTATTGTTAATTCCATTGATAATGCCACAAAGGTCTATCATCCGCATTAATACCTTGCTCGACACCAATACTATCAACCGCCCGTAAGTTCCTTTTTAAATCAATAATCGATTTTACTTGGGCAAGATTAGATTGAGCTAGTATTATAAATTCTAAATTAGAGCCACTAGCGTTGTATAACTGCACACTTTGAACACCCGCAATGCCTTGTAGCATTTTTTGTAATTCAACATAGTCCTCAAATTCTATTACTTGGTCTACGCGTAAAATAGCGCTTTGTGGTAGATCTTCAGCTTGGCTTTCAATACTTGTAGAAAGGGCGAATTTGGCAACCAAACTAGAGGATAAGCGGTCTTGCAGCGGGTCTACTAATGCCACTAAGTCTGCACCTTGAGAAGACCATTGTTGCTCTACATCGTCCAACCAAAAGTTCCATTCCACTCGCCACAATTGCTGGCTATCCTGAAACATACGCCCTATTAACACAGCGTCTGGCTGGTAACGAAGGGAGGCATTCTCGATAGGTTCTTTAAACACCCCCCACAGATCGCCTCCGTTAATAGATACTTGGTCCTCTAAATCAAGCAAGGGCCATAATAACGGCATTCCACGTTGGTCTGCTTGAGACATGATTTGTGCCACCATAGGGTGACCATCATCATTAACAATCTGCCGCGTGCCTTGCTTATCTTCCACCAACCACACCAATACGGCAGCGCGATCTGCACCCCAAATAGGCAGGCTGGCATCGCTAATTAATTGATTAACTTGTAACTTATCAAATGCCAACTTCATCATCGCTTGAGGCTGGCCATTAGTTAGCTGTGTAGTAAATGAAAAGCTCTGTAAATACGCCTCTGCATGGGCTAAGCCAGCGCGTATTTTAGCGTTATTGAGACTCTGACTTTGCCCTGTGACTTTAACTAACACCTGCGCAAGGCCTAGTTTTTTAGCGTTTAGTACTTGTGTGGCGGATTGGTCTTTGACCGAAACTTGTGCACTATAAAGACCAGCTACCGTCAAACTAAACGCAGGTGCACAAAAGAGCATCAGCAATAATATAATTATTTTTCGCAGGGGCTTAGCCATTATTTTAAGCAATATTAACGTCATACAATATTTTCGGGAACCATGAAATTAAATGATTTTCTATGTTTAGCGTCACTCTTACGTAACTCTAGCCTAACTATAGACAATATGCTTTAGCGCTGCTAGCAAGAAAAGTACAAAAACCTCCAAACTTCCCCTATAAGCGGGTGATGAAACGTCAGGAGAGTGATAAAATATGATTTCTTTATTTTAATCGCCTAAGGTCACCCCTGCCATGAGCACCGAAGCCCCTACCAATTCCCTAAGCTACAAAGATGCTGGTGTCGATATCGATGCAGGCAATGCCCTTATCGAACGCATAAAAGGTGTCGCTAAGCGTACACGCCGCCCAGAAGTAATGGCTGGCCTAGGCGGATTTGGTGCATTATTTGAACTACCTAAAGGTTATGATGAGCCGGTACTTGTTTCTGGCACCGATGGAGTAGGTACAAAACTCAAGTTGGCCCTAGAACTTAACCGTCATGATCACATCGGCATCGACCTAGTGGCTATGTGCGTTAACGATTTAATTGTGTCTGGTGCGGAACCGTTATTCTTTTTAGACTATTACGCCACTGGAAAACTAGACGTAGAAATCGCAACACGGGTAGTAACCGGAATTGGTGAAGGCTGTGAGCTTGCTGGCGCTTCTTTAGTGGGTGGTGAAACTGCAGAAATGCCGGGTATGTACGAAGGTGAAGATTATGACCTTGCTGGTTTCTGTGTAGGTATAGTAGAAAAGAGCAAGATTATAGACGGCACCAAAGTGGCTGCTGGAAATGTGCTCATCGGCTTACCTGCTTCTGGCCCACACTCCAACGGTTATTCCTTAATTCGTAAAATTATTGAAGTAAGCCAAGCCGATTTACATCAGGACATTGGCGGCACTACCCTAGCTGAAGCTCTAATGCAGCCTACCCGCATTTACGTAAAAGCCTTATTAACATTATTTAAGCAGGTGGATGTAAAAGCCTTATCCCACATTACAGGTGGCGGTTTACTAGAGAACATTCCTCGGGTATTACCGGCCGATAGTGTGGCAGTTATAGACACCAACTCATGGCAACAACCTGCTGTATTTAAGTGGTTACAGAGCAATGGTAATGTTACCGATACCGAAATGTACCGCACGTTTAACTGCGGCGTAGGCATGGTACTTGTAGTGTCTAAAGAAGACCAAGAACAAACTCTATCGACCCTTACCAAAGCGGGTGAAAGCCCTTGGGTTATCGGTCATATTAAACAAAATAGTGGCGATGAAGAAGCCATTATATTACGCTAATTCAACACCCGGACACTTTAATGCATCAAGAATCGTTACAACAGATACCACGGCTTGTAGTCCTTATTTCAGGCGGTGGTAGCAATTTACAAGCACTTATTGATGCCATTGCTGCCGGAACTATTATTGCCACTATAGAATTAGTGATCAGCAATAAAGTTAATGCTATGGGCCTAGCACGGGCCCATAAAGCAGGTATTGAAACTCGCGTAATCAATCACCTTGAATTTGGCAGCCGCGAAGCGTTTGATCGTGAACTAATACATGCCATAGACGACAAGCAACCAGAGCTTGTAGTTTTAGCTGGTTTTATGCGCATTTTTACAGCACAACTCACACACCACTATAATGGTCGAATGCTTAATATTCACCCTTCATTATTACCGCAGTTTAAAGGTACAAATACCCACGAACGGGCCATAGAAGCTGAAGTAGAGCAACATGGGGCCAGCGTACATTTTGTTTCTAGTGAACTTGATGGCGGTGCTATTGTCTTACAAGCATTGGTTCCTGTATTAGAGCTTGATTCACCTAGTGTATTAGCTGCTAGAGTTTTGGTACAAGAGCATATAATCTACCCTATCGCTATAAAGTGGTTTTGCGAGGGTCGTTTAAAACTAAACAACAACGCTGTGTTAATGGATGGCCTCCAGTTACCTATGCAAGGAATGCCGTTCCAATCCTAAAAAATTGTTCAATATTGATACCGCAAGGAAGTGTAATGTCTTATTTGAAGCAAAAAATATCTATCCTCACTAGTTTATCTGGCCTGTGCATAGCCTTGCTCTGGAGCAGCAGTAGTGTGGCTGAGCTACGCCCTTTTCAAGCCATATACACTAGCCAATGGGATGTAGGCATAAGCCTTTCTGGCACAGCAGAACGCAGCCTAATTAAGAACGATGACGGCAGTTATCGCCTTACGACCGAAGCCAGTGCAATGGTTGCTTCCCTCACTGAATCCAGCTTATTTAATCTTGTTGGTGAGCACATTATGCCCCACCACTACAGTTACCTACGTAAAATTTTAAACAACAAGCGTAATGTAGAAGTAGCATTTGACTGGCCTAACCAGAAAGTTAAGAATACTGCGCAGGGATCTTCTTGGATTATGGATATTGTGCCACACACGCTAGATAAACAAAGTGTGCAACTACGCCTACAGATTGACTTAGCTACTACTCCAGCCATTGACGGAAAAATCTACGACTACCAAGTAGCTGATGGTGGACATATTAAAACGTATCGTTTTATTGTCGATGGAGAAGACCTAATTGAAACACCATTAGGTAATTACCAATCTATACGCATTAAACGTGATCGAGGCGAAAGCACTGACCGCGAGACATTGATTTGGTTTGCCCCAGAGCTAGATTACACCATTGTACGCATTTTACAAAAAGAAGCAGATGGAAAACGTTACCAACTCAACCTGACGCAATTTACCTGGCTCGATAGTTAACAATACCTGCGTACAGCGCCTCTTTCTGCAAAGCTTGGTAAAGCCATTAGCAACCGAACACCTATTTAGTTACACTTACTACAATACATAGTTATTTAAGGATCACCTTTGGCCTCTTCTCACCGTATTGCCGCCTTTATCTTAACCGCCACCACCGCCATAGGCAGCCACGCCAGCCAGTTTCAAGAACTATTTTTGCTCGCTCAGGCTAACGATCCAAGTTACCTATCCGCCCAACATGTGCGCGATTCTAAATTACAAATTATCCCTCAGGCCAATAGCGCCTTGATGCCACAGATTAGTGGGAGCTTTAATCAAAACGTGGCACTTGATGCTGGATCAAACAACCACAGTTATGGCCTACAAGTGGCCATGCCTTTAAGACTTGATGCATACTATGGCATGAAAGTGGCCGAGCAAAGTGCTGCTGAAACTCTTATTAGCTTCGAGAAAACCCACCAAAGCTTGATTTTCTCTGTCATTAAACGCTATGTAACAGTGATAAAACAACAGCACCAACTGTCTTCCAGTATGACCGAGGTAGCAGCCATTGAGCAACGGCTAAAGCAAGTTCAACAACTGGTAGCGCTGGGCCTAAGTAGCAACATTCAGTTGCAGGACACGCTAGCCACTTTTCAACAATTACAAGTGGCCTTATTGCAGGTTCAGCAAAATCTTAGCTTAGCTCGCGCTGACCTTGAAAACTTAACTAATCAAGCACTACCAGAGCAGCTCCCTGCTCTCGCAAGCAGTTTTAGCGCTAGTTTAATACCTACAGACTCCCTAGAAAATTGGTTTACAGTGGCACAAAACAACAATCTAGATATAGCTAGTAATGGTTTCGCCACTCAACAGGCTTACCACAACTACCAAGCTATTGATGTGGGTTTATACCCTAAAGCCAGTATCACCATCTCTCAAAACTACAGCAGCCTCACCGGTGACAGCCAAAAGATATCTATAGGTGTGTCTGGTACTTTTTATGACGGCGGACTTAACCAAGCCCAAACTAAAGAAGCTAAAGAGACCTGGCATGCAAGCCAACAACAAGGCCAAGCACTACTAAGAACCACGCAACAGCAGGTTAGGCGCTGGCATCAAGCCATAGACACTAGCCGCCAACAAATTCAAGCGCTGGCGCAATTACACACATCTGTGCTGGCTTCTTTAAGTGGAAAAAACAAAGAATACGAATTAGGTTTAAGAGATATTAGTGATGTTTTGGATGCTGAAAAACTAGTTTTTTCTGCGCAAAGAAGCTGGGCCAATGCACGACTTGATTTAGTATTAAATCAGTTGCGCCTAAAGCAAACGAGTGGCCTGCTAAGTGGCGACGACTTAACTCAACTAGACCAATGGTTTAACTGATCTCTGCGATCAGTTCGTCTACTTTAACGTTAGGGTTTTGTTCAATAACGGCAAGTAAATCCAATAAGGTTTTAATCGCTAAGCGAGGGTTAAGGAAATACTGCTGCCCATGTATAGCACGGCATTGAAGCATAAATTGCCACAGCGCCATGTCATCTATTAAGTAATCTTTAACTATGCCGTAAGCCTGCACATGGCGCAACTTGTGCAGCAACTCATCCATTTCAACTTCTTGCAAGGGTTGCAGCTCTATCACCGGGCCAGATACGTCTGCTAGACCTTTAGTAGCCAAACGATTAAGCGCCAGCCTGCTCTTGAGCGCAGGCATACTGTAAAGACCTTTTTTCTCATCATATACAAATTCAGGCGTACCTAAGAATACGAAACCCATACCCTGAACCTGTCCTTGTAAACAGTCGTTAACGATATTGAGAATCTCATTGAAATTATTGATTCTTGTCTGCTTATGGCTTAGCTCATACAAAGCTACCATTTCATCTAAGCAGATAAGTAGCCCAGGATAACCCGCCATGCGTACGAACTGGCAAAGCATTTTCAAACCACTAAAAAAATTACGATAGTCTATAATACTACGTACGCCCAAGGCTGCTCTAGCATCAGATAAGTTAATAAACTCACCTCTTAACCAGCGCAGCGCAGTGCTTTTTAATTCATCATCTTGGTTTTCAAAGCCCAGCCAATAACACTGAACCACTTTAATAAAGTCAAAGCCACCTGCAAGCTCTTCAAAGTCTTTTAGGCGATGAGCAATGTGAGCTCTTGGGTCCACATTATTAACATGAGCTTCACGTAGCGTCGTTAAAATGAAACGCTCTACAATGTTGACTAAAGCCGTACCATGGGGCCTTGCCTTGGTACTAAAAGAGCGCACTAAGGCAGAGTAAAGGTTTCGTGTTTCGCCAGTTTTTGCCTGTAAGCGTTTATCAGGAGACAGGGCCGCTGTCGCTACTACCAAGCCTTGTTTAATGCCTTTTTGACGAGTGAGCTCACCGATAAAGGTCTTACCGCTGCCGTAGTCACCCGTAACGAAACGCACACTAGAGCCGCCTTTAAAAATGTGCAAAATATCTTTAGCTAAGGTCGCTTGTTCCCCACCCCTTCCCACCTGAATCAGGTCTATATGATCTGCAGGCACCACGCCAGCCCGTAAAGACTTTAACACTTGGTCACATTGCATAGTGGAGAGGTGGCTCATAGTTGATTCTTCTACCTAGTTGTCTTGATCAATGCGGCTGGCTAGAGCACTTTGTTGATGTTTATATTTGGCGTCAGGTCGTTTATTATACGGCCTTAAGGCTGGGCTCGACAAGGTCTCAAAGTTGATAGCGCCAATGGTCATGTTAGGTTTTAACGCCAACGGCAACTTACCACTGTTAAAACACTCTAGCACAATGGCCCCGCTCCAACCTGGATCGATACGGTGAGCGGTAACATGTACCATAAGCCCTAATCTAGCTAATGAGGAGCGCCCATCCAGCCAACCAACGTGGTCATCAGGAATAGTAATCGATTCTAAAGTCACAGCCAACGCCAATTCCCCAGGATGTAAAAAAAAGCTCTCGCCGTCCTCTATAATAATCTCTTCACTCATAATGGCTTCAAGGGTGCTATTAATTTCTTCGCGACTAGCACTCACGTCTACAAACGGCCTGGCATGATCCTTAAATACACGAAAGCTATTACCTAAACGCAGGTCTACACTGACACCTGAAATTACACTATCGTCTGGTCGCGGATCAATGCCAATTTTTCCGCTATTTAAAGCGGCAATGATGTCTTTATCACTTAAGCGCATGGTGTTTAATCTTCATCTATACTAATGCTAGGCATGGACTGAGTGGTGCCATCAAGCTGCGCTACAAGGGTATGAGCCAGCTGTTCATAGGTCTTTGCTGCCGCTGATTCTGGCTCTGCTACCACTGTGGGAGTACCACTATCAACAAGCACCCTAATAGCCATACTCAAGGGTAAGCTGGCAAGCAACTGCGTTCCATACTCTTGGGCTAGTGCTGCACCACCACCGGCGCCAAAAATGGCTTCTTCGTGATCACATTGGCTACATACATGAGTACTCATGTTTTCCACAACACCTAGTACAGGCACATTCACCTTGTTAAACATTTCAATACCCTTGCGTGCGTCCAGCAAGGCTAAGTCTTGTGGGGTAGTTACAATAACCGCACCAGACACTTGCGCCTTTTGACACAAGGTTAGTTGTATATCACCTGTGCCAGGGGGCATATCAACAAACAAGTAGTCCAACTCGCCCCACTGTGTTTGTAACAACATTTGCTGTAATGCACCTGCTGCCATAGGGCCACGCCATACCATAGGCGTATTAGCGTCTACTAAAAAGGCCATAGACATCACACTCACACCATGGGCTTGAATAGGCACAAACCACTTTTCACCCATCGTTGCTGGGTGACTGCCTTCGGCAATTCCCAACATTAAACCTTGGCTAGGGCCATAAATATCAGCATCTAGTATACCTACCTTAAAACCCGCTTTAGCCATAGCTAATGCCATGTTAACTGTAGTGGTAGATTTGCCTACACCACCTTTGCCCGAAGCTACAGCAACAATGTGTTTGATTTTTTGAAGGCCTTCTGGTCGTGTATCGCTCATTATATGTCCTATGAATTACGTTTATGCAGCACCACACCACATTCGGCATGGTGGGTATATGGAAATTGGTCAAATAAAGCCAAGCGTTTTAACTCATGGGTTTGTTTGAGTTCTTGTAAGTTGTCTAGCAACGTTTCTGGGTTACAGGAAATGTAAACTACCTGATCAAATTGCTGCACTAATGCTAAAGTGCCTGGATCTAAACCAGCTCTTGGTGGATCGACTAAAATGGTACCAAAATCAAAACTGGTTAAGTCTACATCAGCCAAGCGTCTAAATGGACGAGTACCCGCTAAGGCCTCGGTCATTTCCTCGCTTGAAAGACGTACGATAGTGACATTATCAACACTATTTTCAGCCAGATTAAAGTGGGCCGAGTTAACCGATGATTTAGCAATTTCAGTGGCCATTACTTTACCAAACTGCTTTGCTAAAGGTACGGTAAAGTTGCCATTACCGCAGTACAACTCTAACAGATCTGGCTTAGTTGGAGGGCCAAAGCGTTCAATACTTTCACAGGCCCACGTTATCATTTGCTCATTAACACCCACATTCGGTTGAGTAAATGCATTCTCTACCTGCTGGTAGTGGTACTGGAAGCCTTGTATATCTAGGGTTTCCATAATGTAACCCATACCCAAAACATGCTTTTGTTTGCGTGCACGACCTATAATATTAATACCAAGTTCAATACGTAAGGCATCTGCCAGTACTACCCAATCGTCTCCAAGTTGCTTATGATACAACAGACTAACTAAAATTTCGCCACGTTGGCTGCTCAGGAAATCAATTTGAAAGAGTTTCTTACTCAATACAAGCGACGTCTTAATGCCATCCAACAAAGGCAGCATCAACTTATTAATGCGTTCACTGGCTTGAGGAAAAGAATCTATCCGAATAGGCTGATACTTATTACCCGGTGGAAACATGGCATAATATAAATCATCCCCTTCATGCCACATCCGAAACTCGGCACGCATACGATAATTTTCTGGCTTTGATGGAAAAACTTCCAAAGGGATTTTGCTGGAAAAGTCACCTAACTCGTCAAAACGAGATCGGATTAGCACACTTTTTTCGTCCAAAAATTCTTGGTATTGTTGCGGTTGTATTGGCTCAAGGGCCACAGACCTACTCCTTAAACTGGGTACTGATATCAAACTAGATTATAGCAGGGCAACCGGTCATAAATACATAACCCAATGCTCTCTAACACTCACTCGCTGTTAATGTCTATCAATAGCCCGCAATAGAGAGTGGCGAAATTATAGGCGTTTTTGTACAATGGTGCCTGAATTACCAAACTCACTAGTTCGCGCTCCATTTAGCGCCTTTTAAGACACCCGAATCTTACTCATGACCAATACAACTGCCCGTGAAATACTTGTTACCAGCGCCTTACCTTATGCCAACGGATCAATTCATCTTGGCCACATGTTGGAGTACATTCAAACTGACATCTGGGTGAGGTTCCAGCGCCATATTGGCAACACCTGTCATTATGTCTGTGCCGACGATGCCCACGGTACAGCAATTATGTTGCGTGCCGAGCAAGAAGGTATTACGCCAGAGCAGCTAATCGCTAAGGTACAAGAAGAACACGAGCAAGATTTTAGCAATTTTAAAGTATCTTTCGACAATTTCTACTCCACCCACTCTCCTGAAAACCGTGAGTTCTCCGAATACATTTATAAAGCATGCGAAACCAAAGGCCATATTGCCACGCGTACTATTACCCAAGCTTTCGATCCAGAAAAGCAATTATTTTTGGCAGACCGGTTCATTAAGGGCACTTGTCCTAAGTGCAAAACTGAAGATCAATATGGTGACAACTGTGAAGCCTGTGGTGCCACTTACTCTCCTACCGATTTAATCAAACCTAAATCGGCCATTTCCGGTGCAACACCCATTCAAAAAGACTCCACACACCTATTTTTCAAACTGCCAGATTTTGAAAAAATGCTCAAGAATTGGACCCGCAGTGGTAGCCTACAAAATGAAATAGCCAACAAACTAGCCGAGTGGTTAGATTCTGGTTTACAAGAATGGGACATTAGCCGAGACGCACCCTATTTTGGTTTTGAAATCCCAGGCCAAGAGAATAAGTTCTTTTATGTATGGCTAGATGCACCTATTGGTTATATGGCCAGTTTCAAGAATTTATGTGATCGCACAGAAAAACTAGACTTCAACCATTACTGGAATAAGAATTCTGATACTGAGTTGTACCATTTCATTGGTAAAGACATTATCAACTTCCATGGCCTATTTTGGCCCGCTATGTTGCATGCAGCCGAATTCCGTACACCTACAGCTGTTTATGCCCACGGGTTCTTAACAGTTAATGGCCAGAAGATGTCTAAGTCACGTGGCACCTTTATAAAAGCAGGCACTTATTTACGTCACCTTCACCCAGAGTATTTACGTTACTATTTTGCTGCTAAACTTAATAATAAGGTAGATGATATAGACTTAAGCCTAGAAGATTTTATGCAACGTGTAAATTCTGATCTAGTAGGTAAGGTAGTGAACATTGCCAGCCGTAGTGCTGGTTTTATTAGTAAAAAGTTTAATGGTCAACTAAGCGCTACAGTGAGCGAACCAACATTACTCGACGCATTTTCAAATGAAAAACATGCCATTGCAGAGTTTTACGAAAACCGTGAATTCGGCAAAGCAATTAAGTCTATTATGGCCCTAGCAGACCAAGCCAACCAATACATTGCTGATAAAGAACCATGGGTATTGGCAAAACAAGAAGGTGCCGAACAACAGGTACAAGATATATGCTCAACCGGCCTTAACATGTTCCGTATGTTGATGATTTATTTAAAGCCTGTTTTACCGATGATGTCCGAAAATGCCTCCAACTTCCTAAACGATGACCTTTCTTGGTCAAACTTAAATACTCCCCTTGTTAGCCATGGTATCGAGAAATTCAAACCTTTAATGACCCGCATTGAGGCGAGTCAAATTGAAGCTATGTTAGAAGATTCCAAGGTGGAAGTAGCACAGGAACTAGCACTCAAAGCAAAGTTAGACTAACCCTCGTTATTGAATGAAGTTAATTATAGATCATGGCATTTTTTACAATATAAACAAGCCATAAAAAAGGCCACCCTAGGGTGGCCTTTTTTATGATACTAGCAGCAAGAACTTAATCCCAGCCAGTCACTTCTTTTAGTGCTTTACCGATATCGGCTAAAGAACGCACAGTTTTAACACCTGCATCTTCTAGGGCTGCAAATTTTTCATCTGCAGTACCTTTACCACCAGAAATGATAGCGCCTGCATGACCCATACGCTTACCAGCAGGTGCAGTAACACCAGCAATGTAAGACACAACAGGCTTAGTAACGTTAGCTTTAATGTAAGCTGCAGCTTCTTCTTCTGCAGTACCTCCAATTTCACCGATCATAACAATGGCTTCTGTGGCTGGGTCTTTTTCGAACAGCTCAAGCACGTCAATAAAGTTAGTGCCAGGAATCGGGTCACCACCAATGCCTACACAAGTAGACTGGCCATAACCAGCGTCCGTAGTTTGTTTAACAGCTTCATAGGTCAAGGTACCAGAACGAGAAACAATACCAACCTTACCCGGCAAGTGAATGTGGCCTGGCATAATGCCGATTTTACATTCGCCTGGCGTAATAACGCCTGGGCAGTTAGGGCCAACTAATCGAACACCAAGTTGGTCACAAATCACCTTACAGTCCAACATGTCTAAGGTTGGAATACCTTCAGTGATGGCAACAATAAACTTAATGCCTGCATTAGCCGCTTCTAGGATGGAATCCTTACAATAGGCAGCTGGCACATAAATGACAGAGGCTTCAGCACCAGTGGCTTCAACAGCTTCGCTTACAGTATTAAATACTGGTAGGCCAAGGTGGGTTGTACCGCCTTTACCTGGTGTTACACCACCCACCATTTTAGTACCATATTCAATCGCTTGTTCAGAGTGAAACGTACCCTGACTACCCGTAAAACCTTGGCAAATAACCTTGGTGTCTTTGTTAATTAAGATGCTCATGCTACGCCTCCAGCTGCATCAACCGCTTGTTGGGCTGCATCGCTCAGACTGGTTGCGGCAATAATATCAAGGCCACTTTCAGCCAACTTTTTACTGCCTAGTTCGGCATTGTTACCTTCTAAGCGCACTATTACAGGTACGCTTACACCTACTTCTTTAACGGCACCAATGATGCCTTCAGCGATCAAATCACAACGTACAATACCACCAAAGATGTTCACCAATACCGCTTTAACACGATCATCAGACAAGATAATCTTAAAGGCTTCAGTTACACGTTCTTTGGTTGCACCGCCCCCTACGTCCAGGAAGTTAGCCGGGAAGCCACCGTGTGTAGCAACAATATCCATAGTTCCCATAGCTAGGCCTGCACCGTTCACCAAACAACCTATGGAGCCATCTAAAGCAACATAGTTTAGGTCCCAAGAAGCCGCATGAGCTTCACGCTCATCGTCTTGACTTGGATCGTGCATGGCTTGAATGTCTTTGTGACGGTATACAGCATTACCGTCGATCACTACCTTAGCGTCCAAACAATGCAAATCACCTTGTTCAGTCACAACCAATGGATTAATTTCCAATAAGGCCAAGTCTTTGTCTTTGAACAACTTTGCCAAACCAAGGAAGATCTTAGTAAATTGCTGTACTTGCTTGCCCTTAAGGCCCAATTTAAACGCCAACGCACGACCTTGATAAGGTTGAGCGCCAGTTAACGGATCAATTTCGGCTTTCAGGATCTTTTCGGGGGTCTCTTCAGCCACTTGTTCGATTTCTACACCACCCTCGGTGGAAGCCATAAATACTATACGCTGACTGCTGCGATCTACCACAGCCCCAAGGTAAAGTTCTTGAGCAATATCAGTACAAGGCTCAATATAAACTTTGGAAACGGGCTGGCCGCCTGCATCAGTTTGATAGGTTACCATGCGGTTACCTAACCATTTATTAGCGAAATCAGCCACTTCTTGCTTAGAAGAAACTAGCTGGACACCGCCTGCCTTACCGCGTCCCCCAGCGTGTACCTGGGCTTTAATAACCACGGTGTCACCTGGAATTTGGTCAAAAGCGGCCATGGCTTCTTCGACAGTATCTACGGCGATACCGCTAGACACGGGCAAACCGTACTGAGCAAACAATTGCTTGCCTTGATATTCATGAAGATTCATTGTGTTGCCTGTTTATTTAAAATTAACTTAAATACCTATTATTTTCTTTTTTTCTTGTTGGCCATATGGATGGCATGACCATCTATGGCTAAAGCAGCTTCGTGTACTGCCTCACTCAATGTCGGGTGGGCAAATACTGTAAGAGCTAGGTCTTCAGCGCTTGAGCCAAATTCCATTGCAATTACTGCCTGAGCAATGAGCTCAGACGCGTTACCACCAATAATGTGGCAACCTAAAATACGGTCTGTCTGTGCATCAGCAATCAACTTCACAAAACCTTGAGTGTCGTTTGTTGCCATGGCACGACCTGAAGCTGAAAATGGGAACTTACCCACCTTAATTTCTACACCTTCCGCCTTCAACTCTTGCTCTGTTTTACCAACCCATGCCACTTCTGGATGGGTATAAATCACCCAAGGAATGCAGTCATAATTAATCAACGCTTTATGCCCAGCTATGATATCTGCAACCATCATGCCTTCTTCAGAAGCCTTGTGGGCCAACATAGGGCCACGGACAACATCTCCAATAGCATATATACCAGGAGCATCCGTTTTACAACGCAGGTTAACGCGAATAAAGCCTCGCTCATCAAGTCCTACACCAGAGTCTGCTGACAACAGACCCTCAGTGTACGGTTTACGACCTACGGCAACAATCAACTTGTCAAAGGTTAGCGTCTCAGAGTCGCCATCAGCCTTTTTAACGGTGACTTTAACTTCATTATTAACAACTTCAGTACCCGTAACTAGAGCACCAAGGCGAATATCCATGCCTTGCTTCTTAAATATTTTACCGGCTTCTTTAGATACGTCCTTATCAGCCGTGCCTAAAAATGTGTCCATCGCTTCTAATACAACAACATCGCTACCCAAGCGTTGCCATACCGCACCCATTTCTAAACCGATCACTCCGGCACCGATAATACCAAGACGCTTAGGTACTTCGCTAATGTTCAATGCACCAACGTTATCAATAATAATGTCGTCAGTTAATGGTGCTGGTGGGATATTTACAGCCACAGAACCGGCAGCCAAAATCACGCTACCCGCCTTTAATTCGCTTTCACTGCCATCGGCAGCTGTCACTTTTACCACACGATCTTTTTGCAGTTGGCCAGTGCCATGAATTAAAGTCACACCATTAGCTTTAAATAAACCAGCCACACCCATAGTAAGGTTATCTACAATGGTGTCTTTACGAGCCAGCATAGCGGCCACGTCCATAGTCACTTCGCCAGTGTTAATACCATGAACTTCAAATTCATGTTTAGCATCGTGAAACTTATGGGTTGACTCCAATAACGCTTTTGAAGGAATACATCCTACGTTCAAGCAAGTTCCACCTAATACTGGGGCACCTTTGTCACTGGTCCACTTTTCTACACAAGCTGTTTTTAAACCTAGCTGAGCACCGCGTATTGCCGCAACATAACCACCAGGGCCACCACCAATGACGACCAAATCAAATTCTTGGGACATAATATTTTCTCACATTGTAAGCCCTCGTTGGATCACAACGAGAACTTGAATTAACACACAGGCTTAAATCTCAAGCAATATCCGTGCTGGGTCTTGCAGCAATTCCTTAATGGTAACTAAGAACTGAACTGCTTCCTTACCGTCTATCATCCGATGGTCATATGACAAGGCTAAATACATCATAGGGCGAATGACCACTTGGCCATTTTCTGCTACAGGGCGGTCTTGAATTTTGTGCATACCCAAAATGGCAGTTTGTGGCGGATTTAAAATTGGCGTAGATAACAAAGAACCAAAAATACCACCATTGGTTATCGTAAAGGTACCACCTTGCATTTGTTCCAAAGTTAGTTTGCCTTCTTTGGCTTTGTTGGCTAACTCGACAATGCCTTTTTCAATATCGGCCAAGGTCATAGCTTCTACGTCTCGTAATACAGGTACTACCAAACCACGGTCTGTAGACACTGCAACACTCACGTCTTGATAAGCGTGATATACCATGTCATTGCCATCTAACGAGGCATTAACCGCTGGATAACGTTTTAATGCTTCTGCTGCGGCCTTAACAAAGAACGACATAAAGCCTAAACGAGTACCGTTGTGGGCTTTTTCAAACTGAGCTTTATATTGATTACGCAACGCCATAATGGGCGACATATCGACTTCATTGTAGGTGGTCAACATTGCCGCTTCGTTTTGAGCAGACACTAAACGTTTAGCAATGGTCGAACGTAACCGAGTCATTGGTACACGACGAGACGTACGATTTTCTGGACCAGTAGAGGCTGCCACCATTGTTTGAACAGGCACTGCCACCTCTGCTGGCCTAGGCACTGCTGGCGTAGGTACTGCGGGAGCTGGTGGCGAGACTGGAGCAACAGGTGTTGGGTTTTTTAAGTAATTAAGCACGTCTTCTTTAAGTAAACGCCCTCCTTTACCTGTACCAGTAACCTGACTTCCATCTAAATTGTTTTCGTGTAGCAACTTGCGTACTGCAGGGCCACTAACGTCTGATAGATCAGCATCATCTGCTTGTGTTTCACTAGATACAGGAGTTGTTGTTGCCGCTTCACCTGCGATAAAACGAGCAATGACTTCATTACTCAATACTGTACCGCCTTCAGCCACAAGAATTTCTGACAAACTGCCATCGGCCGGCGCAACCACTTCCATCACTACCTTATCGGTTTCGATATCAACGATCAAGTCATCACGCGTGCAAGCCTCGCCTGGCTGCTTGTGCCAAGTAGCAATAGTACCGTCTGCCACAGACTCAGGAAAAGACGGGGCTTTAATTTCAATAGACATGGTTTATCTCTTCGCTTTAATGATTAGTAGGGTTTGCTCAACTAACCCTTTCATGATTCTAAGCCCAATGATTGGGCTACTAAATGACGTTGTTCTTCTAAGTGCACAGACATATAACCACAAGCCGGTGCTGCTGATGCGGGTCGTGAAGCGACGATTAAATCTAGCTCAGGACGCACTATATGAATAGCTTTACGCATATGATGCTGACTACAATACCAAGCACCTTGGTTTAGTGGCTCTTCTTGACACCAAACAACAAGTTCCAACTGAGGGTACTGAGCTAATACATCGGCTAAACGCTGTTCTGGAAACGGGTACAGCTGTTCGATACGTATTATTGCCACATGATCTAACTTACCCAATCGACGCTGCTCAAGTAAATCGTAGTACACCTTCCCGCTGGTGAGTACGGCACGCTTTACTGCAACTTTGTTATGGTCATCAATATCATCAATAACAGTCTGGAACTCGCCCTTCGATAAATCATCTAAGTTAGAAATAGCCATTTTGTGACGCAACAAACTCTTAGGCGTCATTACCACTAGTGGCTTACGCATTGGCCTAATCACCTGACGTCGGATCAAATGGAATATTTGCGAAGGAGTAGTAGGCACACAGACCTGTATGTTGTGCTCGGCACACAGCTGCAAGTAACGCTCTAAACGAGCAGATGAGTGTTCTGGACCTTGACCTTCATAGCCATGAGGTAGCAACATAGTTAAGCCACACATACGTCCCCACTTATGCTCTCCACTTGTGATGAACTGGTCAATAACAACTTGAGCACCGTTAGCAAAGTCACCAAACTGAGCTTCCCAAATCACCAAACCTTCTGGCGACGTTGAGGCATAACCATACTCAAACGCCAACACAGCTTCTTCTGATAACAAGGAATCAAATATAGTAAATTCAGGTTGTGATGGTGATATATTACGCAAAGGAACGTAAGCACCACTGCCCTTCTGATCATGTAATACCGCATGACGATGGGAGAATGTACCACGACCTACATCTTGCCCTGTTAGGCGAATAGGGTAGCCTTCATCCAATAAAGAGGCATAGGCCATCACTTCAGCAAAGCCCCAATTGATTGCCGCGGCACCTGATGCCATTTTCAAGCGGTCATCAAGAATCTTCTTCACCTGATTCTGCACCACAAAACCTGGTGGCACCTGATCTAAACGCTGGCCTAAATCCTTTAATACACCACTAGACACCCGTGTATCACCGACTGCTGTCCATTCGTGATTTAGGTAGGGTTTCCAATCCACAAACGAACTTTTGTCAGGCGTGGTAACAAGTGCTTTGGCAACGTGCTGACCATTATCAAGCGCAGCACGATAATCATTTTTAAAAGAGGTAATATCTGCCGCTGTAAGAACACCCTGATCCATCAGCTGCTGACCATACAAAGTAATCACACTTTTTTGAGCTTTGATGGCGTTATACATTAATGGCTGAGTACCAGACGGTTCATCAGCCTCGTTGTGACCACGGCGGCGATAACATACAAGATCGATCACCACATCACGTTTAAATTCATTGCGGTAATCTAATGCCAGTTCCGACACAAAAGCCACGGCATCAGGGTCATCCCCATTAACGTGAAAAATTGGCGCATCAATGAATTTGGCCACATCGGTACAATAAGGCGTACTCCGGGCGTCTTCTTTTTTACTAGTGGTGAAACCAACCTGGTTGTTGATTACAATATGAACCGTGCCACCAGTTTTATACGCGCGGGTTTGGGACATTTGTAAGGTTTCCATAACCACACCCTGACCTGCAAAAGCGGCGTCGCCATGTAAACAAATAGGTAATACTGTATCACCTTCAGTGTCATTACGACGGTCTTGGCGTGCTCGTACCGAACCTATTGCTACTGGATTAGCAATTTCCAAGTGCGATGGGTTAAATGCCAAGGCCATGTGTACTTCTCCGCCAGGAGTGTTCACATTGGTTGAAAAACCTTGGTGGTACTTCACGTCACCTGAGGTGTTCAAAGGTTGCTTACCTTCAAACTCTTCGAACAAATCGACTGGGTTTTTACCAAAGATATTAATCAATACGTTAAGCCGACCACGGTGAGCCATGCCGATAACGATTTCTTTAGCTTTGTTGCTACCAGAACGCTGGATGATGTTATCTAACATTGGAATCAGAGCTTCACCGCCTTCTAGGCCAAAACGTTTAGCGCCAGAAAAACGCGAAGCTAGGTATTTTTCTAGACCTTCTGCAGCGATTAAACGTTCGAAAATATGACGACGTTTCTCTGGTGAATGTTTGGGATGACTACGAACAGACTCTACGCGCTGCCGAATCCATAGTTTTTCATCAGTATTAACAATGTGGCTATATTCGCAGCCCACAGTTGAGCAGTACGTTTCTTCAAGGCCCGTAATAATCTCAGACAAAGGCATTTCGGCTTTGCCTAAATAGGATGCGCCTACTTGGAACACTGTATCTAAATCAGCTGCCGACAATTCGTGAAAGTGTAAATCGAGGGTCTGCACTATTTCTTTAGGTTTAAGGTTTAATGGATCTAAACTAGCAACTTGATGACCATGTACACGATAGGCATTAATTAGGCGTACAACGCTGACTTGTTTACGCTCATGATCACTGCTTAAAGTAGCTGTATGTATGGGGCGCGACTTGCTTTTATTTTTACCTAGAAGGACAAAATGTTCTTTTATAGTAGAGTGAGGTACATCTCCACTAATGGAGTCTGGTACTCGAGGTAGTTGATCGAACTCTTGTCTCCATTGCTCTGGAACAGCATTGGGATCACGTAAATAGGTTTCGTACATTTCTTCAATGTACGCAAAGTTGCCACCGGAGAAATGAGACTCACGCCTCTGTTGCTCCATTACGCTGTCATGCATTCAGTATCACCGATTTCTGATTGTGGTTAAACTTAACCAAACGCGCCTAGTATAAACCCTAATGCGTCGCATTGTTAAGATACATCGTTAAACATTACTAAACAAATTAACACTCAAGGCCTTTAAATAAAAGCCCTGAGCATATATTCGGTTAAACTTAGGTGGCTCTTGTCAATAACATATTACGTATATGTCCAATAGCCTTGGTTGGGTTAAGACCCTTAGGGCAAACGGTGACACAGTTCATAATGCCATGGCAACGAAACACACTAAACGGGTCGTCTAAGCCAGCTAAACGTTCTTCGGTTGCTGTGTCACGGGTATCCGCCAAGAAACGATAGGCCTGCAGCAGGCCTGCTGGGCCGATGAAGCGGTCAGGGTTCCACCAAAATGATGGGCAAGCCGTTGAACAACAAGCACACAGAATACATTCGTATAAACCGTCTAACTTCTGTCGTTCTTCAGGAGACTGTAAACGCTCGATAGCAGGAGCTGGGGTATCGTTCAACAAGAACGGCTTAACCTTTTCATACTGCTTATAGAACTGATCCATATCAATGACCAGGTCACGAATAACTGGTAAAGCAGGCAACGGGCGCAAGGTTAGCTTGTTGTTTTTCACACATGACGACAACGGGGTGATACAAGCTAAACCATTCTTGCCATTAATATTCATACCGTCAGAGCCACACACACCTTCACGGCAAGACCTTCGATAAGCCAAACCACGGTCTTGAATTTTCAACAAATTCAAGACATCCAGTACCATTAGGTCTTTACCCTCGGTATCAACCTGAAAATCCTGCATATAAGGCTTCGCATCAAGTTCTGGATGGTAGCGATAAATACTCACTGTTAACATATCACTACTCCTTAGTAAGTACGAATTTTAGGTGGGAAGGCGTCCACAGTTTTGGGTGAAAAGTTCACATCTCGCTTGCCAAGCCGTTCTTCAGTGGGGTAATACACTGAGTGTTTTAGCCAGTTTTCGTCGTCACGCTCGGTAAAGTCATTACGTGCATGGGCACCACGACTTTCCTTACGTTGTTCAGCAGAAAACGCCGTAGCAAATGCCACTTCAAACAAGTTTTGTAGCTCTAGGGCTTCTATACGATCGGTATTAAATGCACCAGTTTTATCTTGTAGATGGAGGTTGGATATTTTTACCCGAAGCTCGCGCAAAAGTTCTAATCCTTTGAGCATACTTTCGCCTTCACGAAACACACCAAAGTATAGCTGCATAGTCTTTTGAAGCTCGTCCCTAACTTCAGGAATACTTTCACCTGATTCAGAGCTATTAAGAGCATTCAAACGGGCCATAGCCACATCTAAGTTCGCTTGGCTGGCGGCTTCGGCATGGTAGCCTTCACGCATTGATTGTTCAATTTGAATACCAGCTGCCCTACCAAACACCACCAAATCTAACAGCGAGTTACCACCTAAACGGTTGGCGCCATGTACGGATACACAAGCAGCCTCACCACACGCATACAAACCTTCAATAACACGGGTTTGAGTTTCCGACTCTGGATACAGCACCTGTCCACCGATGTTAGTAGGTAAACCACCCATCATATAGTGGCATGTAGGCACCACAGGAATAGGTTCAAACACTGGATCTACATGGGCAAAAGTACGAGACAATTCCATAATGCCAGGCAACCGACTTTCCAATACATCTTCGCCTAAGTGGTCGAGTTTCAGCAGCACATGGTCGCCATTTACGCCACAACCACGGCCTTCTAATATCTCCAACACCATAGACCGAGCCACAACATCACGGCCAGCCAAGTCTTTAGCATTAGGCGCATAACGCTCCATAAAACGTTCGCCATCTTTGTTGATAAGGTAGCCACCTTCGCCACGACAACCTTCGGTCACCAGAGTACCAGCACCAGCAATACCAGTAGGATGAAACTGCCACATTTCCATATCTTGCACAGGCAAACCCATACGCAAACCCATACCCACGCCATCACCCGTGTTAATTAATGCGTTAGTAGTGGATTGATAAATACGGCCTGCACCACCTGTAGCCAAAACAGTTGCCTTAGCTTCGATATAAACGGTTTCTCCAGATTCAATACAAATAGCAACTACACCAACAACAGCGCCATCGTCATTTTGCACCATGTCTACAGCGAACCATTCATTTAAAAAAGTGGTGCCACCTTTTAAGTTACCTTGATACAAAGCGTGCAATAATGCATGCCCGGTACGATCTGCAGCTGCACAAGTTCGGGCAGCTTGACCTCCCTCACCAAAATTCTTAGACTGACCACCAAAAGGACGCTGATATATACGCCCCTCTTCAGTGCGAGAGAAAGGTAGACCCATGTGGTCCAATTCAAATACCGCCTGCGGCCCCACTCTGCACATATATTCAATCGCGTCTTGGTCACCAATATAATCAGAGCCTTTGACAGTATCATAC
This sequence comes from Pseudomonadales bacterium, assembly GCA_034110645.1. GTDB lineage: Bacteria > Pseudomonadota > Gammaproteobacteria > Pseudomonadales > Balneatricaceae > Njordibacter. The sequence continues at coordinate 27,075 of JAWUYU010000104.1, forward strand.
ATGTGCCAGCGCCAATCATCGTTTGGATCATCGCTAGCAATGGCGCAGGTAATGCCACCTTGAGCCGATACTGTGTGAGAACGAGTAGGAAATACTTTAGTAATACAAGCTGTTTTCAAGCCCGATTCAGTGAGCTGTAATGCAGCTCGCATTCCAGCACCACCACCACCAATAACGATGGCTTCATAGGACATTGTACGTAAGGTGTTTGACATGACTTATAGGCCCCACAACAGTTGAACACCCCAAACGGTGTAAATAAACATTAAGACACCAACTACCATTTGGAATACAAAGCGCAGCGCAAACGGCTTAAGGTAATCGGTGGAGACAGACCAAAGGCCAATCCAGCAATGTGCGCCCAAGGACAAAAGCGCCATTAAACTAAATATACGCACACTGGTCATGCCAAACAAAGCATCCCACTGAGCAAAGTCTAATTGAGGATTTACCAATAAGTAAATCACCATAAATACAGAGTAAGAGGCTAGTACTACAGCGCTAATACGCTGAAACAACCAGTCATACAGACCACTACGGCCAAAGCTTGTAACTGTGGTTACCATACCCAAACTCCCGCCAATACGGCTAATACAACCGCTAAGGCAATAACAAATTTTGCTGCATTATTAGCAGCTTCTAGCTCTTCGCCATGGCCTAAGTCCATGATGAGGTGCTTCATACCAGCGCTAAAGTGAAACCCTAAGGAAGACAACAGCCCCCAGGTCACAAACTGAGCAAAAAAGTTCTCTTGCAATAGGTTTTGCGCCAAGGCGAAACCTGATGCACCCTCTAATGAGGTGTCGAATAAGTAAAATAGAAATGCCAGGCCCACAAACAAAATAACGCCAGAAATTCGGTGACTAATAGAAACCACAGAAATTAAAGGGTGTTTGAATGTGCCTAGGTCCAGATTAACGGGTCTTTTATCGCTCACGGCTACCTGCTCTTGGCTAAAAAATTAGTTAAATTAAGGCTTGAAACACTACGTTAAATCGACACCCACTTAACCGTAAGCGTCACGCAGGCCCTAAGTATAGTGATTTGAACAACAGAAAACAACGCAACTTTTGTCGTATATTGGTGATTTTAATTTTCACAGACATGTATAATAAGTACTAAGACTGGGACTTAGACTAGCACTTTACAAAACCCCCTGACAGGAGGATCATATACGCTCAGCATTATAGCAACACGCCTCCATATCATCTGTAGTTATACCTACAATCTATATGCCGAATCTTGTCTTTGCCCCATCCAAGGCTAGTCTAAGGTAAGATAGGCTCCAGTTTTGGAGGCGTACGACTTATGTCCGCTGTTTTAAATAGTGTACTGGCGTTATATTAGTACTTTGCTATCCACCCCTCCCATTACAATTTTTAGGAGCCAAGAAATGTCCGAAAGAACAGCCACTCTTCTCATAGAAGGTATGGACCCAATAGAACTGCCCATATACTCAGGCAGCACCGGCCCCGATGTTATTGACGTACGTCAATTAGTAAGCAAAGGTCTTTTCACCTACGACCCAGGCTTTGTGTCTACAGCTTCATGCGAATCTAAAATCACCTACATCGACGGTGACAATGGTGTTTTGTTACACCGAGGTTATGCCATTGAAGATTTAGCAGCCCACTCATCATACTTAGAAACCTGTTACCTGCTAATCCACGGCGAACTTCCTAACACCGAACAAATGGAAGAATTTGAAGGCAATATCACCAATAATACTCTGGTGCATGAACAGCTAATACAGTTCTTTAACGGCTTCCGTCGTGACGCTCACCCAATGGCCATCATGTGTGGCGTAGTAGGTGCACTGTCTGCGTTCTATCACGACCAACTGGATAACGACAACCCTCTCCATCGTGAAAAAGCTATTCACCGCTTAATCGCTAAAATGCCTACCCTTGCAGCCATGTGTTTTAAATATTCTATTGGCCAACCCTTCATGTTTCCGCGTGATGACTTGAATTACGCCGAAAACTTCTTGCACATGATGTTTGGCAAACCTACCACAGAAAGTAAAGTAGACCCCATTCTAGCTCGCGCCATGGATAAGATTTTCATGCTGCATGCAGACCACGAGCAAAACGCCTCAACATCTACAGTGCGCTTAGCAGGCTCTTCTGGCGCCAATCCCTTTGCTTGTATCGCTTCTGGCATTGCAGCGCTTTGGGGCCCTGCCCACGGCGGCGCCAATGAAGCCGTACTTGATATGCTTGAAGAAATTGGTGACGTGTCTAACATTGACGCTTTTGTTGCTAAAGCTAAAGACAAGAACGATCCTTTCCGCCTCATGGGTTTCGGTCACCGTGTATATAAGAACTTTGACCCTCGCGCCACAGTTATGCGCGAAACCTGCGACGAAGTATTAACTTTACTTGGCGTCGATAATGATCCGCTATTACAAATTGCCAAGCGCTTAGAAGAAATTGCCCTAGAAGACGAGTACTTTATCCAGCGTAAGCTATACCCTAACGTAGACTTCTACTCTGGCATTATTCTTAAAGCCATCGGTATCCCATCCTCTATGTTTACAGTAATTTTTGCCTTAGCTCGAACAGTGGGTTGGATTTCTCATTGGCATGAAATGCTTAATAGCCCTTACCGCATTGGTCGTCCCCGCCAGCTATATACCGGTGAAACTAAGCGCCCTTACCCTACTAAATAAACCACTATTATTTAGCATTTAAAAAACCACCTCCGGGTGGTTTTTTATTACCCATATTAAAAGAATAGCCAAGCACTGGCACAGTCTTTGCTTAATATATATTAGTAGGCTGGTAGATAGCGTATAGAGGGCTTATACGTAAGCTATAAATGAATAATGCACCACTATGAACCAGCCAAGCTATCGATCCGCCCCAAAACAGTGCAAGCATTAATTTAAGGAGTTCTATTGGAAACTACAATGAGCGCAGTCGCCACATTGGTGCAAAGTTCTAACACCCTTTTTATCCTTATTGGAGCCATTATGGTGCTTGCAATGCATGCAGGCTTTGCTTTTTTAGAGGTCGGCACCGTAAGACATAAGAACCAAGTCAACGCCTTAGTGAAAATAATGACGGACTTTGGATTCTCCTGCCTTGCCTATTTTTTTGTAGGTTACTGGATCGCATACGACCAACACTTCTTTGCCAGCGCTCAGGACTTAAGCGCTAACAACGGCTACCAACTGGTGAAGTTTTTCTTCTTAATGACTTTCGCTGCAGCAATCCCAGCTATTATTTCTGGTGGTATTGCTGAACGTGCACGCTTTTGGCCATTATTGATTGCTGCAGCGTTAACCGTAGGTGTTGTTTACCCTTTATTCGAAGGTATTGCTTGGAATGGTAACTACGGATTCCAGGCATGGCTAGAGCAACGCTTTGGCGCAGGCTTCCATGACTTTGCAGGCTCCGTTGTAGTGCATGGAGTAGGTGGTTGGATAGCGCTAGTAGCTGTTTTGCTACTTGGCACCCGTAAAGGACGCTACCGCAAAGGCAAACTGGTAGCCTTTGCGCCTTCAAGCATCCCTTTTTTAGCTTTAGGTTCATGGATTTTAACCATTGGCTGGTTTGGCTTTAACGTGATGTCAGCTCAAACCTTAGACGGCATTAGCGGCCTAGTGGCGGTTAACACATTAATGGCTATGGCTGGCGGCACGATAGCAGCATTAGTCATTGGTAAGAATGACCCAGGCTTTGTACACAACGGTCCATTAGCTGGTTTAGTGGCCGTGTGTGCCGGATCAGATTTAATGCACCCTATTGGAGCTTTAATCGTAGGTTTGATTGCAGGAGGCATGTTTGTTTACGCTTTCATCCAGACACAAAATCGCTGGAAAATTGATGACGTTCTAGGGGTATGGCCATTACATGGATTATGTGGGGTATGGGGAGGAATTGCTGCTGGTATCTTTGGTTTAGAAGCTTTTGGCGGTTTAGGAGGTGTAAGCTTTATGTCTCAGCTACTTGGCACCCTTCTAGGTTTGAGCATCGCGTTAATTGGTGGTTTTATTGTATATGGCAGTGTAAAGAAGTTTTTGGGGCTTCGACTCACAGAAGAAGAAGAGTTTAATGGCGCCGACTTAAGTATTCATAAGATCGGCGCTACGTCTGCAGACTAAAACAATTTAGTCTTTTTTCAACCAAGGGTTAAAACCTGTTTGATCCTTAGCTGCAGATTTAATGACCGGCTTATCAACCTCAACTTCAGAGACTGCTGCTGGAGTAGTTACTGGAGTATCAGGCAATAAAGAGGCTGATACTGGCCTTGCAGCCCTAGCTGGCAATACTCTAGGAGTTACATGAGTTTTTGCATAATCAGCGTTATAAAACTCCGACTCAACGATCACTTCAGGCTTATATTTACGAATCTCCCAACAACGATGGATCTTCTTATTACGGCTAAAATCCTTATCTAAGGTCTCGTCACTGATGTCTACTACGTGGTTATGCTGAACTACCTTTTCGTCCAACTCAAAACGACGATAGTTGGTAGAGAAGATTAACAAACCATCTTCTGTTAACAAGTCCATCACCTTATGGATCATCCACGCATGATCACGCTGCACATCTAACACCCCCACCATTTTCTTAGAATTAGAAAAAGTAGGAGGGTCTAGGAAAATTAGGTCATATTCACCTTTGTGGCTCTTGATGAACTCCATACAGTCGTGCTGCTCAAAACGGTGAAGACGGTCACTAAAACCATTCAATGCAAGGTTCTTTTTGCCCCAAGACAAATAGGTAGCCGACATGTCCACACTCAATGAGTTATGGGCCCCGCCTTGTACAGCATGTATGGTTGCAGTACCGGTATAACAAAATAGGTTTAAGAATCGTTTGCCGTGAGCTAGATGTTGGATTTTTTGACGTACAGGACGATGATCCAAGAACAGTCCAGTGTCCAAATAATCATTAAGGTTCACTAAAAGTTTACAACCACCTTCCTGAACCTGAATATATTCGCCCTTTTCATCATGGGTTTGGTACTGATCCTTACCCGTTTGCTGGCGACGCTGCTTTAATACAATACGCTCTGCTGGAATTCCCAAAGCTTGTGGCAACGCTAACATCACCTCTTCTAAACGGCGATGCGCTTTTTCAGAGTCAACAGTCTTAGGTGCTGCATATTCCTGCACATGTAGCCAATCACCATAAACATCAATCGCCACAGCGTACTCTGGCATGTCAGCATCATACAAACGGTAACATTCAATTTTTTCCTGCTTTACCCATTTACTGAACTGCTTAAGGTTCTTCACCACGCGGTTGGCAAACATTTGAGCGCCTTCGCTGAGGGCTTGTAATGGAATTTCACCACTTGCTTGGCGACGATCCGCAAAGCGGTTAGTGGTTTCTAAGGTGTACATTAACAACTGGCTTTTAATGGCACCATTATAAAAAGCGTATTGTTTGTGAGAGCGCAATCCTACGGCCTTGCCTAATTCAGAGTTACCTGTAAACACACCTAGTTCCCAGCCAATAAAGTCTTGGCTCAAACGCTCACCTAAGTGCTGATATAAGTATTGAATATCTGCTACTTCACTTAATCGTTCACCATACGGGGGGTTGGTCATCACCAAGCCTGTTTGTTGCTCAGCATTGTGCGTAAGTGGCTTTAGGTCTTTTAGTTCTCTATGGCTAACACGAATGCGGTCGCTCATGCCCGCTTGCTTTAAGTTTTCACGGCATTTAGATACGGCTTTTGGCTCGCCATCGTAACCGTGTATTTCGCTAGTGGCAGCAGATTCACCTGCTTCTCTGCGTAACTCAGCAGCATCCCAAACTTCACGCCACAGCTCTACATTGTGCTGCTTCCACATTTGTAAACCAAAGCGCCAGCGTAATAAACCAGGCGCAGTGTCGGATGCCATCATTGCCGCTTCAATTAAGAAAGTACCAGAACCACACATAGGGTCCATTAACGGTTTACCAGCGGCGGCCATGGCTGGCCAACCTGCACGAATCAAAAGAGCTGCAGCTAGGTTTTCTTTTAGCGGTGCCATACCACCTTCACGGCGGTATCCACGCTTATGTAAGCTCTCGCCAGACAAGTCTAAACTAATACGTACACGACCTTTAGTGATGAATACATTAATCCGTACGTCAGGCTCTTGCTTAGCGATATTAGGGCGCAGCTCACCTTTGGCTCGAAACTGGTCAACAATGGCGTCTTTTACTTTAAGGGCACCAAAGTGTGTATTGTCTATGCCGCGCATACGGCCAGCATAATCCACCAAAAACGTTTGATCACTGTCAAAGTGTTCTGTCCACTCAACCTTACTTACGGCGTCATATAGCTCTTCAACACTATCCACAGGCTCACTATGTAGTAGCAATAACACGCGGTTAGCCAACCGGCTCCATAAACAAGCACTATAGCCAACCTTTAAGTCGCCATTAAAGTAAACACCACCTTGGGTTAGCTTGATGTCTTCCGCCCCTAAAGGGCCAAGTTCATCGGCCAATATAGGCTCCATAGCTTTAGGACAGGTGGCAAAAAAGGCGTAGGTCATAGGAAAGTACTGCAGTGATAAAAGTGGAGGCGCAGTATAGCACCATTGATAATGTAGGGGGTAAATGGTTCCCACACACAAAAATTACGTATTGACTAACCTAATGATGCAAATCCTACATCCAGGCCTGCGTCTTTGCGAACACAGTGGGGCAATCTAATGCAGTGGTGTATAAGTACACAGTGCCAACTTACTCTCAATGATGAGCATCAAGGCGTTAAGGCACTGCCTATTGTTAAGGTGGGGCATGCACTACCACCAATACTCCAACCCCATTGGGTAATTCTGTCGACGAATACGTCACCAAGCTCGTTGAGGCTGGTAAACCAAGTATATTCGAATATCGTAATCAGTCCAATCTGCAGTTTATTTTTATTAGCCAAATATAACTCTAAACATACAGAAAAAACATAAATTCTTACACCTCATCAATCCACTCTTTAACCAAAAGCTAGATAGGAAAATAGTGATCAACTAGCAACAGAACGAACAACAACATAAGGTAAATGATGGAGTACCAGAATGTTTTCATAGCCGCTTGTTCGTAAGCA
>JAWUYU010000105.1:0-14704 GCA_034110645.1 Pseudomonadales bacterium
GCGCTTTTAGGCTATATTGCACTCTAGTTTTTCATCCATTAAGTAGGATTCCCAGTTCATGTCCCTAGAGTACCAACTACAAGCCCACGGCGAAGATGCTATGGTGGCTCTAGGCAAGCAGTTTGGGCAGGCGTTAAGCGCTGACGCACAGGGGGCTACGGTGTTTTTACAAGGCGATTTAGGTATGGGTAAAACCACCTTTACTCGAGGCGTTATGCGTTATTTTGGCCATCTAGGTGCTACCAAAAGCCCTACCTATACCTTGGTGGAACCGTATCAATTTAAACAGCAAAAAATACACCACTTTGATCTGTATCGTTTGGGCCATCCAGAAGAGTTAGAGTATTTAGGTATTAGGGACTACTTTGATGGGTGCGCTATTAACTTGATAGAGTGGTCGGATAAAGGCATGGGCTTCTTACCGAGTGCCGATGTTGTATTAACGATTCACCCATTGGATCGTGGCCGTAAGCTTACCTTTACTTCATGTACCAGCATGGGTGAGGTTATTTTGAATAACCTAACACAGGTTCAGTTATGAGAGTGTTTTTGCTGCTTGTACTGGCCTGCTTGTCTACGGGGTCTTGGGCTGCGAAAATAGAAAATATACGTATTTGGCCAGCGCCTGATAATACTCGATTGGTATTTGATACTAGTGCGGCGGTTACTTTTGAAGTATTTACCTTAACCAATCCAGATCGTTTAGTGATTGATATGGACCGCAGTTTATTATCTACCTCGGTTGCTAAACTAGACTTTACTAACAGCCCAGTGCGCAGTATTCGTTCCAGTCAACGAAGTGATAATAAATTACGCCTAGTCTTAGATTTAGCCTACAAAACCAGTCATAAGGCCTTCGTTTTGGCACCTAATGCCAGCTATGGTCACCGGTTGGTAGTGGATTTGTCTAACTACAGAGAAGCGCCAACAACACCAACGAAAGGTGCAGTGTTAAAACCATCACAGCCACAAACTACCACCCTAACAAACTTGGATTTATTAGACAGTCAAAGGGATATTTTAATTGCCATAGATGCAGGCCACGGTGGTGAAGATCCAGGGGCCTTAGGCCCTAGATTTGGTGGTAAAAAACTACAAGAAAAGCATGTGGTTTTAGGTATTGCTAAAGAGCTAGAAGCGTTGATCAAAAAGGAACCAGGGTTCGCACCGTTGCTCACTCGCACTGGCGACTATTACATTAGTTTAAGGGGTCGTACTAAAAAAGCCCGTAAGGCTAAGACCGATTTATTTATCTCAGTACATGCAGACGCCTTTAAAAATGGTAAAGCTAACGGTGCCTCTGTATGGGTGCTTTCTTCGCATGGGGCGTCTAGCGAAATGGGACGACTGTTAGCACAAAAGCAAAACGATGCCGACTTAATAGGTGGCATCGGTGGCATAAGCCTAGAAGACAAAGAAGACGATGTGGCGATGACCTTGATCGATATGTCTATGAATTACAGCCAAACCACAGCTCAGGGTGTTGCTGAGGAGGTGCTTAGTAATATGGGTAAGATTGCTAGGTTACATAAGAAACACGTTGAAAGGGCAGGTTTTGTGGTACTTAAGTCACCAGATGTGCCTTCTATTTTGGTGGAAACTGGGTTTATTTCCAACCCTGGTGAAGCGGCAAAACTGCGTACTAAGCAGTATCAAAAGAAAATGGCCAAGGCTATTTTTAATGGTCTAAAAAGCTATTTTTACAGTAATCCTATTGCTAATACGTATATCGCCTCCGTAGTAGAAGCACAGCGCAAGCTGCGTTCTTATAAGGTAGTGTCTGGTGATACTCTTTCTGGTATTGCTCAACAATATAGTACCACTGTGAAGCGCCTGCAAGATGCCAATAAAATGACCAGAAAATCAGTACTTCGAGTTGGCAAAACACTTATTATTCCAGCTGGCTAAATGGCTTCACCCACTAGCTTGCCTCACTATAGATTACGAGTGCTCAAATGACTGCAAAAATCCACCAACTCAGCCCCCGTCTGGCTAACCAAATTGCCGCCGGTGAAGTGGTAGAGCGCCCTGCATCAGTAATAAAGGAGCTGCTGGAAAATTGCCTTGACGCACAAGCCAATAAAATTGATATAGACGTAGAGCAAGGTGGCGTAAAGCTAATGCGAGTGCGAGACAATGGCACTGGCATTGGAGAGCAAGACCTAGCATTAGCGTTAAGTCGTCACGCCACTAGTAAAATTTCTAGTTTGGATGATTTAGAATCGGTGCAAAGCTTAGGTTTTCGTGGCGAAGCTCTGGCCAGCGTGAGCTCTGTATCGCGGTTAACGCTTACATCCAATACCCAAGATCAAGAAAGTGCTTGGCAAGTCATTACCGAAGGCCGTGACATGGCTGCACAATTGCAACCAGCTGCACACCCAATAGGTACCACCGTAGAAGTGAGGGATTTGTTTTTTAATACGCCTGCTAGGCGAAAGTTTTTACGTACAGAAAAAACAGAATTCAGTCACTTAGAAGAAATTGTAAAACGGTTGGCATTAAGCCGGTTTGATGTAGCTTTTAGCCTTAAACACAATCAAAAAGTAATACACAGCCTGCGCCCGGCAGACACTCAAGCTGCCCAAGAAAAGCGGGTAGCTAGTGTATGCGGCCCGGCCTTTATGCAGCAAGCGCTACATATAGAAATGGAAGCACCAGGGTTGAGGCTATGGGGTTGGGTTGGCCTGCCAACCTTCTCGCGCAGCCAAATGGATCTGCAGTATTTTTTTGTTAATGGTCGTGTGGTTCGGGACAAGCTAGTAGGGCATGCTGTGCGTCAGGCGTATCGTGATGTGATGTACCATGGGCGTCATCCTGCCTTTGTATTGTATTTAGAGTTAGACCCCACAAGCGTGGATGTGAACGTACACCCCACTAAAAACGAAGTGCGTTTTCGTGATGGCCGCTTAGTGCATGATTTCATCTTTCGTAGTTTGCACAAAGCTTTGGCTCAAGTGCGGCCAGAAATTCCTACTGGTGGTGGTATTGAGCAGTTGGGTGTGACGGGCCAGGCACAAATGCAGCCTCAGGGGCTTGCGGAAGGTGTATTTGCTGGCCAGGCACAGGTAGATTTAGGTCAGGTTGCGGGTAATCCTACGTCATCGCCTCTGCAGCAATCAGCTTGGCAAAGTGGGTCGTTTAATCAGCCCACGCCAAGGCAAATGCAAGAGCAGAGCAGTGTGTATGCCAGTTTGCATGGCGATGCAGGTTTGTTAGGTCCTGGTTCATTAATGGCTGCTACTGGTGAGGCAGGGCAAGGGCCACCTTTAGGGTACGCTGTGGCTCAGCTTCATGGTATTTATATTATTTCTGAAAATGCTAAAGGCATGGTGTTGGTAGATATGCATGCTGCTCATGAGCGTATTGTCTACGAAAAAATGAAAATCTCTTGGGCCCAGCAGGGAATTAAGGCACAGCCTTTGTTGGTGCCTATATCCATGGCGGTGAGTTCTCGTGAAGCAGATCAGGTTGAAACGCAGCAAGAGTTGTTTGGCGAACTGGGGTTTGTTATCGACAGGGCAGGCACAGAGAACCTAGTGGTAAGGCAAGTGCCTAGCTTATTGCAGCACGCTAACGTAGAGCAATTAGTGCGTGACGTGCTGGCAGATGTAGTTACCTACGGTAGCAGTGACCGCATAAGGGCGGCTCATAATGAACTACTAGGCACCATGGCTTGCCACGGTGCAGTGCGGGCTAATCGCAGGCTTAATCATGTAGAGATGAACGCGCTGCTACGAGACATGGAAATTACCGAACGTAGTGGCCAATGCAACCATGGGCGACCTACGTGGACTCAGTTAAGCTTGTCGGAATTAGATAAGCTGTTCATGCGGGGGCAGTAACGAGTGACAGACACTCAGTTACCACCTGCCGTTTTCCTTATGGGCCCTACAGCTGCAGGTAAAACAGACTTAGCTGTGGAGCTGGTTCAACAGCGCGCTTGTGAAATTATATCCGTAGATTCAGCGCTTATATACCAAGGTATGGATATAGGTAGCGCCAAGCCAGATGCTGCCACCCTCGCGGTAGCTCCGCATCATCTAATCAATATTTGTGACCCGCTAGAGGCCTATTCGGTAGCTCGCTTTCGTACCGATGCACTAGCGCTTATGGCGCAAATTACCGCTCGTGGAAAGGTGCCTCTGCTGGTGGGTGGTACCATGATGTACTATAAGGCGCTGATGGACGGTTTAGCTCAATTGCCTGAATCAGATCCAGCCATACGGGCTCAGTTAGAGCAAGAAATAGAAGAGCATGGGTTAGAGTCAATGCATGTGCGTTTGTGCGACATTGATCCTTTGGCAGGAGCGCGTATTAATGCAGCTGATACTCAGAGGGTTACTCGGGCAATGGAGGTGTTTTTGCTGACAGGAGAAACCCTAACTACCCATTGGTCTAGGCAAGAGCAGCAACGCTTACCCTATCAAGTGACTTCGGTGGGTGTATGGCCGGCAGATCGAGCGGTGTTGCATCAGCGTATAGAGCAGCGGTATGAAATAATGTTGCAGCAAGGTTTTAAGCACGAAGTAGCGTCTTTAATGGCTCGTGGCGACTTGCATTTAGATCTACCTTCTATGCGTTGTGTGGGTTATCGTCAGATGTGGCAGCACTTGGCTGGTGAGTACGACGATGCAACAATGCAGTTTAAGGGTATTGTGGCAACGCGGCAATTGGCTAAAAGACAACTCACTTGGTTGCGTAGTTGGCCAAAATTGCAGGTGTTTGATAGTGTAGATGCAAAATTAACATTCAATGTTTTGCAATTATTAGATAGAATAGAGCATTAGCGTAAAGGGTGCGTAAAGCGGCTTGCATCTGCTGATGCATTTACGCATTATCACCCAAAATTAACTATAAAGTTAGATTAATGACACAAGGAGCTACCATGTCAAAAGGGCAAACTCTACAAGACCCTTACTTAAACGTATTACGCAAAGAGCGTGTGCCTGTTTCCATTTTCTTGGTAAATGGTATTAAGCTGCAGGGCCAAATTGAGTCTTTCGATCAGTTTGTAATACTGCTCAAAAACACCGTTTCTCAAATGGTATATAAGCACGCTATTTCAACTGTAGTGCCATCTCGCCCAGTAAAGATGCCGGACGAAGACGAGCTAGACTAATCTACTTCTCTTTTGTGCAAACCCGACGAGCACCTCAAGGTGCTCTCTTTGATTTAGGTTACTGCTTTGTTTTTTGAACGTCACAAATCAGGCGAACGTGCGATCCTTGTCCATCTTGAAATGGGCCAAGAAGGTGAGCGTGAAGATGCCAATGAATTAAAAGAGCTGGTTTACTCAGCTGGCGCAGATCCTCTAGAAATAATAGGTGGCTCACGTGCAACCCCTCATCCAAAAACCTATGCTGGTTCTGGCAAAGTAGAAGAAATTAAGCTTGCGGTAGAACGCCACGGAGCTGAAATTGTTATCTTTAATCACTCCCTAAGCCCCGGTCAAGAAAGAAGCCTAGAGCTTGAGCTGCAGTGTCGGGTATTGGACCGTACAGGTTTAATTCTTGATATTTTTGCCCAACGTGCCCGTACCCATGAAGGTAAGTTGCAAGTTGAGCTGGCTCAGCTGGAGCATATGTCTACTCGCTTAGTTCGTGGCTGGACTCACTTAGAGCGTCAAAAAGGTGGTATTGGCCTGCGTGGCCCCGGTGAAACTCAGTTAGAAACGGATCGTCGCTTATTACGCGTGCGTATTAATACTATATTGAAGCGCTTAGGTAAGGTGCGTAAGCAACGTGAGCAAGGACGCCGTGCTCGTCGCCGTGCAGAAGTGCCTACTATTTCTTTGGTAGGCTACACTAACGCTGGTAAATCTAGTTTGTTTAATCGTATCACTGTTGCTGAGGTGTACGCTGCTGACCAGTTATTTGCCACCTTAGATCCGACCTTTAGGCGGCTTGAAATTAAAGATGTTGGCCCCACTATCTTGGTTGACACGGTAGGGTTTATTCGTCATTTGCCGCATAAGCTTGTAGATGCATTTCGTGCCACGCTACAAGAAACGGCAGAGGCAACTTTATTGCTTCACTTAATTGATGCTAATGACGAAAAGCGCGACGATAACATCAAAGAAGTAGAGTCTGTGCTGACAGAAATTGGTGCCGATGATTTGCCTCATTTGTTGGTGTACAATAAAATTGATATGCTAGACGATTGTCCTGCTCGTATCGACCGTGATAGTTACGGTGTGCCAAGAAAAGTTTGGCTAAGTGCATTAACGGGCGAAGGCGTAGATCTTTTGGTGAAGGCCATTAGTGAGCGCTTAGGTGGTGAAATTTTTGCTCAGCAAATCGTACTGGAACCTCAGCACGGTAATTTGAGAGCTCAACTTTACGCCTTAGACGCCGTAGAAAAAGAAGACATTAACGACCAAGGCCATATGGTGTTGGATGTGCGCTTACAAAAGCGAGATTTTTTACAAATACTAAGTCGTATCGGAATGGACGCAACGCCTTTTGTTGGCAAACCAGCCAATCCGTGGGACTAGTAAATATTTAATAATTACATTAATCAGGAGAAGTATATGGCCTGGAATGAACCGGGTAGTAACGGTAAAGACCAAGATCCATGGGGTGGCAATCGCCGTCCAAACGGACAAGATCAGGGACCACCTGATCTGGATGAAGCATTAGGTAAGCTCATTGAGAAATTCAATGGTTTGTTTGGTGGTTCTGGTAATAAAGGCACCTCTGGTTCAGATGGCGGTGGCGCCTCTGCTCCTAATGGTAAAATTATTCTATTTGGTGCAGCCGTCGTTCTAGTTTTGTGGGCAGGTATGGGTTTCTATACGGTCGACCAACAAGAACGATCGGTAGTTTTGCGCCTAGGTAAGTATAGCGAAACAGTTCAGCCTGGTTTGCAATGGAACCCGCCTTTGATTGACAACGTTACTAAAGTTAATGTAACTGCCGTGCGTGATGTTGATCTACGAGCTTTAATGCTTACAGAAGACGAAAACATTGTTCAAGTAGGGTTGTCGGTGCAATATATTGTGTCTAATCCTAAAGACTTCTTGTTAGAAGTTAGGGATCCAGAAGGTACTCTCTTGCAGGCTACAGAAAGCGCTTTGCGCCACGTTGTAGGCGGTTCAGAAATGCATTCTGTGTTAACAGAAGGTCGTGCTCTTTTAGCCCTAGACATCGAAAGTCGATTGCAGAACTACTTAAATGGTTACCAAACTGGCTTAGAAGTGATTAAGGTGAACATAGAGAACACATCTGCACCTTCACAAGTTCAAGATGCGTTTGATGACGTGATCAAGGCACGTGAAGACGAACAGCGTGTTAAGAACGAAGCCCAAGCCTATGCCAACGGCATTGTGCCAGAAGCTCGTGGCCGTGCGCAGCGTGTGAACGAAGAGGCCTTGGCCTATCGCGAGCAGGTAGTTGCTCGTGCAGAAGGTGAAGCGACTCGTTTTACTAAGCTACTAACGGAATACCAAAAGGCTCCGGAAGTAACTCGTGAACGTCTTTATATTGTTGCCATGGAAGATGTTCTATCCAATGCTTCTAAGGTGATGGTAGACGTTAAAGGTGGTAATAACATGATGGTATTGCCTTTAGATCAAATCATGAAAAACCAATCTTTGCGCTCTGCAACAGGTGTTGATGGTAGGGGGTCTTCCAATATGGTGGATGAGATCACCAACCGTGTGATTCAGCAGCTAACTCAAGGTGTATCTTCAAGGGAGGCTCGTTAACATGGCTACTCGTACTCTAGTAACCTTAATTGGCCTATTTGTGGCGCTCCTTATTGCTTCTTCCACACTATTCGTAGTGAAAGAGACAGAGCGTGCAATTATGCTTCAGTTCGGTGAGGTGGTGAAGTTTGATATCCAGCCTGGCCTGCATGTGAAAGTGCCGTTCATGAACACGGTGCGTGTGTTTGACGCCCGTGTACTCACCTTGGATGCGCGTCCACAGCGATACTTAACGTTAGAAAAGAAAGCGTTGATTGTTGATTCATTCGTTAAATGGCGCATTTATAACGTAGCTGACTTTTACACAGCAACCTCTGGTGATGAATTTACCGCTGCAAAGCTGCTTGCTTCGCGGGTAGATACTGGTTTGCGTAATCAGTTTGGTGAGCGAACCTTAACGGAAGTTGTTTCTGGTGAGCGTGATGAGCTAATGGATGAGCTGCGTAAAGAGCTTAACCAGGTGGTTATTGCAGACATGGGCATCGAAGTGGTTGACGTACGTGTAAAGCGTATTGATTTACCACCAGAAGTAAGCGAGTCTGTTTACGGACGTATGCGCACCGAACGTGAGCGTGAAGCCCGTGAGCTACGATCTCAGGGTAAGGAGCTTGCTGAAGGTATTCGTGCTGATGCAGATCGTCAAGAAACGATCATTGAAGCTAATGCTTACCGTGAATCAGAGCTTGTTCGTGGTGATGGCGATGCCATTGCAGCAGCAACTTACGCTGCCGCCTTTAATAAGGACCCAGAGTTTTATAGTTTTTATCGTAGCTTAGATGCCTATCGTAAAACCTTTGGTGCTGGTGGTGATGTGATGCTTATTGAGCCTGATAGTGAGTTCTTTAAGTACATGAATCAGTCTACTTTGAAGTAAGCTTTTGGCTAGCTTTAAGTAACATAACAAAAGGGCCCTTCGAGGCCCTTTTTAGTGGCTGGCTATTAAACCTCAAAGGTGGCCATGTGAGGCTAAAAGAAGTACAATAGTGCAACCGAGAAGTAGGGTCCGAGACGGGCTGTATGATGCTCGGTTTTTTTGTGTTTGAAGCATTAATAAAGAATCATGAATGAATTGATACAATACCTACTGGTGGCTTTTTGCTTGATGCTGATAATGGAAGGTATGCTGCCTTTCTTATACCCACAAAAGTGGCGTAAATTAGTGGTTCAGCTAGCACAGATAAGTGACCGCCATATGCGGTTGTTAGGCTTGGCAAGTATGCTTTTAGGGCTGGTTTTGCTGTATTTAGTACGTTGATTTAATAAAATTTTTTGGGGAACTAGAACTCGCATGAGTCGTGTAAATCGTTGGTTATTGCCAGATGGCGTAAAAGAAGTATTGCCACCGGAAGCTGCCCGTATTGAAGGCCTGCGCCGCACCGTGGTAGACCTACACCAAGCATGGGGTTACGATTTAGTGATGCCCCCCCTCATCGAATATATTGATTCATTATTGATTGGTACTGGCGATGACTTAGATTTGGCCACCTTTAAAGTAATTGATCAAAAAACTGGCCGTACCATGGGTATTCGAGCAGACATTACCCCTCAAGTGGCCCGTATTGATGCCCACAGCATAGATTGTGAAGGTGTTAACCGTTTGTGTTACTCCAACACGGTATTGCACACCAACGCAGCCAACCCGTTAGCTTCTCGCAGTCCGTTACAGGTGGGCGTGGAGCTATATGGCCATGCTGGCATTGATAGTGATGTTGAAGTGATTAGTTTGATGCTAGAAACGCTTACTCGTGTTGGTATAAAGCATCCTATAACCCTAGACTTAGGCCATGTGAGTATCTACCGTGGCTTAATAGAATCTCTTGGCTTAGCCGAGGATGATGAAAGGGAATTATTTAATCTTTTACAAAGTAAAGCTGTGGCAGATATAGACGCCTTAGTAAACGCTATGGATGTGACGGATGAGGCAAAAACCATTTTGTCACAACTACCTCGCTTATACGGCGAAATTTCAGTTTTACAGCAGGCCGAAAAAATATTTGGTAATGTGTCTGCTCAAGCCTCTGCTGCCATTGTGTATTTACGTGAGTTGGCTGAGGTAGTTAGTGTGCGCTTTCCACAGGTCACTTTGTATTTTGATCTGGCCGAATTGCGTGGTTATGAATACCACACAGGTGTGGTATTTTCTGCCCTTACACCAGCCTTTGGCCAAGCTATTGCTAAAGGTGGTCGTTATGATGATATTGGAAAGGTATTTGGTCGTGCGCGCCCAGCAACAGGGTTTAGTGCAGACTTAAAGGTACTGTCAGAGCTGTCTGAGGTGCCTTTGGTACAGGCAGATGCCATTGCCATGCCAGCCGAAGTAGGGTTGAGCAATGAGCAGCGTCAAAGCCTATGGGCAATGCAGTCGCAATTGCGTCTGCAAGGCGAGCGTTTGGTTGCACAGTTATGTGACA
Organism: Pseudomonadales bacterium; assembly: GCA_034110645.1. Taxonomy (GTDB): domain Bacteria; phylum Pseudomonadota; class Gammaproteobacteria; order Pseudomonadales; family Balneatricaceae; genus Njordibacter. The sequence goes on from JAWUYU010000105.1 coordinate 10,117, forward strand.
GCCCTATGCCACAACATTGTTCTCGCCAGTTAGTTTGGCAAAATGATGTTTGGAAAATAGTCCCCACATCCTCAGTTTAGATAGATTTCTATCATAAACTACGAATTTAATTTTTTTGCGTGATATTACGCGTAGAAGCAACACACTAGAGCAAATTATTATGGGTAAGAATGTCGTCGTTTTAGGCACCCAATGGGGTGATGAAGGCAAAGGTAAGATCGTTGATTTACTCACCGATCAGGCCACGGCAGTGGTACGTTTCCAAGGCGGCCATAACGCCGGCCATACCTTAGTGATTGAAGGCAAAAAAACAGTTTTGCATTTAATTCCTTCAGGTGTTTTACGTGACACAGTGACCTGCTTTATTGGTAACGGTGTGGTAGTTGCCATGGATGCGTTATTGAAAGAAATGAGCGGGCTAGAAGAGCGCGGCATTCCCGTGCGTGACCGTTTGCGTATTAGTACTGCTTGCCCATTAATCTTGCCTTACCACGTTGCCTTAGATCAGGCTCGTGAAATTGCCCGTGGTGATGAGAAAATTGGTACTACAGGTCGCGGTATTGGCCCAGCTTACGAAGATAAAGTAGCGCGCCGTGGCTTGCGTTTAGGCGATTTGCTAGACCCACAACGCTTTGCTGTTAAGTTAAAAGAAATTATGGTTTACCACAACTTTGTACTAGAGAATTTTTACAAGGTTAAGCCGTTAGATTATAACGAAGTATTAGAAACTGCATTGGCTCAAGCAGAGCAAATCAAAGGTATGTTTACTGATGTAACAGCAGAGCTTCACGACTTGCGTCGTGCAGGTGCAGACATCTTGTTTGAAGGTGCTCAAGGCACCTTGCTAGACATTGACCATGGTACTTACCCATACGTTACCTCTTCTAACACCACTGCAGGTGGTACGGCTACGGGTTCTGGTTTTGGTCCATTGTACCTGGATTATATTTTAGGCATCACTAAAGCCTACACTACTCGTGTTGGCAGTGGCCCATTCCCAACAGAATTGTTCAACGACGTTGGCGAAGGGCTTGCTGAGCGGGGCCATGAATTTGGTGCTACCACAGGCCGTGGGCGTCGTTGTGGTTGGTTTGATGCCGTAGCGCTTAAGCATGCTATCCAAATTAACAGCGTGTCTGGTATCTGCCTTACCAAGCTGGATGTGTTGGATGGTATGGACGAAATTAAGATGTGTGTGGCTTACCATGACGTTAATGGTAAATCTGTATCATGCCCGAACGACGCTGAAGGTTTTGCAGCGGTTACCCCTATTTACGAAACCATGCCGGGTTGGACCGAATCTACCGTTGGTGCGCAGACAGAAGAAGAATTGCCTGCAGCAGCGTTGGCCTACATTGCCCGTATTGAAGTCTTGATTGAGGCGCCTGTGGACATTATTTCCACTGGCCCAGATCGAGTTGAAACTATTGTTAAACGCCATTCATTTGGCGCCTAGGAAAAAATGACACAAATCGACGATCCACACGCTCAACGTGAGGCGCAGAAGTACGACAATCCGATTCCCAGCCGTGAATTTATTATGGATCACTTACGTGACCGTAGCGGCCCAGCAACACTTAAACAGGTTAGTTTTGAACTAGCCTTGTTTGATGCAGAGGATGTAGAAGCACTACGTCGTCGATTACGTGCGATGGAACGCGATGGTCAACTGATAAGTGACCGTAAAGGCGCTTACGGCGCCATTAATAAAATGGACCTTATTCACGGCCGTATTATTGGCCACCGCGATGGCTTTGGCTTTTTAAAGCCAGATGAAGGTGGTGATGATCTGTTCCTCAATCACAGCCAAATGCGGGCAGTTATGGATGGTGACAAGGCGCTTGCTCGTATTACTGGAGTAGACCGTAAAGGCCGTAGTGAAGGCGCTATTGTTGAAGTTACTGCACATAATACACAGAAAGTTGTAGGGCGCTTAACGAAGGAAGATGGCGTTTGTTTTGTGCGTCCAGATAACCAACGTATTAGCCAAGACATTCTGATTTCCAGCGACAACGTACTCCAAGCCAAGCATGGCCAGTACGTTACTGTGCGTATTACTCACCAACCTAATAAGCGTACTCAAGCCATTGGTGAAGTGGAAGAAATTTTGGGAGAGCACATGGCTCCAGGAATGGAGATTGATGTTGCTATTCGTACCCACGAAATACCCCATGAGTGGCCTTCAGAAGCTAGTCATGAAGCAGCTCAACTTGCTCCAGAAGTAACTGAAGCCGATAAGCATGATCGTATAGATCTTCGTGAACTACCTTTTGTTACCATTGACGGCGAAGATGCTCGCGATTTTGATGACGCGGTGTATTGTCGTAAAAGAACACTCGGCGGCTGGCGTTTATACGTTGCTATTGCTGATGTAAGTCATTACGTCCGTACTGGCACTGCCCTAGATACAGAAGCTCACAAGCGTGCAACCTCAGTGTATTTCCCTGAGCGCGTAATACCTATGCTGCCAGAAGCTATATCCAATGGCTTGTGTTCTCTTAACCCCCACGTCGATCGTTTGGTTATGGTGTGCGAGATGACCATTAGTAGTAAGGGTAAGCTTAGCGGCTACGAATTCTACGAAGGCCTTATCCATTCTCATGCTCGCTTAACTTACACCAAAGTAGGTGCGATGTTAGATTCTAGCGATGAGCAATGTGCGCCTTTACGTCAAGAATACAACCATGTAGTAAAGCCTGTAGACCAATTGCATAAATTATATGGTGCTTTGCGTTCTGCCCGTGATGCCCGTGGTGCTATTGATTTTGAAACCCAAGAAACACGCATTATTTTTGGTGAAGACCGTAAAATAGAGGCCATAGTGCCGGTAAATCGCAACGATGCCCATAAGCTCATAGAAGAGTGCATGTTGGCAGCGAACGTGAGCACGGCCAAGTTTTTAGCCAAACATAAACTGGATGGGTTGTTCCGTGTACACAAAGGCCCTAAGCCTAGTAAGCTTGAAAACCTACGTGCCTTTTTAGGTGAAATGAGTCTGTCACTACAAGGTGGCGAAGAGCCAAAGCCAAAGCATTATCAAGCGCTGTTAAGCTCTATTAAAGGCCGTCCAGACGCCAACTTAGTACAAACGGTGATGTTGCGTTCTTTAAGCCAGGCTGTTTATACACCAGAAAACGAAGGTCACTTTGGTCTAGGCTACGATGCTTACGCGCACTTTACGTCGCCAATTCGTCGTTACCCAGATTTACTTGTGCATCGAGCCATACGCAGTGTGATTCAAAGCAAGCAATTGAGCCGTTATGTTAAACGCATAAAAGCCACCCAAAAGCAGCCAGAGTCGCCATGGTACCCGTATAGCACTGCCGATGTATTGGCATTAGGCGAACATTGTTCTATGTCTGAGCGTCGTGCAGATGCTGCCGTTTGGGACGTGGAAGGTTGGCTTAAGTGTGAATACATGCAAGGCCATATTGGCAATTACTTCTTTGGCACTATTAATGCCGTAACGAGCTTTGGTTTGTTTATTGAGCTAGAAGACGTCTATGTAGAAGGCCTAGTGCATATCAGTGCGTTACCTGGCGATTATTATCACTTTGATGCCGCTAAGCATCGCCTTCAGGGCGAGCGCAGTGGAAAAAGTTTCCGTTTGGGCGACCGCATTGAAGTGAAGCTGGTTCGGGTAGACTTAGACGAAAAGAAAATTGATTTTGAGCTGGCGGATGAACCACCAACAACTAAGTCTAAAATTGGGCCAAAACCCAAGTCTAAATCTAAGCCAAAATCAAAGCCTAAGCCTAAGGCTAAGAAGCCCAGTACGGAACAGTCTAGCGCTGATAAGTCTGCTGATGCGCCAGTAAATGAACCTTTGTTTGACCAACCATTGTTTGATCAAAAAGGTAAGCCCGCTGGCGGCGCAAAAAAACCGCGCCGTAGAAGAACTTCACCTAAAAAGACTACGCCGTAAATAAGGTATTTGAGACTCGTTAATTATGGCTAACATTGAATACGTTTTTGGCATTCATGCTGTGCAAACTAAGTTACAGCGCAATCCAGAGCGGGTGCAGGAAGTTTGGTTTCAAGAAGGTCGTGAAGACCAGCGTTTAAAGCAGGTTAAAGGTTTGGCAGACGAGCAGGGCATTGAATGTCAAATTATGCCTCGCCGTGAACTAGACAATAAAGTAAATGGGCGCCATCAAGGTGTGGTTGCGGCTTGTACTCCTAACCCAGCTAAAGATGAACACTTTTTAATGCAGATGTTAGCAGATCTTAACGAGCCAGCATTTTTGTTGATTTTAGATGGCGTAACAGATCCGCATAATTTAGGTGCTTGTTTGCGTACTGCAGACGCCGCCGGTGTGCATGCTGTTATTGCGCCGAAAGACAAATCCGCTTCACTTAACAGCACCGTAAGCAAAGTTGCTTGTGGTGCTGCAGAAACCGTACCCTTTGTGCAGGTGACTAACCTGGCTCGCTGCCTTAAAAGTTTGCAGGATGCCGGTGTGTGGATCACGGGCACTGCGGGCGAAGCCACTAAGCACATACACCAAGCCGACCTTACAGGCAATATGGCCTTAGTTATGGGAGCCGAAGGTGAAGGCATGCGCCGCCTTACTCGTGAAGGGTGTGA
>JAWUYU010000106.1:0-13865 GCA_034110645.1 Pseudomonadales bacterium
CCGTCTGGGCCAATAATCTGTGCATTAACGTGGCCAGCCATAAACTCGGGGTTATTTGCTACGGAACGCTGATACCAAGGTAAGGCACCTGCTAAGTCTATGATGCTATTGACCATGTTCTGGCATGGTTCAAGAAGTGATCTACTAGCGTGCTTTATTTGCGGTAATAAATCAGATAAAGGGTTCTCTTTGTGAGCTTGCAGATCAATATCATCATGAATCCCTAGCCGATCAATCACTGTATTCAGTGTAAGTAATCCGCCAGCATCTAATTCGTTAGGGGATTGCAATAGTGACAGTAAATGCTGGCGTAGGTTGGCGAGCGTTGCTTGGATGTGCTGTTGGGGCATTTTTTTCTACTATATATTTACTTAGCAGACATCATAACCTTTTTATAGTGGGTAATCGTTGATAATGTAAGTGGGTGCAATAAGCCTTGCGAGCCTTTGCACCCTGCAGCAATGATTAATCGTTGTCGTGGTCATCGTGGTCGTCGCGGTCGTCATTCGAGTCGTGGCTATCGTCTGAATCATTGTCATCATGTGACTCATTCTGATCATCATTGTCAACACGATCAAAGGTATGATCATTTTCTAGATGATCGTTAATTTCATTTTCAAAGTCATGGCCAAGGGCTTCATTTAAGTCATGCTCTAGATCGTTTTCTAGGTGATCACTAACCTCATTTTCAAACTTATCATCAAATACCGAATCTAGATCCCGTTCAAGGTCATTACCTAGTTCGTTTTCTAAGTGATCATTTGCTTCCTGAATCTCACTGTCGAGGGATAGTTCTACCTCTTGCGTTGCGTTATCCATGTCACTATCCATGCCACTATCAATGTGAGTGCTAAGCGTTGGCGATTGGCCAGTGTTGGAGAGTTGAAGGTCGCCTTCAATCCTTATAGCTTGTTTAATTATGGCCATGCGTTCAGCGGTGGTTTTATTTCTTAATTCAGTCACGGGTACGATCACTAGTTGGTTGTTATTAACCAAATAGAACTGTTTGTTCATCACACCAGATTTTATTTCTCCAGACTCAGTGTTAGCCAGTATTCTCGCCTTGTTTTGTGGTGACATACCTACATAAGACTTACCGTCGGGGCCAATCACTTCACCTGTTTTAAAGGTAAGAGCTAAGGTGTGCTGGCTTAGGATTAAACTGGCAATTAAGCCAAGGCTAGGTAATAGTATTTTCTTCATTTGATATTCCTCAATTGTGAACTATGACCGAGGCGTGACATGCCTCGTGTATAGATTGAAGAATAACGACGTTTTCACACAGTTTGAATCAACTAAAGTACCAAAATAGGCGTGATTGAGTGGCATGTGACTATAGTTTAGGACTAAAAATCTATATTTTATTGGTTTTTAGTCTTAAGTGGGGGTTAGTTCACCAATAAGATCTTCTACGAAAATAGCGAAAAGCTCATTGCGGTTCTTAACTTCAGCTTTTTGGTAAATAACACTGGATTGGTTTTTAACAGTTCCGATTTTTGTCGAGCGAAGGTCGGCAATTTCTTGTGCCGAGAATCCTTTAAATAAAAGCAAAGCTACTTCAGTTTCAGAAGGAGTGAGCTGCCATAATTCAAAGTACCGTTGAATGACTTGAGTAAGTTCGCCAGACGCCACGGCTACCGATGTTTCAAATTGCTTTTGTTTCGCCAATAGGTGTCTAATGTTTTGCACAAAAAAGATAAGTGTTACGCCCAAAAGAAGGGTGAAAATAATCTCTATTTGAGTGTGACTTACCCATTGCAATTGTATTAAGTCGATATTGAACACGTCGAATATTACATCAGTGACGAAAAATACCTCACAGGCACCGATTACCACTAAATTTAAGAGAAGGTAGTGTAATTGAAATTTGGAATCTTTATTGCGAGTAATCATAGGCAACCATCATTGCTAAATTGGTATTTAAATCTGTGTCGAAGGTATATAGATTATACATAACTATCAAAGGGTGCGTGCATAAGCGCGTCTATAAGGTGCGTGATGTTATGATAGGCCAATAATAAGCCTTACCCTTTGGCTGCTAACCAAGTGGTGGAAGCTAGCATGCACGCGCCTACAACCCAAAAGGTTGCTGTTAAGTCTTGCGTAAAATAGGCTGCAAGGCCTAATACTAAGGCTCCTATGGCATAGCCTAAGTCGCGCCAAAAGCGATAAATGCCAATGGCAGTGGCGCGCCATTGGGGCTGCGATAAATCTACGATTGCTGCAGATAAGTTAGGGTAAAGCAACGCCATACCAAAGCCGGTAATAGCTGCACTGATAGACCAGCCCATACTAGACTCAAACATCGGCATCAATAGCACGCCACCTGTGGTCATCATCATGCCAGTGACATTAAGCCTTTGGCGACCAAACCGGTCGGACCAATGCCCTGTGATCAATTGACTAGAGCCCCAAACTAACCCATAGATAGAAATAATCCAGGCGGTTAGTGGTAAGTTTTGAGTTTTTTGATACAAAAAAATGGGGTATACAATCCATACTAACGCATCTACAAATTTCTCCACGCAACCTGCTTGGGTAATGGCTAGTAGGCGTGAATCACTCCAGCTCATGCGCTTAAATATAGCCCATGTAGATACTGATTCGTTATTGCTTTTGACGGTGTTTTTTGGCGTTGGATACAAAGCCGATGGATGACTTTCGGCAATGTTGATCCATGTGAGAATGAAAGCAATACTAATGATGAGCAAGCCAAATACTAATAATCCGGTTTTTAGGCCTAACCACTGGCTGACGTAAGCACTCACTAACCCACCTAAGGCAACACCAGTGTAGCCTGCAAATTCATTCAAACCAATGGTAAGGCCGCGCTCATGGGCTGCAGTAATGTCGAGTTTGGCTGTTTGACTCATAGACCAAGTAAGGCCTTGATTGACCCCCAAAATCACCGTGGCCAATACTACCCATGCCCACGATTGGGCAAAATAAAATAATACTGGAATAGGTAAAGCAATAACCCATCCTACAAGGTGAACCGGTTTGCGACCAATTTTTTCGGCCCAATGCCCAGCTACAAAGTTCATGCTGCCTTTAACCACGCCGAAGGCAATAACAAAGGTGCTGAGTAGCAAAAGTGAATCTTTGGCTAAGCCAAATTCTTGTTCGGCTAAAGGTGCGATCACAATGCGGGTAGTGCCCAGCATAAGTCCTACAAAAAATACTTGTAGTAGCCACTGAAAAACCTGAGGGAAATTATGTTTCATTCCAGCAGTGAAAGGCTGGGCTTGGGGTGAAATCATGGTGTGGCGCCAGATTGTTATCGACTAACTATACATTAGATTATTCTAAACTATAGGGAAGGTCAATGCTTAAAGCTGCAAGCTGGAATACTACACGCGAAAGCATTTTTTACAGGGATGATTTTTTATCATAACTTGAAGCTAAAAAGCCACTTGTGTCGCACCTATCAAGCTGTTAGGTTTGTGGCACTTTCCATCGAGACAGCAGCACATTATGAACCCTACCAATGACTCTATATCTGCCGGTACCCATACCCCTACAACTATGTCTGGGGTTCAATTGATTGGCTATGGTGGCTTAGATCAGTTGGTGTACCGTCAAGATATCCCTACGCCCCAACCTAAAGAGGGTGAAGTGTTGCTTAAAGTGCTGGCGGCAGGGGTTAATAATACCGACATAAATACTCGTATTGGCTGGTACTCAAAGCAAGTTACAGGCGACACTAATAGTGCTGCTAATGAAGGTCATGATGACCTTGATACTGCCACTGCCACTTGGTCTGGCACTGCTTTGCAGTTGCCACGTATTCAAGGTGCAGATGTATGTGGCGAAGTGATTGCCGTGGGTGCTGGTGTAAGCAATGAACGTATAGGCGAACGAGTGCTGGTGCGTACTATGCAGCAACACCCCACAAAGCCTTTTGAGTGTATTACTGTTGGTTCTGAATATGATGGGGGCTTTGCGCAATATACCTGCGCCTTGAGTAACGAATCTTATAAGGTAAATACCTCGTGGAGTGACGCTGAACTAGCCTCTATCCCTTGTGCCTATTCTACTGCCGAAAACATGCTTCACAGAGCTGGTTTAAAAGCTGGAGAGCGAGTGTTGATTACTGGGGCTTCTGGTGGCGTGGGTTCTGCGGCAGTGCAGTTGGCTAAGCGCCGTGGTGCCTATGTGATTGCTGTTGCTGGGGCTGCTAAACACAAAGACGTTGAAGCGTTGGGAGCCGATCAGTTAGTGGCTAGGGGTGAAGACCTTGTTGCCGCTATTGGCGCTGATAATGTGGATTTAGTCGTGGACTTAGTGGCCGGGCCAGATTGGCCACAACTACTGAACGTATTGCGACGTGGCGGGCGTTACGCTACTTCTGGTGCAATCGCTGGGCCAATGGTTGAGCTAGATATTCGCACCTTATATTTAAAAGATTTAAGCTTTTTTGGCTGCACTTATCAAGAAAAAATTGTGTTTACTAACTTAGTAGAATATATCGAAGCCAACGAAATTAGGCCTTTAGTAGCAGGCACTTACCCACTTAAAGACATATACAAGGCGCAAACTGATTTCTTGAAAAAAGGCTTTACTGGCAAGCTGGTACTGATTCCTGAGCAATAAACAGCTCAGCACAAGGCCAGACTAGGCTAATAAATACATCACCAGCCAGAAAATGCATAGAACTTCAGGAAAATTCAGGGTAAATCCATGAAAATAAGCCAAATTGACGTCTATCAAGTAGATCTCCCTTATGCCGTGGCACCCCTGCGACTAAGTACAATACCACCCAATATAAGAAATAACCCCACAAACATGCCTAAGGTAAGGGTTTCACCAAACAATATAACGCCAAACATAACACTGAATAAGGGTACTAGATAACCCACTTGGGCTACGAAGGTGTAGCCGTAATGGCGTATCAGGTAAAAACGTACAAAAAAAGCGGCGCCTGTAGGAATTAGGCCCAAATACACCAAAGCAATGATGGCTGAACTAGGCATACTAGCACTTTGGGATATGGGGTTTTCTAACAAAAGGCTTGCAGGTAAGGTGAGAAGGCAACCTCCCAAAAGAACACCTGCAGCTACCATAGCACTACTTATATCCTTCAACCGCTTTACCATGGCACCTGAAATCACGTAGGACGCGGCGGCAACGATGATAGCCAATTGCGGTAATAAATCGCCCATACCCTTGGTGAAAGTGTTTAAACCAATGACGAACAACACCCCAATAAACCCCATCACAAAGCCTGCTGTTTTATAGCGGGTGATGCGTTCGTTGTTACTGGTAAAGTGGGCAAGAAGGATGGCGATTAATGGGCCTGTGGCCATGAAGATGGCTGCTCTACCGGAATCTAATGTTTGCTCGCCCCAAGGGATGAGGAAAAAGGGTAGGGCGCAGTTGAAAAATCCAATCAACAAAAAGCTCATCCATACTGAGGCAGACCGAGGTAACCGGTCACCTTTCATTAAGGCGTAGGCTAATAACACTAAGGCAGCAATAAGAATACGCCCAGCAGCAATGCTAATTGGCCCAAATCCCTCTAAGGCATACTTGATAGCCTGAAAGGATGAGCCCCACACAGCCCCTTGTAAGGCTAGTAGCGTGTAGGCGTGAAGCCCCGGTATTTTGATCATCTAAGGTGACTCAGTGTAGTGATGCTGGGCATCGCCAATAATTACTTCAACTGCGCAACTCCACTGCATTAGCAATGGGTCTTGTCCGTGGCCCATGATGATTTGTAAGCCCAGCGGCATATCATAATCATCTAATCCACAAGGCAGTGTAGCTGCGCATAAGTATTGTAAATTGGCGACTTGAGTATTACGTAAGGCTTTGAAATTTCGTTCTTTATACTGTTCTATATTGGTTTCTACATAAGCTAAGGTCGGCGCGCTTATGGGGCAGGTAGGGCACACCGCAAAGTCTACTGTTGCTAGCACTCCTTCTGCAGCTTTATTGAATGTTTGTATGAGTGCGTTTTTATCAGCGACTTGGGCCGGAGCGTTAGATAGATCTGCATCAGTAAGGTGGGCAAAGCGCATTTTGGTGCTGGGTGCCAGTTGATCAAACCAGGGTTTTCTATCGGGGGCTTTTATAAATGCCGGAAACTCCAGTGCTGATAATCCACCTTGCAAAAAAAGCTGATAAGTTTCTTCAAGGTAAGGCCAATCTAGCTCTACTAAAACTGCACCAGCAGCTTCCAGTTGTGCCAATGCGGCCAGCACTTTGTTATCAATGTTACCTTCACATCCTTCAAATAATGCCGTAACTACACCAATACGAACACCTTTCATGGACTTTTTCGTAAGCATGGTCTGAGCAATGAAGGCCTTTGGGTTACCACTAATGGCTGGGTCCATTACAGCAAACCCCCAAAGGGCATCGGCAGCGCTTAAAGCTAGCAGACCAGCAGTATCAACACTGGGTGACAGTGGCACAATACCGTCTTTCTCCCACCGCCCAGCGCTAGTTTTAAGGCCAAAGGCTCCGCAAAATGCAGCTGGAACACGCACAGAACCTGAAGTGTCTGAGCCTAATGCCAGTTGGCAAGCTCCCATCCATAAAGACACAGGTGCACCAGAGCTAGAGCCACCAGGCACCCGATGCTGATTAGTATCGAATGGGTTTACCGGCACTGGCCAGTGGGGGTTAGTGCCAAGCCCTCCAAAGGCAAACTCCACAGTATGAGTTTTACCACAAATATGTGCACCTGCATCGGTTAAGCGCTTAACCAAGGTGCCGGACGTGTGGAATTCTTTTAATGCCAAAGGCGAGCCAGCATAAGTGTCAAACCCAGTTACTGCATAAAGGTCTTTCACCGATACGCTGATGCCAGCCAATAACCCTTTTGGGGCTTCAGAAGGTGGCTTTCCAATGGATCTGAACGCTTGTAGCTGGGGTTGGTGCAAGTGCAAATTGCTGTAGGCGTCACCGATTAGGGTTAAAGGAGCTGTTTTATTATGAACCACTAACTGATGAATGTGTTTGATTTTTAAGGAGGGGGTGGAAATCATGAATAAGCAACCTGCATCTGTTCAAATACCTGCTCTCGTTGTTCTAATGTTTTAATTGCACCTGGGCCTAAACGACGGGCATAGGCAGTGAGTATGGCTTCAATGAGCACCACCCAAGCGGCTGTGCTGTTGCTAAAAAAACTACCGGTTGTGGGTATGGTAAATAGGCAGCTGGCATCACTACTTAACGGCGCTCCGTGGGTGTCCGTAAAGACCATGGTGGGGATCCCCATGGCTCTGGCTTGGCGGCAACAATCCACAGCAATGCGGCTATATGGATGGCTGCCAAATACAATTAGTAAATCTTGCTGGTTTAATTGAGCAAGGCCATGGGGTACACCGTGGCCTGAATCACCTAATACTCCTACACCATCGCGTAATAGGCCTAAACAATAGGAGAAAAATGTTGCAGTTGAGTAAAACTGACGCTGAGCGAAAGTGCGTACATGGCGTGCATTTTGCAATAACTCTAAGGCCTTCTGCCACTGATCTGTAGATACCTGTGACATCATTTGTTGAATATTAGCGATTTCTTCTTGCGCAACTTGCGCCAGCACGTCCGATTCTTGATGCTGTGATTGTGATTGTGATTGTGATTGTGATTGATAGGCTCGCTCACTGTAGAAGTGAGGCTCTGCCAAGTGTTGACGGAAGATGTTTTGTAGGGCATTGAAACCGCTATAACCTAATCGTGTGGCGAGTCGAGTTAGGGTGGAGGCGCTCACTCCAAAATGGGAAGCCAATTGATTAATGGAGCTGTGGGCGGCAGTATCTGGATTGTTTGCTAGATCGAGCAATACAGCGTAGGAGCGCTGGCCCAGTTTAATTGAGCTCTGTTTGGCGGCAATAGCAGCGATCACTTTTCTAAGTTCCGGAAGATCTGCTGCCGGCGGTATGGCTGTTTGATTCATGCCTTAAAATACTCCTCGTTAAAACGCTGGTGTGATTATGGCTCAATCTAGCCTAATAAAAAAGCAAATATAATTCCTTTTTTAATTGCTAAATGCAATAAAAGTTGCATAATAGGGTTTCGCAACACCCATCGGCATGAGCAGATAGGTTCGAGTGAATCATTAGTAGAAGGAATACTTCATGAAATCAATAAAAAAAATCATCTTTAGTGCTGCGGTTGGTACGGCGCTTTCGATAATAAGCTTATCTTCTCCGTTAACGCACGCAGCTAGTACCTTTATTGCTATTGGTACAGGTGGCCCTACAGGAGTTTATTTTGTAGTGGGCAATTCTATTTGCCGTATGGTACACAAAGAAGCCGCAGAAGGTCGTAGCAGCGGCCGCAAACATGGTATTCGTTGTGCTGCCCCATCTACCGGCGGCTCAAACTACAATATTGGCCAAATTGGTGAAGGCGAATTAGATTTTGGTGTTGCTCAATCGGATTGGCAGTACCATGCCTCTAATGGAAGTAGTAAATGGGAAGGTAAAAAGCAGCATGACTTAAGGTCGGTATTCTCGGTTCATCCTGAACCTTTCCATATTATTGTTGGTAAAGACTCTGGCATTAATAGCTGGGGAGACTTGGTTGGGAAACGGGTCAATATTGGTAACCCAGGTTCAGGTCAAAGGGGCACTATGGAAGTGTTAATGGCAGCTCATGGAATTAGTAGCAGTGATTTTAAAATTGCCACTGAATTGACGTCTTCTGAGCAGTCTAAAGCGTTGTGTGATGGGAAAATTGATGCTTATGGTTATACCGTAGGTGTACCTAACGCGGGTGTGTCAATTGCCACTGATGGTTGTGATGCGCGTATTATTAACCTAAATAGCGATGTGGAAAAAGGGTTGGTTAACAATAACCCTTATTATGCATTTGCTACCATTCCAGCGGGCACCTACAAAACAGGTAGTGAAGATATCACTACATTTGGCGTAAAAGCGACTTTTGTGAGTTCTGCTAAAGTCTCGGCCGATGTTGTGTATGAGCTTGTACGAGCGGTGTTCGAGAACATAGAGGACTTCCGTAAGCTTCACCCTGCATTTGCTAATCTTACCTATGATCAGATGATTAGTGATGGTTTAAGTGCGCCCTTGCACGAAGGCGCAGTGCGGTATTACAAAGAACAGGGTTGGATGTAATCCCGCCTGCTACTTGGGCTGTGGGCTTAGGCCTGCAGTCTGGGATTTCAATTACCAAACTTGAGTCCTCCTCATGATTTCAGATCCTCAGTTATTGGCTGAAGAGATCGAGTTTAAAACCAAACCTCTGCAAGGGTCATGGGCCATACTCGTATCTATAGTCGCTTTGTCTTGGTGCCTATTTCAATTGTGGATAGCGTCACCTTTACCCTTCAGTTTAGGTTGGGGCATCTTAATTGATGTGCCCAAGCGGGCCATTCATCTTGCCTTCGCCATGTCTTTGTGTTTTTTACTTTATGGCGCTAGGGAAAGTCATCGTCGGCGTAATTATGTTGCCAAGTGGGATTTGTTGCTGGCAGTGCTCGCTGTTATCGTTACCTTGTATGTTCCCTTGGCTTACGCCAGCATTGTGGAACGTCATGGGATGTTGCTCAATGTGACCTGGGTAGGCATCAATTGGCCTGTAGAAATGATCATCGGTGTAGTTGGCGTGGCTTTGTTACTGGAAGCTACTCGCAGAGCTTTGGGTTTACCCTTGGTGATTGTTAGCTCGGTATTTTTAATCTATTCGATATTTGGTCAGTCTATGCCCGAATTGATCTCTCATAAGGGCGTTTCCCTAGAACGGCTTGTGGGTTATCACTGGTTGGGCGGCGAGGCCATTTTTGGCATTCCATTAGATGTGTCAGTCAGTTTTGTGTTTTTATTTGTACTGTTTGGCGCTTTGTTAGAAAGGGCAGGCGCAGGTAAGTACTTTTTAGATTTGGCGTTTGCCATGGTGGGGCGCTACCGTGGCGGGCCAGCTAAAGCCTCTATACTAGCTTCGGCTATGACGGGCACAATTTCTGGTTCATCCATTGCCAACGTGGTGACTACAGGCACCTTTACCATCCCAGTGATGCGTAAAATGGGTATGCCAGCCGTTAAAGCGGGTGCCATTGAAGTGGCGGCATCTACCAACGGCCAACTCATGCCTCCTATCATGGGTGCGGCGGCCTTTATTATGGCGGAGTACATCGGTATTAGTTACATGGAAGTGGTTAAAGCCGCCATTGTGCCTGCACTGATTAGCTACATCGCATTGTTGTATATTTCTCACTTGGAAGCTTTAAAACTCGACCTTAAAGGGATACCTAGAGCCGACATTCCCCATTTGTGGAGAACCTTCATTGGTGGTTTACATTATTTGTTGCCAATTATAGTGCTTATTTATCTGTTAATGGTAAAACGCTGGACTCCTGGTAGTGCAGTGTTCTATTCCATTTTATTGCTTATGGGCATGATTCTAGTGCAGAACTTTTGGCGGCCTAAACAAGCGGATGATTCGATTCTGGGGCGCTTTAAAGCCGGTGTCGCGGATGTTATTCAGGGCATGGTGTCGGGCACACGCAATATGATCACCATCGGCGTGGCCGTGGCGACTGCGGGTATTATTGTTGGCGCTGTATCATCCACAGGCCTCAATAATGCCATGGTGGGTTTAGTTGAGGCGATTGCCGGCAATAATATATATCTGCTGTTGGGGCTAACGGCGCTTTTGTGTTTGGTGCTGGGTATTGGTTTGCCTACTACGGCCAATTATCTGGTGGTTGCTTCCTTAATGGCTGGAGTATTGGTAGAACTTGGTAGCGCCGCAGGCTTGGCCTTGCCGATCATTGCCGTACACCTATTTGTGTTTTATTTCGGCTTATTAGCAGACGATACGCCCCCGGTGTGTTTGGCCGCTTACGCGGCCTCGGCTATTTCTCGGGCAGATCCCATCAAAACGGGCATACAGGCATTTGCCTACGATATACGCACAGCCATTTTGCCCTTTGTGTTTATCTTTAATCCACAGTTACTTCTCATAGGGGTCACCAGCTGGTGGCATGGCATCAGTGTGTTCCTCGTTGCTTTAGTGGCCATTTTGAGTTTTAGCTCGGCCACACAGGGCTGGTTGCTGATTCGCAACCGTTGGTATGAAAGTCTTGTATTACTCTTTGCGACATGGATTTTGTTTTTACCTAATGCGGCTATGAACCGTATTTTTCCCGAGTATGAAGCCGTTAAATTTGACACTTTTACCCAAGGTCAATTGGTTCTGACTAAAGGGCAACAGGTGCGCTTACATGTGACCAGACACACCAATTACGGTGACCGATTTAAGCTATTTGTATTCCCAGTCGATGTGGTTGGGGCCTTTTCTGCCGAAGATTTGGGTATGAGCCTAGCCTACGAAGACCAAGAGGGCTGGTTTGTGCAGGGTCTAAGCTACTTGAGCCCAGCGGAAGCCGTAGGTATAGATTATTATGACGCAGTCACGGCCATAGACGTACAGGCCTTGGATAGGCCACCAAGGGAATGGGCGTTTATACCGGCGTTTTTGCTAATTGCCTTAGTGTTGTTAAATCAGCGCCGTCGGAGCACACGTGTAATTGATGGTGAATTAAATGCCTAAGGGAACATCAACACATGTATTCCATCGCCATTGCCATAGCAGCCTCCCTATAGCGGTCAGTGGCAAAGGTTGCTACATCACCGATCACCAAGGTAAACAATACCTCGATGGTTCTGGTGGTGCTGCAGTGTCTTGTTTAGGTCACGGTGATGCTGACGTTACCAACGCTATGAAAGCCCAGATGGATCAGATTGCCTTCGCACATACTGGTTTTTTTACCTCTGACCCTGCCGAACAACTAGCCGACCTTCTCATTGCGCATGCGCCAGGCAATTTAGACCGAGTCTATATAGTCTCAGGGGGGTCGGAGGCGATGGAATCTGCTTTAAAACTTGCCAGACAGTATTTTTTTGAGCTTGGTCAGCCGCAACGTACCCGAGTGATCGCTAGACGACAGAGTTACCATGGCAATACGCTAGGGGCTTTAGCCACAGGGGGCAACCAATGGCGACGAAAACCATTTCTGCCATTGTTGGTGGAAGTGAGCCATATATCGCCTTGTTATGCCTATCGTCATCAGCAACACGGTGAAACAGAACTAGAATATGGCCAACGTGTTGCCAATGAGTTAGAGCAAGAAATTTTGACACTTGGGGCTGATAATGTGATGGCTTTTGTGGCCGAGCCAGTAGTGGGTGCTACCATGGGTGCGGTACCTGCTGTAGCTGGCTATTTTAGCCGTATACGAGAAATATGTGATCAATACGGGGTGTTATTAATATTGGACGAAGTGATGTGTGGAATGGGCCGTACGGGTAAATTGTTTGCCTGTGAACATGACCAGATAGCGCCTGATCTATTGTGCATGGCAAAGGGCTTAGGTGCTGGATACCAGCCTATTGGGGCTATGCTTGCAAGTGATAAAATATACCAAACTGTTGCCCAAGGTAGTGGGGTTTTTCTACATGGCCATACCTATATGGGTCATCCCGTGGCTTGTGCGGCGGCTTTAGCGGTCACTCGTAAAATTCTAGATGAAGACCTACTAAGCCAGGTGGTGTTACGTGGAGAGTATCTACACGCAGCCCTTAAAGAAGCTTTGAATGGGCATCCTAATGTGGGAGACATTCGTGGCATCGGGTTGTTCCAAGGTATTGAATTAGTTGCAGATCGGGTGACTAAAAATCCACTATCACCCAACTTAGGCACTGCAAGTAAAGTCAAAAAAGCTGCCTTTGATGCGGGGCTTATTTGTTACCCAATGGCCGGCACTATTGATGGTGTGAAAGGTGATCATATTTTGCTGGCGCCACCGTTTATTATTAGCGAAGCTCAGATAGATGAATTGGTGGCTAAGTTAGCCAAGTCGATCAACCAGGTATTAGTCCATTGAATAATCAACAACCACTAATGATTATGGTGGCACCAAATGGTGCGCGGCGTAATCAGCAGGATCATCATGGTTTACCCATGACTATAGAACAAACCGTTGCAGCAGCTTTAACATGCCAGCAAGCAGGGGCGAGTATCTTGCATGCTCATATTCGAGATAAACAAGGCAAACACAGCTTGGACGCTGGTATGTATGAAGAATTGTTGGATGAAATGGCAAACCAAGTGCCAGAGATGCTAGTGCAAATTACTACCGAAGCGGTAGGGCAATATAGTACCCAGCAACAAATGGACCTAGTCACAAAACTGAGACCCAAAATGGCCAGTGTGGCGTTACGCGAGCTGGTGCCTACTGTTGCTAGTGAAGTAGATGCAAAACACTTCTTTAGCTGGGCTGATGAGGCCCAAGTTCACTTGCAGATTATTCTTTATGACGCTGCAGACTTACAACGCCTCAATCAATTACAAGTGGCCGGTGTACTGCCCAACAACTCAAGCTGTGTACTTTATGTATTAGGGCGTTATCGAGAAAATTTACAGGCACAACACACTGATTTAGATGAGTTTATGCAACCAAAAAATCTACATACATGGTTTGCATGTGCTTTTGGTCAGCAAGAACATGCATGTATTACATATGCTATCGACCAAGGTGGCCATGCAAGAGTAGGGTTTGAAAATAATTTGTGGCTGCCCTCAGGAGAACTTGCTGCTAATAACCATGCCTTAGTCGCTCAAGTGGCTAGCTATGCTCAAAGCCAGCTCCGGCAGGTGGCCAGCGCACGCGAAGCACAGTTAATATTGGGGGTGAGGGACTAGTTACTCCTTACTCCTGAGACTTGCTTGAAGTGCGCTCTTTTACTGAACCCAACATCACTAACACCCCAGAACCCACTACCAGAGCCATGCCAAGCATAGCCTCTGAAGTAACTAGTTCATCCCATAGTAGCCAGCCTAATAAACTGGCAAAAATAACGGAACCATAGGTGAATGTACCTAATTGGCCTGCA
>JAWUYU010000107.1:0-12371 GCA_034110645.1 Pseudomonadales bacterium
CCGAGGAGTGATTACTCACCCTTTCGATTCTGAAGTACTGGACAATGACAAAGTGAACCATATTGCAGTGGAGCAGCTTAAAGAGTTAGGTGTGGTGGAAGATGGCGACATCGTACTGATCACCAAAGGTGATTATGTGAAAGCCCATGGGGGTACCAATACTTTAAAAGTAGTGCGTGTGGGAAATGACATTCAGTAACCCTACTGTTTAGCATAGCGTGGTTTATATTCGCTGTGCGTCATAGGTAAGACGCACAGGCCTGCATACATAGAAGACCTTACTTCGATGAGCTACACATCGCTTAGTTATTAATCGCTGATAAACGGAGTTGTCTGCTTCTCGTTTCATGTCTTTTGAATATGGCATTTATTTACATAAGCAAGATTTCCATCAAGATGAGTAACAGGAGAATATTTTGGACCAATTCATTACCGATATCCAGGCAAGAGAAGTATTGGACTCTCGGGGCAACCCTACTATTGAAGCAGATGTGCTGTTGGCTGGTGGTGCTTTTGGCACCGCTTGTGCTCCTTCCGGCGCATCCACAGGATCCAGAGAAGCTCTAGAGCTTCGCGACGGTGACAAATCTCGTTATTTGGGTAAGGGTGTCATGAATGCTATTGCTGGTATTCATGGTCCTATTCTGAAACGGTTAAAAGGTATGGACGCAACTGATCAGCAGGCCTTAGATGCTGCTATGATCGACTTGGATGGCACAGAAAACAAAGAAGTTTTGGGCGCCAACGCCATTCTTGCTGTATCCCTAGCCGCAGCCAAGGCGGCGGCGGTCCACAAAGGCATCCCTCTATATGCTCATATTGCCGAGCTTAACGGCACGGCAGGGCAATACAGCATGCCCGTACCGATGATGAACATTATTAATGGCGGTGAGCACGCTGATAATAACGTGGACATTCAAGAGTTTATGGTACAGCCAGTCAATGCTCCTAGCTTTTCAGAGGCGTTGCGATGTGGTGCAGAAATTTTCCATGCACTTAAAAAAGTACTCGCTCAGCGGGGCTTAAGCACCGCTGTGGGTGATGAAGGTGGCTTTGCTCCTAACTTGCCTTCAAACGAAGCTGCACTGGATGTTATTGCTGAAGCAGTGGCGTATGCCGGCTATGAACTTGGTAAAGATGTGACTTTGGCTTTGGATTGTGCCGCTTCAGAATTTTACGAAAACGGTACTTATAACCTAAGCGGTGAAGGTCAGTCTTTTGATGCAGCGGGTTTCGCTGATTATCTAACCGACCTAACGCATAAACACCCCATTATTTCGATTGAAGATGGCATGGATGAAAGTGATTGGGATGGTTGGCTCGATCTTACTCAAAAATGCGGTGATCGTGTTCAGCTAGTAGGTGACGATTTGTTCGTTACAAATACGAAAATATTGAGCCGTGGCATTGAGCAAGGTATTGGTAACTCTATTTTGATTAAGTTTAATCAAATTGGCACTCTTACCGAAACTTTGGCAGCAATTCGTATGGCTCAAAAAGCCGGTTTTAGCGTGGTTATTTCCCATCGCTCTGGTGAAACAGAAGATACTACTATTGCTGACTTAGCTGTAGCCACTGCGGCGGGGCAAATTAAAACAGGTTCACTATGTCGCTCAGATCGAGTGGCTAAGTACAACCGTTTACTGCGAATAGAGCAGGAACTAGGTGCTGAAGCTCCTTATCGTGGGCGTCAGGAGATTAAAAGCCAATAACAATTACTTAACTCTAAGTTTGAATGAGTAATAGAATATTAAAGTGTGTCAGTGAATGCGTCGTACGCTTGGTTCACTCTCGTATCATAATTGAAAATACATTTTTTTATTATAGGAACAACCTGATGCATTATACTCCAAGCCAAAATCGTTATGATAAAATGGTGTACCGCCGTTGTGGTAATTCAGGACTAAAACTTCCAGTCATTTCATTAGGGTTATGGCAGAATTTTGGTCATAATTCCCCACATCAAATCAAACGAGAAATTTGTCAGACTGCTTTCGATAATGGCATCACACATTTTGATCTTGCGAATAATTATGGTCCCCCTGCTGGTAGTGCAGAAGAAGCATTTGGAGATATTCTAAAAACTGATTTTTCTGGTTTCAGGGATGAATTAATAATCAGTTCAAAAGCAGGCTATAACCTGCGGCCCGGACCTTATGGCGAATGGGGAAGTAGGAAATATTTGATTGCGTCTTGTGATCAGTCATTAAAAAGTATGGGATTGGATTACGTCGATATCTTCTATTCACATCGCTTTGATCCTAACACACCTCTAGAAGAGACCATGGGTGCATTGGATCACATCGTTAAATCAGGTCGGGCTTTGTATGTGGGAATATCAAGTTATAACAGCCAGCGGACCAAAGAAGCTGTGAAAATCTTAAAAGAATTAGGTACCCCATGCCTCATTCATCAACCCAGCTACAACATGTTTAATCGCTGGATTGAAGATGACAATCTTCTCGATACGTTGGAAGATCTAGGACTTGGCTCAATTGTATTTACACCACTTGCTCAGGGAATGCTCACAAAAAAATACTTAAATGGGGTGCCAAATGATAGTCGAGCAGTCCAAGGTAAAGGTCTTGATAGGGGCAAGCTTAATGCTGAACTCATTGAGGCACTTAACCAACTGAATGATATTGCCTCTAGCCGTGGTCAAACTTTAGCGCAAATGGCTTTAGCTTGGGTTTTACGAGGTGGCAGAGTAACTACTGCTCTCATGGGAGCCTCAAAACCTGAGCAAGTTTTGGATTGCGTTGGCGCAATTGAGAATTTAGATTTTACAGATCATGAACTTTCAGAAATTGATCATTTATCCAGTGATCAAGGTATAAACCTCTGGGCGGCATCTTCAGAAACAAAGTAATTAGGGTTGTTTCTTAGCGCAACAGAGAAAGCCATGTGGCCGCTTATTTACAAACGCTTAGGGCGATTAAAGGAGCTTAAGAGCTCATTGGTTTACTGAGCAATAGCGTCGCGAGGTGACACAGTAACTGAAATTTGGCTGCCACGCAGAGTGCCCCGTTCAATTTGAATAGTGGCTACACGGCTACCTTTTTCATAGGTTAACACTGAAGTTTCAGACTGTACTGCGGTGATACTGATCCAGCCATAGGTAGGCATGTTGGACAAATAGTACTCAAATGCCTGTACGGTATCTAACTTAGATTTTAATACAGCACGACCAATCCATTGTTCACCGGTGTTCAGTAACAAGGATTTGTCTACGTCTAGTTGGCCATTAGCAGAAATAGGGATGTCGGCGTAAGAGTTAGTAACGGCAGGGCTATTACCCGATAAGGTTTTATCGCCAGTAGTTGGGATAGTGGTGGCAGGCATGGAGCAAGCGCTCAAAAATGCCAGCCCAAGTATTATGCTCGCAGATTTAATAGATTGATTCAACATAGCTCAAAAGTCCTTTTAGCTGGTCAGCTTAACGAAATATTCTGCAAGTATAACTAAGGAAGGCTACGAAAACAGTATAATACCTATTATTAGTATAATTGTGGTGTGTTATGGCTGAGCAAGGCGCATTGTGTGCCATTCTTGTGCGGCTTTAAGGGTAAGGTTGCCATTAGGCATTAGCTCCAACGCTTTATGTAATCGTTGTTCCGCTAAGTCTAAGTGTCCGCTTGCCATGTAACCTAAAGCTAATTGGGCATAGATGTCTGCAGCTAACTGCTGTTGCTCAGGTTCCATGGAGGTGTCAATACTACATGCAGTAAACCACGGCAGTGCCATGAAGGCGGCGACTAGTAAATTCCTTTTTTTCATCCTTAAAGCATAGTACACAAGTCACATATTGTTTGGATATAATAGGCTCCTGTGCTTAAGCCTATTGCCTTGTTTGGGATGATTTTGGTTAGTTTAGGGATAGTTTAGGGATAGTTTAGGGATAGTTTAGGGATAGGTACGATATGGGAGTGACTTTGTGAAAGATCTTTTATTGGCTATCAGTGATTATTTTGAACACTTGCCAAATAAGCTGCGACCTTGGCGCTGGGGAATCATTGCCTTTGCGCTAGCCAGCACCCTTTTCATGGCCATAGGCAGCACCAAGTTTGTTATTGATATCACTGTAGACTCATGGTTTAGCGAAGACGACCCAGTATTACAAAGCTTAGATGAATTTCGTAATCAATTTGGTAGCGATGACGGATTATTCATAGTTTACGAGGCCAAAGATGGGGATGTGTTTTCTCCTGCATCTTTACGGTTAGTAGACCAACTTACAAACAACCTTAGCCATTGGCAAGACATACCTCAAAGTGAGCTAGATATAGCTGGGATTACTGCAGATCTGGCACTTAAACTTGATCACATTAAGCGAGTGCAATCACTCACCAATATACGCATACAAGTGAATTCTGGAGATACCTTAAGCTCTCCTAGATTGATCCAAAACTTGGTTATGGATGAAATTGAAACCGAGAAAGTTAAAGCTATTGCTATGGCCCAAAGTAATTTGCCATTATTTTTGTTCTCTAAAAACCACCGATATGGCGCCATTATGGTGACGACAGATTTTGGGGCTATTCCCTTGACTGATGCGTCTGAAAAGGGCCTTGGGGTTAGCGCCAACGATTTAATGGCGGATGATGAATTTGAATTGGTGGGGGACTTTTCTGGTGATTTATCAACAGATTTTGATGCCACTGCCAGCCAAACTACAGTGCGTTTTGAAGACATGGATTCGGGACTGTACCTCACCTTTATGGAAGCGGTGAGTAGGTTGTACAAAAAACCTGAATTTCTGGATCAGTTTAATTTCTATCCTATAGGCAATGCGTCTATGGTAGAGCTGGCTGTAGATGACATGATGCAGGCAGGCATGTTGCTGTTAGGCATGGTGTTAGTGATTAATATTTTATTGTGGACGCTATTCCACTCTGCCAGCGCGGTATTGTGGCCGCAAATTGCCATTGGTATCAGTGCTTTATTTGTTGTAGGTACCCTGGGATGGTTAAGTTTAGAATCTAGTACGCTCATTAGCTTAACGGTAATGCTAATTGTTGCCGTAGGTGTGGCAGATTGTGTACACGTTATGAGCAGCTACGTGTACTTTAGGCGTAATGGCCATGACCATGAGCCTGCGTTATCTAAAGCCTACGGTAAAACTGGCTTACCTATATTACTCACCACTATTACCACCATGGCAGGTATGGGTGCATTAACCATTACTGGTATGGCGCAATTTGTAATGTTTGGTGTGACCTCTGCTGCGGGGGTATTTCTGGCGTTCTTGTACACCATATTTTTATTGCCGATTCTTATGGATTTATGGCACCCCATGCCTAAGGAAAAATCTAATATACCTAAGCTAGGCTGGCGCTTGTGGTTGTCTTACTTAGTGTGGCCTATGGCATTGTTGTTTAAATTGATGTGGTTATTGTTGTGGCCTGTGCGGTTTTTTTTACGGCGCAGTGGTTTGCAATGGTTACTTAGTGGTATTTGGTTACAGGGCTTATTGGATAAAATACCAGCTTTTGTGCAGCAATATAAGCACACAGTAAATTTTGCTTTTGTGGGTTTGTTTGTTGTGTGTTTGTACGGCGCCACACAGGTAAAAGTAGACTCCAATATTGCTGAACTATATCGTGAAGGCTCACCACTAAGAACAGCTTACACTATTGTTGATGAGCATATGATGGGTACAGGTAGCTTAGAGATTCTAGTGGATATGCAGCAGTCTGACGCCTTGATGCAGGCGGGTATATTACAAACCATGGATCGCCTTCAGCGGCATATAGAAAACGAATACAGCCAGCATGTTATTCGTACTAATTCCTTGGCCGACCTTGTAAAAGATACCCACGCCATCATGCAAGATGGCAGTGATGCTTACAAAACAATTCCTGATGATAACCTGGCAGTTTCTCAACTGTTGTATCTGTTTAATAGTTCAAATCCAAATGAGCGGCGTGCCTTGGTGAATGATGATTACAGCCAAAGTCATATTAGTGTGCAACTTCGCAATGCCGGTTCTAGTGAGTATGCAGAGTTTTTTGAACTGGTACAGATTGATATAAAAGAGGCTTTTGCCGCTTATGAGCAACAATACCCCAACATGGATGTGCATGTTACTGGTACCTTGGCCATGTTGATGAGACTCATGGATGACATGAGTAACAACCAGTTTAAAAGTTTAGCTTTAGCCATGGTGCTTATATCAGGTTTGTTAGTACTTACTTTGGGTTCTGTGCAGGCAGGGCTAATGTCTATAATTCCTAATATGATTCCCGCCACCTTGGCATTTGGCCTAATGGGATTGATGGGAATACCGTTAGATACCGACACTTTAATGATTGCCCCATTGATCATAGGTATAGCCGTAGACGATACCATTCACTTTATTACGCACTATCGAATGGCCTTGGCCAAACACAGTGACATGCGCATGGCGCTGGTAGACACCATTAAAGAAGTAGGTCAAGCGGTCACCTTTACCAGTTTAGTACTGGGCTGTGGTTTCTTTATGCTGAGCTTTAGTAATTACTTAGGCCTTGCCAAAGTGGGTGCGTTTGGTTCGTTGGCTATTTTTGTAGCCTTGTTGTGCGATTTGCTGTTTTTCCCTGCGTTAATCATGGTGTTTAAACCTAAATTTGGTCAACAAAATGTAACAGATAACTTAGATTTTAAAGGAATAAAATAATGCATTTTATCCGCAAAGCAGTACTGCTCTGCCTCAGTTTATCGGTGATGGGTGTTGCTCAGGCACAAATGACTGCTCGTGAGCTAGTGCAAAAAATGGATGACAACCAATTAAAAACTACCGACGCATCGTTCAATGTAATGCAGCTTACAACCTGCAAATATGGCACTAAAGATGGCAAGCTAAAATGTGTAGAAAAGCCCCGTATTAAAGTATTAGAAAGTGCCCAAATTAATATGGGTGACAATAATAAAGACACTAAATCCATTGCCATCATAGTAGAGCCCGCCAGTGAAAGGGGTATTGGCATGCTGAGCTATACCTATGATGCTAGTGATAAAGACAACGAGACTTGGCTCTATCTATCGGCCCTTGGAAAGGTGAAGCGTATTGCCTCTGGTAGCGATGATGAGGAGACCGAACCCACCAGTATGTTTGGTTCTGAGATAAGTACTGAAGACCAAGAAACAGGTAAGTTGGATGACTACACCTATACAATTTTGCAGCGGGGCACCTACAAGGGACGGCCAGTAGCGGTGATTGAATCTGTGCCTACACCCCAGCGTTTACAGCACACTCGTTACGGTAAAGTAAGAACATGGCTAGATACCGAACGCTTTGTAAGCCTAAAAATACAAATGTTTGATAAGCGTGGGAATGCTATTAAGCAGGTGTCGGTGGCGCAAGTGGAGAAAATTAATGGCATTTGGTTAGCGAGAAGCATGACCTTCAAAAATCTAGTAAGCCAACGCTTAACTAATATGAAAATAAAAGCCATTACCTTTGGGCTTAATATAGATGAAGGTTTTTTAACTCAACGGGCACTAACCGACCAAGCCTTTAGGCAAAGGCATCTGAAAATCCTTAGGGAGCAGGCGCAATAACCATGGGTATAGTTATGGGTATGGGAGCTTTAAAGAGGCTGCTAGTCTTGTGCTTGATTGGCCTATTGATTAGCGTATTGATTGGCATGCCTGCCCATGCAGGCGATGATCTGTTAAGCGAGGATGCACTTGGTGAAGATTGGTTGAGCGAAGAGTTTGATGACGGCGAAGATTTATTTGCCGGTGAAGGTTTTTCGGCACTGGGCATCATAGCTGCACAAAATAAACCGTTGCAACTTAGTGTAGAACACATTTTGGCGGTTAATCCTAAAGCCAGTTATCGGCGCACTAATCACGTCACCGATGTGCGGGTATCAACGGAGACATCCCTAGGCCTATTGGGCTATGCGCAGATAGAAGTAAAGGCTATGCAATATTGGAAAGGCTCACCAAACAAACCCGCTGTTGGTGACTTTAGCCTACTGGAAGTGCAGCAGGTGATGCTGCAATACAGCTTAGCTGAAACCAGTATCAAACTAGGCCGCTATATACTCAGCTGGGGCGAAGTGGAAGGTGCTGGCGTGTTGGATGTGATTAACCCAGCACCAAACCTTATTAGTGGTGCTACGGGGTTTACACCTCAATGGCTACTAACGGGTAGTTATTATATGCCCTCGGCACAAGTGTCTGGATTTGTGGGTTTAGACCCCAGTGTAAGTGCACTACCAGGCGTGGTGTTAACCTCTAGCGTGGCAAAAGAGTGGGGTGTGAAATATGGCCACACAGGGGCAGGCAGTGATTGGGCGGTTTATGCAGCTCACATGGTGCCTAATAGCGCGGTGCTTAATTTAGCTACAGCCGCAGCATCAACCACGGCCCCAACCGCCGCGTCGGCCAAGGCTTACCAACTGATTGGTTATAGCTGGAACAAAGCTATTGACGACGATCTGGTTAAATTTGATGCGGCCTACAAGCGAGGCTTAGAGCATAACCTAGGTGTTACAGGTTTAATATTAGCTAATCGTTTAGATATGGCGGTTGGCCTAGAACTCAACCAGGGTGATCGGGAGTGGAGCGCTAGCATAACGGCGCAGCACTGGCTAGATTATCAATCCAGCTACCTTACACCTGCGTTGTCCCCAGTAGCGAGCAATCAAACAGACGTTACCTATAACCTAGGTGTGAATGATAGTTTTAACAATGATGAGCTCAGTTGGTCGCTCATGCATATAGGCACCCCTACTGGTTCTCTAAGGGCACTTACTGGCGTATTGACTTGGTCACCCACAGATCAGTGGGAAAGCAGTTTAAGCTACGCGGTGATGGCCGCAAAAAGCAATACCGCCTATGCGTTGCTAGATAGCGCTCAGCGCCTAACCTTTAAGGCCCGATTCAGTTATTAAAGAGGGTTTAGTTAGTAACTGATTGAGCTGTTGGTTAATACTGGAACCATCAATAGCCAGATCAAACACGATGTCAAAATGGTTGCGGCCTGCCACTTCAAAGCACTGGCTATTAACGCCATCGCTGAGCAGTTGCTGGTGGTACTCTTTACTTTGGCGCTTAAACTCTTGGGTTTCGTTGCTACCATAGGCAATAATACAAGGTGGTAACCCTTGGTTGCTGTAAAGGCCTGGGCTTAGGTCTGTTGCATTTTCTTCGGTCAAGTTTAGCGGGTTATTGACGTAAGTAGTCACCAGCGGACGTAGGTCGTACACGCCGCTGAGCAACACCGCACCAGAAATTGATTGGTTGCTAAGGCCATGTAAGTTTTGTTGCGACGCCTGTAATACCGAGGCGCAAAGGTGTCCTCCTGCAGAACTACCCGCAATAATCACTTTGTTACTATCAAAGCCCAGTTCCTGAGCTTGATTAATGAGCCAAGCCACGGCACGACAACACTGAGCAATCATTTCATTGATGCTAACTTCTGGCGCAAGGGTGTAGTCTATTACAGCTAGATTGGTGCCCTGTTCCACCAAGCCTGGTGCCATCATGCAAGATTCATTTTTACTCAATTCCTGCCAATAACCACCATGAATAAACACCACTAACGGGCCATTTTTTTTAGCTGGAAAGTAATCAAGCACTTCGTTTGAGCGATCACTACTATTGCTGGCGTAGGCAAGGTTGCTGTTATAAGTTAGTTGATCTTGAGCGGCCTTTGAATGGCTGATGTAATCATTGATATACACCATAAAATCATCAACACAGGAACTAGGAGAGTATTCTTGCTCTAGCTTTGCATGGCTCATATGTCGCCACGGCATTGGGAATCGTCGTCTCAAAAGGGCATCCTTAGTCTTGGTGTTGGCAGGGTGCGAGGCTTTAAGTAGCTTGTTGATACGCCGATGGCAATTGCCGCAGTCGCCTGCTACTCCAAGTACTACGCGCAATTTACGAAAGTCATCATGACCCTGAGCAATAGCTACATTTACTGCAGCTTGGTCTATATCAAAACAGGGGCAGATGACGGGATTACCGTTTGAAGAGGCGGTCACTTTGCGAGGGCCTTAATAGCATCACTCAAACCACTTAAAGTCATGGGATACATTCTGTCATCCACAAGCTGGCGAGTAAGGTCAATAGAGTGAGTATAACGCCAACGATCCTGCTCTACGGGGTTAAGCCATGCTACTTTGTCGAAGTGGGAGGTAAGTCGCTGCATCCACGCATGCCCAGGCTCTGTGTTCATGTGTTCTACACTGCCGTAAGGGCTGCTTATTTCGTAAGGCGACATAGATGCGTCGCCAACAAATATCACTTTGTAATCTCGCCCATAGGTGTGAATGATATCGTATAAAGATGTGCGTTCATTTCCCCTTCGCATGTTGTTGCGCCAAAGGCTTTCGTACACAAAATTATGGAAGTAAAAGTGCTCTAAGTGTTTGAACTCAGTACGACAAGCCGCGAACAATTCTTCACATACTTTGATGTAAGGATCCATAGAGCCGCCAACATCTAGCATTAGTAATACTTTTACAGCGTTGTGGCGCTCTGGAACAAGCTTAATATCCAACATGCCGGCATTTTTGGCGGTAGCGCTGATAGTGTGATCTAAATCCAGTTCATCGGCTGCGCCAGTACGAGCAAATTGGCGTAATTTCCGTAACGCTACTTTAATGTTTCGCGTACCTAGCTGCACGCTGTCATCAAGGTCTTTAAATTGGCGCTTTTCCCACACTTTGGCGGCACTCTTGTTTTGGCTTTCACCGCCTACACGAATACCTTCAGGATGATAGCCGCTATGACCAAATGGAGAAGTGCCACCGGTACCAATCCACTTACTACCGCCTTGATGGCGTTTTTCTTGCTCTTTGAGGCGCTCTTTAAATGCGTCTAATAGTTCTTCTAAACCACCTAAAGACTTTATCTTGGCTTTTTCTGCATCAGTTAATTGCTTCATAAATTCTGAGCGCAGCCATTCTTCTGGAATGAGGGCGTTAAGCACATCTTCTAGGCTTTCAAGCTGCTTAAAATAAGCACCAAATACGCGATCAAACTTGTCGAAGTTAGACTCGTCTTTAATCAGGCAGAGTCGGGCAAGGTGATAAAAATCATCAATGTCTGCAAACGCTAGGTGTTGTTGCAGGGCTTCCAGCAACACCAAGTATTCGTTGATGGAAACAGGAATTTCCGCACGTTTTAACGTGTAAAAGAAGTTAACCAACATAGTGGGTTAACGCTGCTCTCTGCGGGACATAAACGCTAGCCGCTCAAGTAATTGAACGTCTTGCTCGTTTTTCAATAAAGCACCATAAAGTGGTGGAATAGCCTTGGTTCTATCGCGGTTGGCTAATAAATCTTCAGGGATTTCATCGGCCATAAGCAGCTTAAGCCAGTCAATTAATTCAGATGTAGATGGCTTTTTCTTCAGACCTGGAATGTCACGCACGTCAAAAAACATCTGCATGGCTTCGGCCACAAGGTTTTGGCTAATATCTGGGTAATGCACATCCACAATAGCTTTCATTGTGACTTTGTCGGGGAAGTTGATGTAATGAAAAAAGCAGCGGCGCAAAAAAGCATCGGGTAATTCTTTTTCATTATTACTGGTGATAATTACCACAGGGCGGTGCCTAGCTTGAACACGCTCACCGGTTTCGTAAACATGAAACTCCATTTTATCCAGCTCTACCAATAAGTCGTTAGGGAATTCGATGTCGGCCTTGTCGATTTCATCAATCAATAAAACTACGCGTTCATCGGCATCAAAAGCTTGCCATAGTTTACCTTTTTTAATGTAGTTGCTTACGTCGTTAACTTTCTCGTTGCCTAGTTGTGAATCACGCAAACGTGATACGGCATCGTAGTCATACAGGCCTTGCTGGGCCTTGGTGGTGGATTTAACATGCCATTGCATTAGCGGCATGCCTAAAGCGGCTGCCACTTCTTCTGCTAGTAGGGTTTTACCAGTGCCAGGCTCTCCTTTAATAAGCAAAGGGCGCTGCAAGGTGACTGCTGCGTTAACGGCCATTTGTAAGTCTTTGGTCGCGACGTATTTTTCGGTACCGGTGAACTTCATAATTAAAACTCAAGCATATGACTAATGGGGCTATTTTGGCATGAATCGCAAAGCTAAGCAGTAATACTTGCCAGTCATCTCCTCACTTCTGCGCGAGGGTAGAATAATAGGGCTCTCGTTAAGTTAGGTGATATAATCGGGTTATGAATGAAGCCACACCATCAAAAGCCACAGCACAGGTGTTTCCCCTAGAAACTGCACGTGCACCGGTAACTAATAAACAACCAGGAGAGCTGCGCAACTTCGCCTTTTTGTTGCAAGAAAACTTCTCCATGATGGCCCTCACTTCCGCTTTAGATGCCTTGCGAACGGCTAACCTGCTAAGTGAAGAAGACTTATACACCTTTCGGTTGGTGAGTTTAGATGG
>JAWUYU010000108.1:0-17024 GCA_034110645.1 Pseudomonadales bacterium
TGAAAGGCTTGACCCTAGACATTAAATTAGATGACGATTTACCAGACATTGTTTATGCGGATTCCATGCGGATTGGTCAAGTTTTGTCCAACTTTCTCAGCAATGCGTTGAAGTTCACTAGCACCG
Organism: Pseudomonadales bacterium; assembly: GCA_034110645.1. Lineage (GTDB taxonomy): Bacteria > Pseudomonadota > Gammaproteobacteria > Pseudomonadales > Balneatricaceae > Njordibacter. The sequence continues at coordinate 127 of JAWUYU010000108.1, forward strand.
GACACATTGAGGTGACTGTTAAAATAGAGCCTAGTGGTCAGGATCAATTAAAACTGCTGTTTACTGTGACTGATAGTGGTATAGGATTGACTGAAGAGGAACAAATTAAAATCTTCAGTGCTTTCACCCAAGCCGACAGTTTAATCTCCAGAACCTATGGTGGGACGGGATTGGGGCTGTCGATTTCCAAGCAGCTGGTAGACTTGATGGGGGGTGAAATTGGTGTTGATAGCACAAAGGACATAGGTTCTTCGTTTTGGTTTACGGTTTGCTGCCAGCCTGCAAAAGGAACAGTGGTAGCGCCCGATAGTCTCGTCGCCGTAGATCGGTGGGTGGCGTCTAGGCCTTTGAACATATTAGTCGCCGAAGATAATGAGGTTAATCAATATTTGATACAGTGCATTTTAAATAATTTAGGCCACTCGGTTGAGATTGCGAAGGATGGTCAGTGTGCAATAGATCTTTTTAGCTCAGGTGATTTTGACATTATATTGATGGATGTGCGCATGCCACTCATGGACGGAATAGAGGCAACAGCAGCTATTCGAGCAATGGATAGGGATAGTCCCAAATCCAATATCCCGATCATCGCCGTGACTGCCGATGCCTCAACAGGCCATGTTATTGAATATCGGAAAGTGGGTATGAACGATGTCTGCCTTAAACCCATAGAATTACCACTGCTGTTAACATCGATTAATAAGGTGTTAGGTGAAGAAATTCATATGCCAATGCCTCATGTTAGTGCACCAGCGGCGAGTCAACAGCGCATTGATCCTTCTACTAGTACTGAAGAACAGGGAGAGATAGAGCACTTTGACCAAGTTCTGCTGCGGGTTGCGAGTATCGTCGATCAAATGGTAGAGCAGAACAAAAGCGTTGAGAACCCTTCTAGCCTTCTCGCAGCGATTGGTGAAGATGCGTTTAAAGAATTGTTGACAATGTATGAGGATGATTTAGAGGCACAATGTGACGATTTTATAAAATTGATTTCTGATTTATCGAATAAGCCAAAAGACAGCGTGTTAAAATCAAAGGCCATGGAGTTAGCTCATATTATTAAAGGAGGTGGGGGTCAGTTTGGCTACCCTCTGATTACGACCATAGCCACCAGTGCAGATCAAATACTTAACGATAAAGAAAGTGTCACATCCGACAAAATTGAGTTATTGATTCATCAGGCAAAAGCGCTGAAATTAGTGTCGACAAAAAAAATGGTCGGGGACGATGATAAAGCGAGCCGAATGCTAATGCACGGATTGGAGAGCTTAAGGCGACCATTGACCTAAATCCGCCTGTCCTAAATTGAGGTTTAAGAGGCTGTAAAAAGCTTTATGGATGAGCTAAGAGTTAAGACTTCATTGCTCACTCAGTCTACCATTCGACCATTCTAACGATGTTCTGAGTTAGATTAGCCATGCTTTTAGTTTTATAAGACTTTATTAAAATCACTCTGCGAGTGGAGGCCCGTGGTTGAGCATTTTATCAGTATATTCATATGCCAAATTTTTCATTTTGGTAGGGTCTTTATGGCTCCCTTCCCCTTTAGAGCCATATACATTAATCAAAGCAGTCATTGCCTCAATTGCAACGTATTCCCGCTTAGTTAGACCATGCCAGTCAGTTCTGCCCGTAGGCATTGATGGGGATAGTGCATTCTTCATGGTACTTCCTAATGTGTTTGTCATTGAGGTTCTCAAGATCAATATATGCCATAACTTATAGGAAGTTTTCCCAAATTTGACTTGCGAATTTGGAGTGTACTTTGGCTAAATACCCTAAGAACTACCACAGACTTCCCAGATCAAGACCTTGTTAAAGGGTTAATCTAAATCAGATGCCCAGACCCTCCACCAATAGCCCCAAGGGAATACACACTATTGGATTGGATGAGACTTGTAGCCATTGCAAGCATTTCTTATTACTGAAACAGGGCAGCATGAACGGCCCTATCAAACTGCACAACAGGTAGCTAAAGTTCTGAATATTCCAGTAGCCTATCTGTATTGTGATGGGAATAATTTAGCTGAAATTCTCTTACAGATTTCTTCTGCCTCTGATGAGCGCATTCAGGAAATAAAGGTAGCTCTAAGTGATCTGCTAATCCCCCCCATTCATAAACGAAGTTAACAGGAGAGGTTTAGGCAGTGGCCAACTTCATCATTGGCGTGATGCCGTTTAACGCCATATTTGAGCGTTCGTTATTGTACGTCCAAAGCCAATGTCTTGCATGCGTAGGTAAAAATCTAACTCACGTTTTGGAATTATTTATTGATTTTGATGGTTTTAACCAGTTGCCATCGTTGATGGCCGGAGTAATAATATTTCTTTTAAAGTACAAATGTTATTACGTTTTAAGGATGTTAGAAATATGAAAGTCAAAGTTTTATCTATTTTTGTAGTCGTCGCATTTGCTCTTGGTGCCTGTGGTGAAGGTACCACTTCGTCTAGCACAGCAGCTGCAGCAGCTGCAGCTGTAGCAGGTGTTAGTGTGCCATCCAGAGTTGAGATAATTCCTGATGATTAAGACATTAGCTAAAGAATTTAAGTAAATTAGACACACTTTAAGAGATTTATGATGAAAAATATTACAACTATTCCTTTGACCCTATTAGCGCTGGCTTGCTTGCAAGCTAATGCAACGCCTACAACAACAACCCCTCCTACGGCGGTAACCGCTGCTGGCACCGGCTACCATGCACTTGTTGGCGACAGCCATATATACTTAGGCGAAGCTATGGCACCAGTGCAAATGGCAGACATGTTACTGTGTGTTGTCTCTGCTAGTGGTGCACCTTTACTACCTAACGAAACTTATCAGGCTATAGCCGACTTTGGTTTATGTGGGGCGGCGAGCGGAGAATCCACTCAAGCCAATTATTCAAGTATGACAGTAGAGTCTTCTCGTGCAAGTGCTGACGTAGCCCAAGTAGCAAATATGTGGATTGATTTGAATGATGGCCCTTCAGAGCCAGTAAAGGATGTTCATTTTAGGGCTGAACTATCTTCTGCTCCAACGGACACAAACCATTTAGGTGTGTGGCAATTAGACTGGGAGTTTCAGAATCCAGGTGGTGCCAACACCTGGGAAAATGGCCATGCGCAGGCTGTTAATGGAACTGGTGGTTTTGCTGAGCTTACTATGGCTAGAAATGGCGCTCTTCCTGGAGATACTCCCAACGATGTTTATGCAAAATTTTCTTTGACTAGCTTAAAAGAAGGTGTTGGTCGTGTGACGTCCTCTGCAGATGGAGATTTTACTTTGGCATTTAATGACACTTTAGTGACTATTCAAGAGGCAGGTAAAGCAGCCACTTGCCAAAGCCTTGAAAATTTCAGTGATGTTGTTTATGAATACAACCTGTACGACAGTTCAGGTGCTTTAGTTGATATTGCTGCTGACATAGAATTTATAACTGCTGCTGGTCATTCAGGGGCATTGGGTCAGCACTCATACTGGGATGGCAGTTCTGAGCAAATAAGTTATTGGGTGTGGATAGAAGATAACGGTTATCCGATAACTGATGGTGCCACTACAGTTAGCGATAGAACAACCCCAGCTACTAAATACACTATCACATGGGATATTACAGGTTCTGGATCTACAGCGTATCAAACAGTTATGGCTGTTGCTGACGGCGCTTCAGCAGGAGGTTCGGCCCACGTATTTGATAAGCCAATCATTTTCGATACCAGTTCTGCTGCCCTTGCCACCACAGTTTCACCACTAACTGATAGAAACGATAATACTGATACGATTACTACAGCAGACCTTAGTAGTCAACTGATGTATAATGGGCCTGGGCGGTTATGGGGTTTTGATTGGGATAGTAATAAGCCTAAAGCAGCGCTGGCAGACGGCACAGCATTATTGAGTAAGGCCACAGGTAATGACACTGTTCATACTAGTAAAACTTATTACGTAAAGGCGGCCACTGTTCAAAAAACTCCAGATGATACACCTATTTCCAATTGTGCTGTATTGAGTGGGTCTTTGTCTAGCGCCTCAGCATTAGGTTTACCAACGGTTGCTGATATTACCAACAATCCAGTGACACTTGGCACAGAGCCTGATGTAACAGGTGAACCTAAGATTAAAGATGGTGTATTAACGAACTAATTATACAGTTAAGCATTAGGTTGCATTAAAGCCCCTAATTAAGGGGCTTTTTTATGTAAAAAATGTATTTTTGATTTATAGATAGATCTGTATTTGGTGTTTCTAACAGGGTTAACGCCGTGAATATAGCTTAGGCTAAAGTAAATAAACCACGTCACCAGCAAATAAAAATAGTTGTAAGCGTAACAACCCTAACGGTTTAGCAACAGTAGCTCACACCCCACATCCAAATCTAACTGACTGTATCTCAAATGCAATATCTGCACTGCTGAGTGTTTGTGTATTAATAACCAAGAGCTTGGTTACCCTTCTCAGGATGCCACCTAGGTTAATTAACGTCTCCCTTACGCCTTGAAATTAGAGGGACATGACAGTGAAAGATTGTATGTCCTGCGTCTTCTCCACAATTTATACCTATGTTAAACCCAGAGACTGTTGGGTCTTCTGATTATATTAAAGTTTTGTGCTTTTTCAGTAGCTGATTAACAGCATTAAGCTCTGGCAGTCCAAGGTCAAAGTAATCAGCAGCATGGTGTTTAGATATCACTAACCTATGACCTACTGTCACTAGAAATCCATTTTAATCAATGATTCATGCTGACCCTATACTACAAAATAAACAGTCATCACCCCTCATCAAGCTCTAAAAATGGAGGTGTCTGCACCGCCTCATAGTAAAATTACTCGCATGAGAACATGGAGAGTTGCCAGTTAATACTGGGAGGTGATACCAACAGTTATGGTGCTAGAGCGCCAGTTAACACCATTAAGGCGCTGGCTAGCAACGGTGCCATTGGCAAGGTAGAAGTTGTGTACACCGGCACGGGTGGAATACTGGCTTTGTTTTAAACCAACATTGAAAAAGCTGTGGGGAGTGGAGAGAGCATATGACATTCCTAAACCGATGTGAGTACCTTCTCCACGGGCAGTTTGTCCCTGGCTTTTGGGGTGTTTTAGGTCGCTGCGTAAATTCCAATTGGCTTCGGCGTCGTAATAGCTGTAGTGATATTCTAGCTCGGCGTAGGTGGTCCAGCGTTTGGCTGCAGCCATGCGCAGGTCAACGCCTAACCATGGGCCGCGCCAATGTGTGCTAAAGGTGGTGTTTAAACCCGCAATAGGCCCTAGGCCATTATCACAACTGTGTGGTGTGCCACTGGCATTACACACGGTTTGATTGCCATTAGTCATGGTGAATTTTTGCCTATGGCTAGAAAACCCCACTAACGGTGTGATGCCAATACGGTTATCAATACGGATTTGTTGGCCAATAGCGATACTAAAATCTTCAGCCGAACTACGGTCTGAATCTGCTACAGATCGAGAGTATTCTAAGCTGCGGTTATCGTCATTATAATCAGAGTCTTGATTAGTGCCAGTGAAGCCCCAAGCTTTTGAGGTGTAGCCTTTAAGGTACCAAGTGTCATCGCCAATAAAACGAAAACCTAGCCTTGCTTCATGAAACCCTACATTGCTCCAGCTTAGCTCTGAGATCACATTAGGGCTGGTGCCTGCTAAGTTGCCGGCGATGTTCCAACTAAGCTGGTCGGAACGAATGCCGTAGTCTAGATCTAGTTTATATTCCCACTTTTCGATCGCCTGAACTTGGGTAGAAAGCAATATGCCCATTATTGCAGCAAGGCCTAGGCCTAGGCCTCTCGAGAGGATTATTCTAATGCGCGTTGCACGTAGTGTTATAAATCCCTTTATAAAGTGTGGATGACGTGGGCCAAAACCACTAAAAAATGGAGGTATTAAATGTGTATTCATAAACGATTGGCTCATAACGCATAGACCGTATTAAAACTGTAATTACCATTTTGGAGTTTTTGCCCCATCATGTCTAACAGTTTGGTTAATTGCGGGTCTGTTTTAGGGTTGGGTTGTACAAGATACTGCGACTTAACGTCTTTGCTAGATAATATGGAGTGCCCTGAAACGTTTAATTCATTCGCTGTAGACTGTACCGTTAATTTGTAACCTAAAGGGTTGTTTGTATTGATTATTTTGCCACTGTACTTACCAATAAGAAGATTATCTAACACCTTAATTGTAGAGGTAGAAAAAGCAATGGGAGAGTCCAACACTATCATGGGTATGTTTGATGAAGCGCTATTCAATGCTGTTAAATCAAGTACAAGGTGTTCCACAAATAAGGTAAGTTGACCGGTGATATTAGGCAGTGGGTAAGGTGCATATGGGGTAAGTTGATCTATTTCTACTTTTGCTTGTGCCCCTGTAATTTCTACTTTTCTAGCTGTCAGTAGTTGGCTTATAGGCATAGACAGTTCAGTAGACGCAGTAATAACTTTTTGTGACACATCTATTTTAGCAACTATATGGCCTTGAAATAATGCAGCTAAGTTTAACGTCCATGACAGGGTGCCGTGGTTAAATTTCTGCCAGCTTACCTGGTTAAAACCACCTTGCCACCATTGGCCGTAGGTTTCCCTAATGGTGATGCCGGGTATGTTTTTTTGAATTTCATTAGCCACTACTGAGAGCGGCAGAAATGCAATTAGGCCAGTCGTTAACCCAGCAAGAAATAGCAGGATAAATAGTAGGTATCGCGTTATAGGTATGGGTATAGGTACTAACATTAGCGTACCTCAAACCTTATAAAGCCCGTCACTTTACCCACATTGGCAGCTTCGAATTGGCTGGAGACCAAGGTCAGGTTAGTGGTGTTGTGTTGCTGCAGCCATTGCATTAGGCGGTTAAAGTGAGCTTGCTTAAAGCTTACTTCTATTTGACGTACTTGCTGCTTACCCTCAATCACCCTAGCGTTAGCCTCTATGCCTTGCTGTTTGCTGCTATTGGTTAACCAGGCTATGGCTTGTGTAACCTCCGTAAATCTTTGTTGATCTGCTTTAGTGGCTCCACCTAGGCTTTGGTATCGAGCGCTTAAAGTAGTGATTTGTGCTAATTCTTGCTGGTTTGATATGAGTTTTTTTTGCAGTGAAAGTTGATCTTGCCACAATTCGAAAGCAACAACGCCAAGGCATACTAGTAGTACCCAAGGGAATGCCAAGCGCAGGTTTGAAGGTGTTTTTAATAAGGACATTAACGAGCCTCCAGTGTGCTAAGGGTAATGAGTATAGATCCATCATTACTTTTTAACTGCTTAATTGGCTCAGCTGTATAGGAAAATTCACCTGCTAATACACCTTGTTTAGGCCACTCATTTAAGATTTTAAGGGTGGCTGTTAAGGTGATTTTAAGCTGTGCGTCTGAAAATTCAATAAGGCTAATTTTTGAGGCTTCAGTGCCTTGCTTCAATGAGCTGTTAAACTGCTGAAAGGCATGTAACATGGGAAAAAAAATAGCTGTATGTTTAGGTTCTTGTGCTGCTAGTACTTGCCCTTGTAGTTGACTTAAAGGGTCTACTAAACGTTCGTTAGGCAATGTGTCCTGGAATATGGACACTCCTTGTTTATAGGTTTTTTCTATCTGTTGTGTGGTGGCTATATTATTGAGCCATAAGTGACTAAGCCCTAATAAGGCCAGCAATACCGTTAAGGTATAGGGTAGGCGCCACAGTTTCCAGTTAATACTTGGGGCCCATATTGTTCTTGGATTTTTTGGTAATAGATTAATACAAGTCGTCGCATCAAAATCTTGGGCCAAAATGCCAGCGCTGTTGAATTCTTCGGTATTTTTGTGGGTTTGTGGTTCAATACTTGCGCTGATAAACCACTGGTTTAGAATATCACTTACAGGCCCTGTAACACTGATGTTCAGAGGCTCGCCTGCCGCACTATTGTGGGCTTCGTCATAGGCTTTTTGTAACCATGGCAGTGGTGCTTCGCTGGCTATACAACAGGCTCTATGTTGCCCTTGTTGCAGCAGCCAACTGTTGGGTAATACCATAAGTTGCCAATGGGCGTTATGGCCGCCTAAGTGCAAGCCATCGGCAATTAACCATTTAGGTGAAAAGTGCAGTGCCTGCAAGGTGGTATTGATTGAGGTGATCTGCGAATGAGCTAGTCCAACAACTTGCAACTGTTGACCTTTGGCGCGCCAACTCCAATGCATGTCTTTTGCTGGTGTGGCCAGTTGATTTTGAATCGCATAGGGAATCGCTGTGCGACGCTGGCTTTGGCTCTTGGTGGGCAAGGTCACTTTGGTCAACATTAAATCGTACACCGACAGTGCAATGGCTGTTGGTAACTTGGCACAGGCCGAAGCAGCTTGCCCCACATTGCCTTGGCCCTGAACGACACTATGTCCCACTTTTACAATAACCCAGCTGCACAAGGACTCTACAGACACTAATCCGTGGCTAGTAATGTGGATAAAGCCAAAATTTTTAGGTGAAGCCATAAGTTAGCTCTTATCGATTGTTATTAGTGTTCATGTTTAGGGTGTATAAATTCTTGAAACTACCGTCACCGTGCCATTATCGCTACGATGCAATGTGCTTTCAAGCCGTGTTTTTGCCACGCCAAATTGGGCGCTAATTTCGAGGCCAAAATAATCACTAGAAACCGTAGCTATTTGCGCCAAAATGTCCCACTGAACCTGGTTTTCAGAAGACTTTTGGCCCAAAGCAGCATTTACAAATGTGCTCACATTACTCCAGTAATTAAGCTTGCGTTGGGTGACGAGTTGCTGGGCTTTGATTTGGGTTATGGACCCAGACATCGCCATCAGTAGTCCTTCATTGGCACTGTTAATGTTGATTTTTGATGAAAATGGCAGGGCAGTGATATAGGGCTTTAATAAGATTACTGTAGTGGCGTCAAAGCCGCGCACTAAACCTAGTTCAGAAGGGTCAACTAACGCTTGGTTGGCGCTACGGTAGGGCACTGGAAGTGCCAAATAATAGGCATCCTCTAGGGTGCCCTGTTGAGTTTCTACGTTTTCATCTATCCAGTCTACTAAGTAACCACTTAGTTTTGGGCTTAGCTGGCGTTGTTCTAACAAACGTTCAAATACAGCCGCAGATGGCCCACTTACCACGCTATTGAGGTTGAACTTGCCTTTTAAGTCAACCATTCGTCCACTCACAAACCCTTGTTCTACGGGTACAGGTAAAGTTATTTGAGCCCAGGCTTCACCGAGGTGGTCGATACTATTGTCTTGTCGATCCTGCTTCAGCACTAGGTGGGCCCAGTGTTCTGCTCCTTGGATATGGGCCTTAGCTTGTCCGAGGTGAATAACTTGGCTTGCCATGGCTTGGTTAAATTGATGGCGTTTAACTAAAGCCGCAGTGGTCACTGCAACGATGGCTAATACTAGCATCACCATAATTATGGCAACGCCTTGTTGACGGGCCCCACCAAAAATCATTGCTGTGCCCCCGATTGAGGGATTGCTATTAGACGCTTAACAGTGCCTAAATCTATTGTGGAGAGTTCAATTTCAATGGCTTTGGGTAATTCTTTTAAGTTTGGTTTGCCTTGTTGATCTATGGGCGGCCAATAATTAATCCATTGTTTTTTATCGGGTAGGAAGCGCACCTTAAAGTTGGTCACTTGGTCCATTAAAGTGTAGCGTACTGGAGAGTTGCCTATGCCTGCGTCAAGTTGGGGGAAGTAGCTGCGCCATAGTTTTTGGCCCTGCACCTGATAACCAATTCGTTGCAATAGAACACCCTGTGTGTTGTGGGGGTTAAACCAAGTTTTGGTTGTGAGCGCATACATAAACCCTGGTGTTGAGTTACCTGTTAATGCGGCTTGGGCATCTCCATAGGTATCTCTAGTAGAGCGGGGTTGAATGTGTGTGAAGTCTCGTTCTAGCACTTGTATAGTGCTTTGTAGGTCTACAAAACGTTGTTGTTTCTTTTGTAATTGTTGATGTTGACTGAGCAATTGGTTTAGGCCTCCAAAAGCCATCGCAGATAGTACTGCAAATAGACTTAAAGCTATGAGCACCTCTAACAGGGTAAACCCCTGCTGCTTGTGCGCTAACTTATAGGTCATTAGCTCATAGGGCATTAGAGAGATACCCTACTAAGCTGCCTGAAAATTTTCCATCTGCGGCAAATATCCGTAATTCCACCCGTTTGATTTGAGCATTAGGGGTGGTGCTTACTTGCTGTTGTATTTGCCACTCTTGCTGACCTTGAACGGTGCTAAAGGTTTGTGTGCCAAGGCTTGGCCACTGATTTTCTATACGCAGTTTTGCAAGATGATTCTGCCCCGCCCAGTGGGCTAAAGTGCGGTTACGAATGGTATGGGTTTGGGTCACTTGAGTATTCAACTGACTTAAATAGGCACCCATGGTAATAGCTAAGATAGTTAACGCCACTAATATCTCGACTAAGGTAAACCCTTTGTTCTTGTTATTCATGGGCCACAGCCGTTAGTGTTAAAGGCTGTGGAGGCATGCTTTTCAGCAGCCAACGGTACCCTTCTAAATTTATCTCTATGGTGTATACCTGGGGCTCTTTGCTAGGCAGCAACACAATGCTTGGGCTGCCATCTAAACTGGGTTTTGGCGCTATCAAGTTAACTTGACTTAAAATATTTCGTTGGTGGAAGGTTTTTTTGGATGCAGGTTGCCATAGCCCTCGGTCTGACCCTTGGTAAATATAGAACTGATAACCATGATCATTGATTACTAAGCCATAGGGTTGATGGCTTAGAATAGCCTGTTGTTGAGCATAGTCTATGGCTGCCATTAGGCCCTGAGCTTCGCTTTTGGCTTGTCGGCTTGGCCCTATGGGCGCCATGGAATACACCGCAAGGCTAGTGACAATACCAATGATTAAAACCACCAGCATAACCTCTAACAGAGTAAACCCTTTATTGCCTGCAACTTTGTATGCCAACAGCGTGTGCTCTTTATTCCAAATACCAGATGTATTTCATTCCAATTCCCAATTACCTAAGTCTGCATCAGACTCTTCTCCACCTTTGCGTCGGTCTGCACCAAGGGTAAACAGATCAAAATCGCCATGTTTGCCAGGCATCAAGTAGAGATAAGGCTTGCCCCAGGGATCTTTGGGTAATTTGTCTAAATAGGCTTGCTGCCAATTGGCTGGTTCTGGTTGACCTGCAGGCTTATTTACCAATGCTTGTAGACCTTGATTGGTGGTGGGGTAGTGATAGTTGTCTAGTCGGTACATATTAAGGGCGCTTTCAAGGGCGCGCATATCCTGCTGGGCCTTAACGACACGAGCCTGGTCTGGCCGGTTCATTATTCTAGGAATAATAAGGCTGGCAAGAATGCTCAGTATCACCACTACAATCATAATTTCTATCAGGGTAAAACCTTTTTGTGAAGGGTATTTCATGTCGCTAATCCTGTTGAGCTGGAGTTCATCCAACCATTTGGTTCATGTCAAAAATAGGTAATAATATAGCCATAACAATGACTAACACTAAACCACCCATAACCAGCATCATCAGGGGTTCTATTAGAGAAAGCGCTACACTTATACTGCGCTGAAGTTGAGTGTCTAATTGGTTGGCGGCTTGATCTAACATCTGCGCTAAACGACCACTGGTTTCGCCACTGGCAACTAAATGTAAGGCAATAGGCGGTAAAATAGGTCGCTCTTTTAGTGCCAAAAAGATACTTGAACCTTCTCTAATGCTCAGCCCTGCTGCATTAATGTGTTGCCTTAAATAAAGGTTTCCCACCACCGCTTGCGCACCTTTAAAGGCATCTACTATAGGAACGCCACTGGCTGTGAGAAGGGCAAGTGTTTTGCTGAACCTAGCTGCATTAAAAATAGCTAAATAGGGGCCAATTAGAGGTGTTTTTAGCAAAATTCGATGTACTGTCATTTGAATTTTTGGTTTTTTTAAGGCGAAGTTAACTACTACTAAAGCCAGTAAACCAAACAGTAATAGATACACCCCTTTGGTTTTGATGAAGCCACTCACACTAATCAGGCCAATGGTTAGGGCAGGCAATTCCTGGTCCATATTGATGATCACTTCTATCACTTGGGGCACCACGTAGGTAAGCAATAATACCAACACACCAAGGGCCACCAGCATGATCATACTGGGGTAGAGTAGGGCCAATTGAATTCGAGATTGAGTTGCTTGCACTTGTTCTGTGTAAGTGGCCAAGCGCTCTAGCACTTTGGCTAGGTTGCCACTTTGTTCGCCAGCTGCAACGGTGGCAACATAAGCTGCTGGGAAACTTTTAGGGTGGTGAGTTAATGCTTGAGCTAGTGCCAAACCTTCGCTAACGTGGGTTAATATTTGGTTTAATACCGTCTTAATGACGTTTTTTTGAGACTGTTCAATCACTGCTTTTAGGGCATCGTCTAGTGGTAGAGAGGCTTGCAGCAGGGTGGATAATTGTTGGGTGATTTGGCACAGATCTGCATTACTTAAACGTTTAACAAATACGCTATTAACCACCGCTTTTGGGTGAGTATCTTGTGCTTCAGATGCCGATTTCTGGCGTTCAAATGCTAGTGGAGTCAGGCCTTTAACTTGCAGTTTCTCCACCACTTGACGCTCAGTTTCTGCTTGTATAAGCCCATTTTGGGTACGGCCATTTTGGTCTAGGGCTTGGTAGCTGTAGCTTGCCATAGCTAGTTATCCTGGCTCACGCGTAGAATTTCATCGGTACTGGTGATGCCTTGGATAACAAGTTCTAAGCCATGCTGGTGCAAGCTGGCGTGCTGCTGGCGAGCCTGTTGTTGTAGTTGCTGTTCACCACAGCCGTCATGAATCAGCTTTTTAATCTCTTCAGTCACTTCAAGCAGTTCGTAAATACCTACGCGGCCTTGATATCCGGTCTGTTGGCAATGGTTGCAGCCTACGGCTTCAAAAGCGGTGCTAGGTTCCAAAATAAGCGGATCTGGTCGTTTGCACTCACTACAAAGTCTGCGCACTAGCCGCTGTGCTAATACGCCAATAATGCCAGATGATAATAAGAAAGGCTCTACACCCATATCTTGCAGGCGGGTAATCGTGCCAGCGGCAGTATTGGTATGCACAGTGGAAAATACCAAGTGGCCTGTGAGACTCGCTTGCACAGCCACTTTTGCAGTTTCTAAGTCACGGATTTCACCCACCATGATCACGTTTGGATCTTGCCGTAAAATAGAACGTAAGCCTTGGGCAAAGGTCATGCCTGTTTGGGTATTTACTGCCGTTTGGCTTATGCCATTAAGGTCATATTCAACAGGGTCTTCAATGGTCATGATGTTGCGGCTGTCTTGATTGATTTGCTGCAACGCGGCATAAAGAGTGGTGGTTTTACCAGAGCCTGTTGGGCCTGTGACTAAAATAATACCATGGGGGCGTTGTATCAGTTGGTTCACAGCATCATGAATAGCTTTTGGCATGCCTAAGTAAGCTAAGTTTAGACGGCCTAATTGGCGGTCGAGTAAACGCAATACAATGCGCTCACCTAACCCAGAAGGGATGATAGACACGCGAATGTCCACTGGCCTCCCCGCATATTGAATGCCCATGCGTCCATCTTGGGGTAATCGGCGCTCAGCAATATCCAATTTGGCCATGATTTTGATACGCGATGACAGTAATGGAGCTAACTCAGGTTTAGGTTCAATCACGGTTTGTAGTACGCCGTCTTTACGCAAGCGCACACGCACACAGGTTTCATTGGGTTCTATATGAATATCTGAAGCTTGTTCACGAATGGCTTCAGCGATAATGGCATTAAGTAACCGAATAACGGGTGCGTTGTCTTGGCTGTCTAGTAGTTCTTCTGCTTGGGGCAGAGCATCTGCCAGGGGTAAAAAATCATCACCATTATCTAGGCTAGACACTATATCTGAAGCGCTATCTGCCCCTGCTTGGTAACGCAGTTGCAATTGCTTTTCTAGTTCCTCGGCGGTGACTTCTACCAGCGTAAATGACGTTAAAATCCGTTGTGCTTCCAATAAGGCAGCAAGGGGTGTTTCAGCCGTTTGGAACAGGCTCACACCATCAAATACCAGGCTATATTGCTTGGCAAACCCGTAGGGTAGTTGGTGTATAGTTTGAGCAGATGACATGGGGTTACCAGTTTACCGTGCTGGCTTCGGTGGAACCGCCACTTGTTTTTGGTTGGGTTAGGGTGTTGTTAAGCTCCTCTAACACTGGACGCTTTGCGCCAGGCATAAGCATTAAGTCTTTATCTGATCTTAGTAACTGCTGGGTGCGTAATAACTGATATTTACCATGGCTTGCAGCTTCCAATATGGCGGTGTCTCGCACCACTGTTGGACGAATAAATACCATCAAATTACGTTTAACCAAGTGCGTTTTTTTATAACGAAAAGCCGCCCCTAATATGGGTAAATCGCCCAATAGAGGCACTTTTTCAGAGACTTCCTGCAAGTTGTCATCGATTAAACCCCCTAAAATGATGAGGTCACCATCATTGGCGATCACTTTAGTTTGAATAGATCGTTTGTTGGTAACGATATCTGCAGCAGACACAGTAGAAGGCGCTATACTTGAAATCTCTTGTAAGATATCAAGACTAATAGCATCCCCTTGATTGATCTGTGGCAATATTTTTAGACGTAACCCCACGTCCTGGCGCTTAATAGTTTGAAACGGCGAAGATGGGGTTGATCCACCACCAGTATTTGAATATTGGCCAGTGACAAAAGGTACATTCTGGCCCACAACAATTTCTGCTTCTTGGTTATCCATGGTTAATAAAGAAGGAGTAGAGATGATGTTAGTGGATGCGTCACTGGCCAGTGCCCTGAGTAAAGCACCTATGCCAGCGCCAGAACCAAATGTGCCTACGCCTAGGCTTAACCCACTACCTAAGGACAAAGGGTTAGCTTTTAACTGAACGAGGCTAGAACCGCTCGCACCGAAGTTAGTGCCACCAGCGAGTCCACCGTTACTTAGGGCCCATTGCACACCTAGTTCTGCTGCTGTACTTGATGAGATTTCGGCAATAATGGCTTCAACTAATACCTGAGCACGGCGTACATCTAATTGCTTAATTACCGCTAACATAGACACCATGGTTTCATCTGGTGCAGTGATCACTAATGCATTAATGCCTGGTTCTGCTTGCACGCTCACTTGTATGGGAGCTTGGTCACTGGCATTTTCTTCTTCACTCACAGGGCGTGCTCCCGCCATGTCTGTAAGGATGGGCGCTAATGCTTCCGCTTTAGAGTAGTGTAAGTACACCACCTTAGTATGGCCTGTCATTTGTGCAACTGGGGCATCTAAATGTGCAATTAACGCACGTAAGCGCGGTAATAGTGCTGCGCCTGCATTAAGGATAATGCTATTGGTACGTTGGTCGGCAATCACAATTTGTGTTTTTGCAATCGCTTCGCCAGTAGCTACATTCGGATTTAAGCCAAGGCTATTAATAATGCTAACCACTTCTTGGGCACTAGCATGTTTCAATTGCACAATCTCTAGACTTTGATCTAAGGGTTGGTCAATCCGGCGTACCATGTCCCATACCCGCTTTGCGTTACGTGCAGTGTCGGACAATATCAGCATGTTAGTGGGCAAGTAAGCTGCTAAATGGGCCTCTTGCGGGAGTAGAGGGCGAATGACGGGAACAATTTGCACGGCAGGTACGTGTTTAACAGCCATCACTTGGGTGACAATGGCGTCGCCTGCCGACTGAATATTGGAAACTTCGGTAACAGCACCAGAAACTCGAGCATTTATTTTGGGTACAATTTTAATGCTGCTGCCACTTGGCGCTGCAATAAAGCCATGTACATCTAATACTGATAAAAAGACTTGATAAATTTCATCCGCTGAAACAGCACTAGAAGAAATAACAGTCACTTTTCCTTCCACTCGAGGGTCTACAATAAAGTTCTTTCCTGTTGCTAAGGCCACAGTTTCAATCAGGCTATGGATGTCTGCATTTTTTAAATTAAGGCTGGCACCTACTTTTAAGTCTGTAGTAGCTTCTGCCGGCGCTATATGCGCTAGAGTCAGAGCTAAAAGCAAGGTGATTTTCTTGATCATTGACTAAAATCCACTAAAAGTTGTTGTTCTTGGCCGTTTCTAATAACACCTAAGCGTAGGTTTTTAGCCACGGATAGATTGGTTAGTATGTCCATACGACCAGCAAGTTGGCCAATGCCTACGCCATCGACACTAGAGACAATGTCATCGGCCTGTAAACCTAGCTTAATAAACAGCTCTGGCTTGCTACCCTGGTTAACGCGGTAGCCTACAAATTGGCCGTTCTGTGCATGAGGTGCAAAACTAATGTGTTGTTCAAGTGCTAGAGGATTGCGCATTACTTCTGCACGGAGCACACCTAAACCTAAAGAGGAATTTTCATTTACAGATTCAATGTTCGCTGTTATATCTGCCAAAGTAGCGCGAGGTAAACGAATCATTTCCAAACGGCCATTGAAATCTACCACTACACCATTGGCAATGATTCGGTGGATGCTATATCCAGTTTTTAACTCATCGCCAGCTTTAAATACCTCATCTACAGCGTTTTCTACACTCAAAATAGCCATAGAGTTAGCATCGTCGGCTAATGCCAAAATGCCTTTAATGGTGACGTTGAGTAGAGAATTTGGAATATCTTCAGTTACCACTTTATCAACTTCACTGCTAGCCAGAGGGCGGCCAAATAGGTGTGCACTGCCAATGACATCTGCATAATCAGGTGTATTAGATAACGTGGCAGTTGTTCTGGGCAAGGTAGCAATAGCTGGAGCCGTTGTATCTGATACCAACCAATAATCATAGGCTTGCCAAAAAAACTGAGAACAAGCAAGACCTAGTAGTACTGCTAATAATGCCGTAATAGCAGAAGTTAATAATGTGTGGTTTTTTTGTGCCATAGTCAGGACATTTAAGCAGATTGTAGGAATGTTGTGACCTTTAGGTGGTCAAACTCA
>JAWUYU010000109.1:0-9527 GCA_034110645.1 Pseudomonadales bacterium
AGGCCTTTATTTAAGCCATCTACTTGGCTTTTCCAATCGCTTTGCTCCAGTAAGTCTAAACTTGCATTAGCTACAGCACAGGCCAATGGATTGGCCATAAACGTTGGGCCGTGCATGAAGCAGCTGGCTTCTCCGCGAGAAATGCTGGTGGCAATTTCACTGGTGGTTAAGGTAGCCGCAAAACTCATAGTGCCCCCAGTAATGGCTTTGCCTAGGCACATAATGTCGGGTTTTACTTGGGCATGATCACAGGCAAATAGCGCACCGCTGCGGCCAAAGCCTGTGGCAATTTCATCGGCAATTAATAGAATGTTGTATTGTTTGCACAGCTCTGCCGCGCCCTTTAGCCATTGCGGGCTATAAAACCGCATACCGCCGGCACCTTGTACAATAGGCTCTAAGATTAGTGCGGCAATTCCATGTTGGTGTTCGCGCATTTTGTCTTCTAGTTCTGTTAAATCGCCTTTTTCCATTGGGCGATCAAAACCCATTGGTGGGGCGTCAACAAAATGATGTTGCGGTAACACACTGGCAAATAACGAGTGCATGCCGTTAATTGGATCACACACTGCCATGGCACCAAAGGTATCACCATGGTAACCATTACGTATGGTGAGCATGCGGTTTTTGTTGGGTTGTGCTTTGGAATGCCAGTATTGTAGTGCCATCTTAATAGCTACTTCTACGGCCACAGAGCCTGAATCTGCAAAAAACACTTTGTCTAAGCCTGCAGGAGTGAGATCTACTAAGCGCTTAGCAAGAGTTACCGCCGGTTCGTGGGTAATGCCCCCAAACATCACGTGGGACATGTTATCAATTTGCAGGTGCATCGCCTCGTTGAGATGAGGATGATTGTATCCATGAACCGCACACCACCAAGATGCCATGCCGTCGATTATCTCTTGGCCATCGGCTAAGGTGAGTCTCACACCGTTGGCGCTAACCACAGGATAAGCAGGTGGCGGGTTGTCCATAGAGGCATAAGGGTGCCATACGTGTTGTTGGTCTAAGGCGATGAGTTGTTCAGGAGTCATAAGTATTAACATTGTCTTTTGTGGGTGACATATTAGCATAGCTAAATCATATTATTGGCTGATTTCAACCACATCTATTTTATCAAAACGTACTTGCCAGCGTAGGTTGATATCAGCAATGTTGCAGCCATAAATGCGCTCTGGATCTTGTTGATATGCGGGCCTAGGGTCGTGCAGTAACACTTGCTCAATGAGCGCTAGCAAGTCGGGTCTGCTGGATAAAACCTGTAGGGCTTGCTTGCTGTAATGAATAGGTAGTTGCAGCACTTGGTCATCACTAGCGAAGCCGCTTTTGGCATCGGCTATAGATTCTACCCAAGGCAGGTAAGGCTTAATGTCTAGGATGGGGGTTTGATCTATTAAATCGGCACCACTCACGTGGAGAATAACGCCGTTACTGGTATCAATAGATTCAAGCTTTACTAACGACAACCCCAAAGGGTTAGGCCTAAAAGTGGATCGGGTAGCAAATACACCAAGCTTTTTATTGCCACCTAATCGTGGTGGCCGTACTTTGGGTTTCCAGCCTTGTTGCGCAGTTTGGTGGAATACGAAAGTCAGCCAAATGTGAGAAAACTCCTCTAGCCCAGCAACTGCATCAGCTTGGTTGTAGGGTGGGTGAAGCGCTATCTGTGCTAAAGCTGCAGGCACGAGTCCTGGTTGGCGCGGGGCGGCAAATTTTTCCTTAAAACACGAGTGAATTATGCCTATAGGTGTTACTTCAATAAGTTGTGGTTTTGCTGATGTGGGCATAATTAGATTATTTATTCACAGTATTTGGGCTGACGCCAAGGTTTAAGCTAGATACAATAGCACTAGTTTAACTAACAGTTTAACCATCAGTTTAATCGTCTCGTTTAGGAAAATATATGGCTCGCAAGCCCTTCGTTAAAGCTAAAGCTATCCAAGGCCGTGGCTATCTTCAATCTGTTGCCACCGATGGACCCCATGTTGAATGGTTAGGAATGCCTGAATACTACATTCACACCTTAGTGATTGCCGAGCAAGAATACGCCTATTTCTCCGCTAGCAAAGCCCTTGAGTTTGAAGTGGGTGCTTATGTTTGTTTCCGTTGCCGCGAATCTAAAAAAGGCTTCTACATCGAAAAGCGTTCACTAGGCATCGCCATCGACCCTGCAGAATATATGCGTCAGCTTGAATCCCCTAGCGAATGAGTCGAATGAGCAGCAAGGTGTTCTCACCATTACCTGTCAATGATCAAACCTGCGGTTGGACGCAAGCGCTGTCTTCGCGTCAACACAATGCCAGCCTACAAGGCGAGCACGCTGCAGATTTTGTTATTGTGGGCGCGGGTTACACAGGTTTGTCGGCAGCTAGAATGTTTGCCCAGCTTAACCCAAATGCAAAAGTTATCATTATCGACGCACAACGAGCTGGCGAAGGTGCAAGTTCTCGCAATTCTGGCTATCTGGTTGATTCAACCCTTAATGATGGCCATATGTCCGATACGGGCCTGCAACAATATCGTGAAAAGTATGCCCTTAACAAAGCTGGCGTAGATTGTGTTACTCAGCTCGTCAATGAGCATCAAATAGAGTGTGACTGGGATGCTAGTGGTAAATTCCACGCCACTGCTGTGCCAGCACATGAGCCTAAGTTGCAGCGCTTTAGTGAGTTGTTACAAGAGCTAGAGTTAGAGCATCGCCTGATCTCTGGCACCGAGCTGAATCAGCGTTTAGGTACCGATTACTATACCCAAGCGTTGTGGACAGCCGGCGGTATTATGTTACAGCCAGCCAAGCTAGCTCGCGCTTATATCGACATATTACCTGCCAGCGTAACTCTGTATGAAAACAGCCCGGTGCTAACGTGGCGTAAACAAGGCACAGAGTTTTTTGTTTCAACGCCCATGGGGCAGGTGAAAGCTCCCCAATTGCTGATGGCAGTGAATGGCTTTATGGCCAGTGCTGGCTTGAAGCGTAAACATGCATTCCCACTCACCTTAACCGCTAGCATGACTCGTTCGTTGAACGATGATGAGTATGCATCTATAGGCAGCCCTAAAGCATGGGGCTTATTATCTGCTCAAGCTATGGGTGCTACCGTTCGCTTAACTGAAGACCGGCGTATCATGGTGCGTAATACAGCTGAAGTTTGGCCTGCCATGAATATGACAGCCAGCCAGCTTGAGCAGCGTAAGCGCATGCATTTGCGTGGCCTCAAGCGCCGTTTTCCGCAACTAAGTGATGATTTGTTTGATAGTTGCTGGTCTGGTGTAACGTGTATTAGCGGCAATAATGGCCAAGTGTTCGATCAGTTAGATTCAAAACTGTTAGTAGCAGGTTGTTATAACGGGGGTGGCATTGGCTTGGCTACCTTGTTTGGTGAGCAAATGGCCTACCTGGCCAGTGGCCAGATGACCGAGGCGATCGCCATGATTAAGGCTCGACCAAAGCCAAACTCATTACCTCCCCAACCCCTTTTAAAGTGGGGTGTGCGACTGCGCTTAATTCGAGATGGTATTATTGCTCGTAAAGAAAATTAATCTACATGCCTAGTCTGTTAGTGCGCTGGCAAATACTACAGGGAAATCTGGCAACAATTTTTTCGGCTTGGGCAGTGCCATGGTAGTGTGAATCAACTCAGCCAACGTTTGTGGACAAATATGGTTGGGTGATATTACCTGAGCCTGCCCAGTGCGCTCTAAATCGCAGGCATTGGCAAACTGGTCTGTTGAAAAGGGCAGTATTATTTGACGCACACCCATGCCTAATGCCTCCTGCACACTATTGTTACCACCATGGTGAATGATGATATCGCATGCACGTAATAGCCCCACCTGGGGTAGGCTGGGTGCAACCAACCAGCCATGCGGTAAAGGTTCAAACGTTGACATGGGCGTTGTGCCAATAGCCATGGCTACGCGAACATTAGCCCGTTGAAGTGCCGTTGATATCTTGCTCAATACGTCTGCACGGTGCGACAAGAAGGTCCCTAAGGCCACATAGACTATAGGCCTGCCATCGGCGTCATCAAGCCATTGGCGATGGCTTACTTCAAGCACGTCGTCACGTATCAGCGGCCCAATAAATTGGTGATGCACAGGTAAGTGCTGCAAACGGTTCATAGCATGATATTGCTTTGGACTGTTGAAGAGCACCTGGTCCCCGTGGACACGAAAGGCATCCTTAACTGGCTCCATAGTTGGCGCAATAATAGATAAGGCTGCATTCCAACGGTCTGTAAACGCGGTGGTCACTCGGTCTGTAATCTGTTCTTGTTGTGCCAGCTCGTTAGGTTCTGGCTGCATGCATGTTGGCCAAGCGGCTGGAATACCATACCGTTCATTCCCCACAGGTAATTGGCTTGGGTGGCCTGGAACCAGAGTCGTAAATGGTCTTCCTGTTGCATACACTCCCAAAGTCGAATTAAAAGAAACATGGTCAACTAATATGTCTTTGGGGTTAATTTCCTCACACAGTTGGGCAATCTGCTTAGCTACTTCAACAGGGTGCCAGAGTAAGTCCTTTTCCCTATCCAGTGCTTGGCAGCGAATGGTTGCTATAGGGCCTTCTCGCGTAGCATTTAAAAACCGCAGTATGGCTGGATTTTGAACTGCAATACCACTATTTGCACTTTGGCTCAGTTGCAGCATTTGCCATTCAAAACCTTCGGCTTCTGCGAAGGGTGCCATATTAACACCGGTGGCAATCACCACCCGTTGGCCTGCTTTTTTTACTGCCCTAGCTACAACTGCTAAAGGGCTGTAATGAGAAATAAAATCAGGGCTAATTACCAAAAGTGTCATGCTTTATCTTTAACCGTTAAGTAAAGTGATGTGAGATTTTTTGCCATAGTGTCTATGGCGTAGTGTTGTTCAACCATTGTGCGTGCTTTGGTAATTCTACCTTCCCGCTCAACCAGTGCAAATCCTTGGCTAATAGAATCCCCAAGATTGTGGCCTGGGCCCACAAGAATGCCTGTGTCGCCTTGGTCAACAAAGGTGGAAGGTCCACCAGTGCTTGGGGCCACAACTACTAACCCCGCGGCCAATGCCTCTATTAATGCTAGTCCAAACTCCTCTTTAGGTGCACCATCCACATAAATACCTCCGCTGGCCCAATAGCCAGGCTGCCCCATCACAGTAGCCACCATCAATTGAGCAGTATCGGCTCGTGGACGGCCACCCAACATAATCAAGCCCGCTCGTCGCGGATCATTGATGGGCACCACCGCATCGATGGCCTGCATTACAGCTGTTTCTACAATTGATGGGTTATTTAAATCCCCACCAACCAATACTAAGTTGCAGGTGTTGTGAAGTGATCGATCTGCCGCCCACGCAGTGACAATGCGCGCCATGCCCTTAATGGGGTGAAAGCGCCCAACGCTCAATAATAAGGGTAAATTGCGCCTAGTAGGGCAGATTCTTTCTGCTAGCTCAGAAATCACACCGTGGCCGGTGGTCTGGTCGATGTGTGAATAATTTAACGCAGCTTCATTAATCAGATTAATATCAATACCTTCTGCTATAGTGACTGATTTCTGAGTATTAGGGCTTAAATCTTTGCGGATATCTTGCAGTAATAGAGCACATTTTGGTTGCGGAAATAGTGCAACATGGCTTGCTGTGCGGGCCATCTTCTCTAACATACGAGCTCGGAACCAAAGATTACTTTGAACATCCGCATCTAACAGCGCTTCTTGGGTTAATTGCTGGCCAGCCTTCAGTGCCTGTACTGTATTTTGTGGGTCTGGTGCAAAGCTAAAGCACATGGGAATGCCTAACACATCAGCAACGTCAGACGCTGCGAAGGTGCCTGCATCAAGCATGCGCAAATGAATCAGATCAACGCCTCCAAAATCACCTAAGCAGCGTTTAATGCTGCGTTTAAGCTGGGGCAGGTATTCCCAGGCATTAGTGCTAGTCATTGGGCGCAGCGAACTTCCCGCAGTAATAATACGAAACGGCTGAGGTGAGGCGTTAGAGGCGCTCAGGTCATTGATAGCATCTTCAATGCTGCCCAGCCCTATAGTAAGCACTTGGCTAACGGCAGGTTGGCGCGTTAGGGCATCACCAAGGGACACAAGTAGGCTGGCTACTCCGCCAGTATCACCGCAGCCGCCATTACTTAAGCTTTTATCCATCTGAGCAAGCACTAGCTGGCACACGCGCAAGCCGCCATCAGCGCTGGTGGTTGACGTATGCTGCTGCATCTTTTGATCGTGGATGGCTAACGTAGCATAAGCTCCAATATCACTTTCTTGTTGTGCCAGCTGATGTAGTAATATACTAAAAGTGCCAGCCCGGCCGCCTAGTGCACTAATGGCTGATATGCGTACGGGCACTGATTCTTTGGTATCTGCGGCTATCTGGGAAAGAAGTTGAGTGACAGCTTCCCCATCTAACACCCCTAACAGGTCAACTAGTCTGGCCCGTATTAGGCCATTCGAATGAGTTAACAAAGCATTAATAACAGACTGAGTAATGAGCTGCGGCTGCGAATCTGCCCACTTTTCCAAGGTGTTATGGGCGTGCATCGTATCAATGCCACCGACACCAAGTTGTTGCAGCAACAGAGTTAATGCAGACGCTACTGGATGCCTATTGGCTAGCCTCCAGGTGGCCTGGCGGCGTACACTCACTTGTTTATGAGACAAGCAGTTAATGAGCAGTTTGGTGGCATCTTCATGATGCATTTGGGCAGCTGATTCAATGGCTACCAAGCTGGCCAGAGGTCCCGATTCAGCCATAGCTGTGAGGTCATTAAGAAAGTGGTGGCTATTGGGGTTGTTTTTAGCAAATCTCGCAAGGTGAGAAGACCGGCTAAGCATGGCTTCAAAATCAACCATTTTAGTTGCTTGGTTAAGTTCTTCAATTAGAGTGCTTCCCATGCTAGCCTGAGATGGTTGCACTACATTAATGGACTGATAGCCAGTATTTTGCTGTTGCATGATTATTCTACCGAATGGGCAATGATGCGAGCGTTGCCAAAAAATAGTTATACAAAAAATTATAGTGTACAAGTAAATACTTGTACACTAATAATTTTTGTACAGCATTTTTTTTTGTATGGTTGTGTAAAGGTATGTATAAATTTCAACATGACGCTTTAATTTAGCTTATAAGTAAGCTAAAAAGACCAAGCAACCACCGGTATAAGGCATCAAACAGCTGGGATATAAATGCCATGATTATTAGCCAGAAGTTACTCAACTACTTTAATCGTAAGAAATCAAAATCTACCCAAAAAAACCGAACACGTTTTAGGAATGATATTTGTAATCATTGGGATCTAGACTACATGTCTGTATCTGAGTTAGAAGAGCGCCTGTCAGAAGATGTTGTTGAAACGACCATAGTGCACAAAAAACAAGATCAGCCGTAGCCTGATCATCTTGCTTGCAATGCCCGGTGTGCTTGGGTTTAACTTAGATGAAACATTCCCCCTCGTTTAATTGTCTTACCTTCATAAATGCCGTACAATATCTGCCCTGATTTAAGCATGTTTTACATGCCATTAAGTCAGGCGGGGTAATGCCCATTTCCGTGATGTCGCCAATACTGGCGCGTTGCATTGATGAATAGTAAGTGATTTCAAAACTTACACGACGTAAAGGGATCAAACGCATGGTAACCATTCGTTTAGCTCGTGGGGGCTCTAAGAAGCGCCCATTCTACCATTTAACCGTAGCTGATCAGCGCAATCCGCGCGACGGTCGCTTTATTGAGCGTGTGGGTTTTCATAACCCAGTTGCTCGTGGCCAAGAAGAAGTAACTCGGATTGACATGAAGCGCGTTGATTTTTGGATGGAGCAAGGTGCTCAACCAACTGAACGCGTAGCAGGACTGATTAAAATAGCCCGCAAAGTAGCTGTATAACAGCTAACTGAGCATTTGTTTTTAACCTATTGTTGTAAGGATTGTTGAACATGCCTCAAGACCAACGCGTAAAGCTGGGTCGTATCACTACCGTTTACGGAGTGAAGGGCTGGGTAAAAGTGTTTTCTAGCACTGAACCAATGGTTAACATTTTTGAATACCAACCTTGGCAAACCTGTATTGACGGTGTTTGGAAAGAGTTGAAGTTCACGCAGGGTAAGACCCACGGCAAAGGATTAATAGCATTACTAGAAGGTTGTGAAGACCGTGATCAAGCTCGCAAATTTTGTGGACTAGATATTTCGGTAGATCGAGCCATATTGCCAAACCTAGAGGATGGTGATTATTATTGGCAACAACTGACTGGGCTAAATGTAGAGACTGATACAGGGGTAAAACTCGGTAAGGTCGACCACCTGATCGCTACTGGCTCAAATGATGTGCTAGTGGTAAAAGGCAATGAAGAAAGTATTGATCGTAACGAGCGTTTAATACCTTATTTGCCAGATCAAGTGATTACAAAGATTGAC
Source organism: Pseudomonadales bacterium (assembly GCA_034110645.1). Taxonomy (GTDB): domain Bacteria; phylum Pseudomonadota; class Gammaproteobacteria; order Pseudomonadales; family Balneatricaceae; genus Njordibacter. The sequence continues at coordinate 8,409 of JAWUYU010000109.1, forward strand.
CTCCTCGGAGGTGTTATTCGGGTCGATTGGGATCCGGAGTTTTAGGTGAATGTAGGCGTAGTAACGCTGTTCCCAGAAATGCTCAAATCGTTAACAGATTTTGGTGTGGTAGGAAGAGCAACGCGGCAAGGTTTGCTGCAAGTTACTGGGTATAACCCACGCGACTTTACCCAGGACAAGCACCGCACAGTGGATGACCGGCCATACGGTGGCGGGCCTGGTATGTTGATGAAGGTACAGCCTTTACGAGATGCCATCGGCCAAGCCAAAACCGAACTAGGCCAGCCTAAGGTGATTTATTTATCACCCCAAGGGCGTAGGTTAGACCAAGCAGGTGTAGTAGAACTGGCTAAGCAGGAAAGCTTGGTATTGGTAGCAGGGCGCTACGAAGGGATTGATGAGCGCCTAATTGGTACCGACATAGATGAAGAGTGGTCTCTTGGAGACTTTGTATTAAGTGGCGGTGAGCTTGCAGCCATGACCTTTATAGATGCAGTTTCACGTTTGTTACCTGGTGTATTAGGGCATGCAGAATCGGCACAAGAAGATTCGTTTGCTCAGGGCTTGTTGGATTGCCCTCACTATACCCGCCCAGAAATGGTTGCAGGTATGCCAGTACCTAAGGTGCTGTTAAGTGGGGACCATGCCGCCATTGCCCGTTGGCGTATGCAGCAGCAGCTAGGTAGAACCTGGCAGCGGCGACCAGATTTACTAGAACAGATGACACTAACGTTGGACCAAAAGCAGTCTTTAGCAGAATTTATTCGCTTAACGGAAGAGTCCGAAAAGTGAAGAACAGGAGCGTGCCATGAGCAGCAAAAACTTGATTATTCAGCGCATTGAAGCTGAACAAATGAATAAAGAAATACCAGACTTTGGCCCCGGCGATACCGTTGTGGTTCAAGTTAAGGTAAAAGAAGGTACCCGTGAGCGTCTACAGGCCTACGAAGGTGTAGTAATTGGAAAGCGTAACCGCGGCCTTAACTCTGCCTTTACAGTACGTAAAATCTCTCACGGTGTGGGTGTTGAGCGTTGTTTCCAAACCTATAGCCACCAGGTTGACAGTGTATCTGTTAAGCGTCGTGGTGACGTACGTCAAGCTAAGTTGTACTACTTGCG
>JAWUYU010000110.1:0-11678 GCA_034110645.1 Pseudomonadales bacterium
TTTTGTGCACCTGCATTTTCCAATGTTTTTCTTAACTCTTTTACATCACTGCCTATGGGGTGTAGCTCTAATAGCGCGGCCTGAGCGTCTTTTCCGTTACTGTATTGTTCATAGTAAAAGCCCTCTTTAAAGCGGTTCATAAAATTCTGATTAGCATGGATAACAGTATTAATAATCAAGATGGCCAATGCAGCCAAAATAACCCTTCGCAAAATTTTACGGATGGAAAAACGCTTAGTCCCAATCTGTGCTGCTTTATCAGTAGGTGATTCGTTGGGGGCATGTGTCATTGTAATTTCCTTTAAATGTTTATTTTTCGCTGCTAAAAACATCAGGGCCAAAGCAGGGAATGGTGAGATGGTAGGCCTTTAAGAAACCTATTTAGCAAATATAGACCATGTTTAATAATTTTTTGCAGAAAATAAGAGACTGTTGCACGAAACTCAAATACCTCATGCTTTTTTCTAAGTTCTAACTAAGACTAGCTCTAAAATAAGCATTTGCACTGTTGTTTTTAACAAATAGAGACTTTTGCACGAAACTCAAATACCTCATGCTTTTTCTGTAATCCCTCGGTAAATTAAGATCAGTTTTAAGTAGGGTTTTTTGGCACACTAAATGAAGGAGATCTATATGAAAATATCACTTACTAGCTCCCAATCTTCAACATCCTTACGTTCGTTGTAATTCTTATAAGACGCAGTGGCTAAAGTATCTAGAATGGCTTCGCTGGGTTTTTTATTAGTGCTCATTATTAATTCCTTTTTATTCCATTAATTAGAACCCGATCGTTTATTGGTCTTGTGGCAAGCTCTTTTTAACGACATTCCACAAATGGTTGCCGTAGTATTGTTCGTGGTGTTCAATCGCTCGTTTAAGAAAGGCTTTGGGAATGCTGGCTCGATGACGAGAAGGCACGACTCTACTAGAGTAATATTTTCCAGGTTTTCCATTTTCTACTCTAGGCTCAGTAATCACAAAATCTACAGTGGCGTAGGCAATCAAATCATCAAATTGACATTTTGAAACACTTATGTAATCTAGGCCTGATATAAACTCACGATCAAATTCACGCATTACCACTGAGCTAGTCTGTTTCCCATATTGTTTTCTCACATCAAAATTTCCTGAAAAAAACGTGCTACTAGAAAACCCTACTCGGCTGGCAAATTTGTTGTAGTCATGTCTAAAATTTGTGTCGTACGACCGCAATTCTTTTTGATTTTGTGTTCTTAAAAAATGAGTGGACCTAAAAGCTTTCTTAGCTTTAAATCCCTGCAGTCGATCATCCTTCCAAGGCAAATTTGCACTTTTAGGAATATAAAAATCAAACAAACAAGCTTGACTAGGGACGCAAGATTCAGCATTTCCGCCATAGCCACACGTGCGATGTGTTTCGTCTACCACTTTATAAGCAATGGCTTCCACCCCTTTGAGGGAGTCATCTACCCACCTATCTGGCATACCATAGCGTTTGGCAAAGCTGCTGGTATACACCCAAACATGAGGGTCTGGAACAAAAGTGGTGCCACTGCCGATGCCTGTACGATTTTCTACTGCTTGTGCTGTATGGAGCTCATCATGAGAGCCAGGATTCCAGTAGGCCGCTTGTAAGGGCAAGGCAAAGCCTAGTAAGAGCAGTAACCAGAGATTGGTGTTATTTAGCGTGTTTTTCTTGTTCATCTTGGTATTGATCCTTTAATCTATGGTAATTTTTATCTTATTTGTTTCATTTTTTTGAAATGATTATCGCTTTTCTTGTTAATACAATTTGAGACTTTTGCACTAAACTCAAATAGTTCATGTTTTTTCTAAGTACTAGCTAAGACTAGCTCTAAAATAAGCATTTGCTCTGTTGTTTTAACAATAATAAAGCACCTTTTTATAAAAGGTCTTTGCAGCACATTATTTAACCAGCTTATGTGGAAAGCCCAAGCCTTTTAAGTACGCTTATAAGATATAAAACAACAGGTTAGGAATATATCATGGCGAGGAAAACCTTAAGCAACGCAGTTTGGCGGACCACCTTGTCACAGTACAGTTGCGCCTAAAGGTTGGGCAACGGGCACTAAAGGGCAAATAATAGCTTTACTGGGCCTTAAATCGGATGATTTTAGGTTTTATTGAGCACTTCAACTCGTTTGGATTTTGTTGAGGCTTGCGCTATTTGTGAGTCATAACAAGGCCTTTGTGAAAGGTCTCTTATAATATAGATTGCATAAATATTACAAATAAGTTGGTTACTTTTTAATCAACAATAAGATACAATATGTCCACTGAAAACCACACCCATGACGGTTTGTGTAGCTGCTTACATTTTTACTCACTAACCATCAGACCAGCAAGGCAGGGCCGCCAGAGCCTACCTTACAATAATTTGTTGAGTCATTGATTTTCATAAGAAAATTTTAACTTTTAATCTCTAAGGAGAACAATTATGTCTCAACACCCTACGCTTACGGAAATGGGCATCAGCAGCTTTGAATCCATCAGCAAATATACTCTGCGCCAGGAAGGCGATTTTGATATCCTCAAAATCTACTACAAGCGTGAAAAAGGCTCTTTTTTACCTCGTAGCAAAAAGTTCCGCTTTGGCCGTGCTACCCGCACAGTAATGGTAGACTCTGGTCGTCAGCAATGGCAAGAAGTGAGCGAAATCTCACCTTTCTTACTACGCGCCCTTACTGAGTTAAACAAGCTCGCTCACGAAGAAAAGAAAGTAGTGGATAGCAAAGAAGCTATCGCTCAGAATCTAGTACACCTAGAACGCATAATGGCTGAAAAACTAGCTGAAATTCGCGCTCAGTTAGAGAAGCTATAAGCTTAAAAAAGCATTTAAAAAAAACCGCATTAGCTTAGGTTAACTGCGGTTTTTTATTGCCTATCAAACGTTACTCGGTAACCGGCATAAACAACCAAACAAGTACCCACCAAGGCCCAACTATGGGGCTGCTCTGCAAACAGTAAATAGCCAAACACTAAAGCCCATATGTAAGCGGTGTAATCCAACACACCTAACCGAGACACTGAACCTAAGCTAAAAGCAACAACCAATAAGATATTGCCTAATCCACCCGCCATGCCAAGCAACACTCCAATAGAAAGCTGCAGATCACTCATTGGCTGCCATGGCTCAAAGGCCAGCCATGTCAAAACCAAAAGGCTTAATATAACGCTGGAATAGAGCGAGGTTATAGCGCTAGAATCATAGGCCGATAACGCTCTGGTTAACGTTGCACTTAAGGCATAAAGAAGGGCCGAAAGTATAGCCAAAAACACCCCAATGATGGAATGCATCTCTCCCCCAGGACGGATTATTAACAACACGCCAAGCAACCCCAAAACACACCAAAAAAAGTTCGTTAAACGAAAACTCTCGCCTAAAAACACCACCCCCGAAATCATCATAAATAAAGGGGCAATAAGGGTAATGCCTACCACATCTGCAAACGGCAGCAAGCTTAACGCAGCAAAGAAAGTAGCTACTATCAACGCAACGCTTATGCCTCGAGCTACCTGCCACCAAAATCGGTTTGACTTAAGAGTGAAGTTGTTTTGTTTACGCTGTTCCAGAACCAGCAACAGTAATACTGGAATAAAGCCAAATAGCGCTCGCATAGCTAATATCTGAGGCAAAGGTATTTGGCCACTCAAGTGTTTCGCAGATGTATCCATGATGGAAAACACCAGCACACTCAGCAAATATATATAAACTGCAGACCCAGCCTTTTGAACTGTCACGTCATCCTACAAAGGTATCTCGTCCACCGCATCCGCTACAGTCTCAATGCCTTCATCTACAGCATTGCCTATGACCGGCACAACAGAAGCCACAGCACCCACAACTCTCATAGGCACAGTGACTATCTTAGTAAGAAAGCAGCCACTTAAGCTCACGGCTAAAAACACCACCAAACCCAATTTATAAAATTTCACTGCTATTCCTCAACCATAGGCAATCGAGTGCCCGTTAAACTTTGTTTAATGGCCTTTAAGTGACTATGAAAATCTTCCCCACGGCGCAATATAACCCCAGTGGCCAGAACGTCTATCAACGTTAGTTGAATCATACGGGATTGCATAGGCATATACACATCAGTGTCTTCTGGCGCCTGCACATCCAACACAAGGCTAGATTCATGAGCTAAGGGGGAATTAGGCGCTGTAATGGAAATTACCAAAGCGCCTGCACCACGGCCAATACGAGCCACTTCCAGCATTTCTTTAGTGCGCCCTGTAAACGAAAAGAGTACCAACACGTCTCCGCGCTTAGCTGCTGCAGCTGTCATACGCATCATCAAATAATCATTATGAGCAACTACCGGAATATTAAAGCGGAAGAATTTATGTAACGCATCTTGAGCTACTGCGCCAGAGGCACCCATACCACAAAAGCATATCTGATGAGCTTGGCTCAAATAATCTACCGCGCGTTCAATAGTCTTGCTATCCACTTGCTGCCTAGCGGCGTCTAAGCTAGCCATAGTACTAGTGAATATTTTATCGGTGTATTGAGCAGCTGTATCATTCTGATTAACACTTTGGCTCACGTAAGGGGTGCCACGCGCCATGCTTTGAGCTAGCTCTAGCTTAAAGTCTGGATAACCCTTTAAGCCAAAGCTACGACACATACGGTTAACCGTAGGCTCACTCACTTGAGCTAGCTCTGCCAATGCAGCAATACTCATACGAGTTGCCGACTGAGGGTCCGCAGCGATCACCTTGGCGACTTTACGCTCAGATCTATTGAGCTGGTCTTGCTGGGTAGATAGTCGCTGAAGTAAATTGCCGTTACTTGTCATATGTTTATTTTATCTGGCTCATTTATTTATGTAAGTAATATTACCAACATTTAATATATTTTTGTGACTTTTATTTCAATTTAAGAGTATTATTACAGATCTAATTTCAATAGAAGGCAACGTCAACAATGTCGGACAGTAACTCATTAGGCCATCAAGCAACAGCTGAAGGCATATTAAGCCATAGTTTTGTATTGTTTGGCGCGCTAGGTGACTTATCACTTCGCAAACTTATGCCAGCTCTGTACCAACTCGACCACGCTCAACTCTTAAGCGAAGATTTAAATATTATGGCTGTGGCGCGTAGCGCAATAAGCACCACCGAACTCAAGCAATCTATCGAGCATACACTAAACCAATACATTGGCGCAGATCAATTGAGCGCCAGCTCTCTTTCCCGCTTTTTACAACGCTTACACTACTGCCAAGTAGAGCTCACACAAGCACAAGATTATATTCATTTAGAACAAAAAATCGCCTCATGGCACCCACAAATTACCTATTACTTGGCCACCCCTCCAGGCCTATATAGAGATATCTGCCAACACTTACACGACGCTAATGCCATTAACGAGCACAGCCGTATTGTGGTAGAAAAGCCTATTGGCCACGACCTTGCCTCATCCAAGGTTATTAATGACAAACTGGCTTTATATTTCGATGAAAGCCAAATTTTCCGTATCGACCACTACCTTGGTAAAGAAACCGTACAAAACCTAATCGCTCTTCGCTTTGCTAACCCTCTATTTGAGAGCCAATGGAACCACCAACATATAGACTATGTAGAAATTAGTGTCGCTGAGGATGTGGGTATTGAGGGTCGATGGGGCTACTTTGATAAAGCCGGCCAAATGCGAGATATGGTACAGAACCACCTGCTTCAACTATTATGCATGGTCGCTATGGATCCACCATCACAACTCACAGCCACCAGCATACGCGACGAAAAGGTAAAGGTATTACGGGCGCTAAAGCCCATTGAGAAAGAAAAAATAGGCAGTCACTTAGTATTGGGGCAATATACCGACGGTCAATTTCAGCAGCAACCTACTCCAGGATACCTTAACGAGGCAGACGCCAATACTAACAGCGATACAGAAACGTTTATTGCCTTGCGTGTAGAAATTGCCAATTGGCGCTGGACAGGCACTCCTTTCTATTTGCGCACAGGCAAGCGTATGGCTAGCAAAGTAACAGAAATTATCATTCACTATAAATCTAACAGCCATTACATTTTTGACCCAAGCCAATCCAACATTGCGAAAAACAAACTGGTCATTCGCTTACAACCTTATGAAAGTATTTCTTTGCAGGTGCTCACCAAAGAGCAAGGCATCGACAAAAGCATGCAGCTTAGGCGTGACCCATTACACTTAGACTTTGCTCAGACTCAATCTCAAGCTCGCATCCCAGACGCTTATGAGCGCCTACTGCTAGAAGCACTGAAGGGCAATCAAAGCTTATTTGTACGTCGCGATGAAGTAGAACTTGCTTGGCAGTGGTGCGACCAGATACGCGAAGCGTGGCACAACTCCGAACTCCCACTTGAAGGTTATCCAGCGGGAAGTAATGGGCCACAACAAGCCTGCCACATGATAGAAACACACGGGCACAAATGGTATGAACACTGCTAAACCCCTATTCCTTCCACACAACACACAGTGGATTGACTGCGAAAATTCAACACTACTCGCTGCCTCTATGGCTAACAATATAGCGCAGCAGTTAATACGTGCGCTATCTGACCGCCCACGAGCCAGCCTTGCCGTTTCTGGCGGCCGCACCCCATTAGCCATGTTGAAACAGCTTAGTTTGCAACAATTAGACTGGCACCGAGTAGACATCACTCTTGCCGACGAACGCTGGGTAGGCGAGCACAATGCAGCCAGTAACGCTGCATTAGTACGTTCCAGCTTATTAGAAAATAAAGCAAAATCAGCCACTTTTTACCCACTATTCAACGGTGAAAAAAGCGCTCAGCTAGGCCAAAAAATGTGCCAAATAACGCTTCAAAAAATGCACTGGCCGCTAGACGTATTGGTGCTTGGCATGGGTAACGATGGCCACACTGCCTCATTGTTCCCTCTGTGCCCACAACTACAACACGCCTTATCTGCTCCGGTGTCACAGCTGTGTATAGACACCCAGGCACCCACTGCTCCACACCAGCGCATGTCCTTAACCGCACCCACACTACTAAATGCAAAACACACACACTTACACATAGAAGGCCCAGAAAAACATCAAGTATTGCAGCAGGCAATGGCTCTTGCAGACCCTCTAAAAATGCCCATTTTTGCAATATTACAAACCCCACTAACTATTCATTGGTGTCCATAAATGTCCTTAGCCAACCAACAAGTCAGCAGCGGCAACAACAACCAAATAATGCAAACCAATACCGCTCGTATAGACACTATATGCGCTAGCGCACCGGTTATTCCTGTACTCACATTAGAGAACCCAGAGCAAGCATTAGCCATAGGCACTGCACTGGTGAATGGTGGGCTCACGGTATTAGAAATAACACTGCGCAGCGAGTACGGATTAAGCGCCATTAAACAACTCAAACAAGCCTTACCAGAGGCCATCATTGGCGCCGGCACGGTGTTAACACCCAAACAATATGAAGCATGTATTGAAGCAGGGGCTGATTTTATAGTGAGTCCAGGTTTTACAGCAGAGCTTTTACACCACGGCAGCCAAAGTAACGTGCCACTATTGCCAGGCATAGCCACTGTAAGCGAAGCAATGGAAGCCATGGCGCTAGGCTATCGACGATTTAAACTCTTCCCCGCTGCAGTGGTAGGCGGTATAGACTTCCTCAAAGCCATTGGAGGCCCCATTAGCGAACTCAAGTTCTGCCCTACTGGAGGCATAAAACCCACCAATGCAGCGAACTACCTAGCCCTTAATAACGTGATGTGCGTGGGTGGCACTTGGCTAACCCCTGCCGCGCTAGTGGAGCAAGGAGACTGGCAAGCTATAGAAGAATTGGCCAGGAAAGCGGCAACGTTAGGTGCAGCTTAAACCTAACTACGGGAAGCCTTAAAATAATCAATCAAGGCATTGGTAGAATCATCATGTTGGTGACCTACCTCGCCTTCAATTTCTTGCAGGATACCTTGAGCTAGGGTTTTACCTAACTCCACACCCCATTGATCAAAAGAACAGATATCCCATATTACTCCTTGAGCAAATATCTTGTGCTCATATAGTGCAATGAGTGCCCCTAAGTTTATTGGGTCTACCTGCTTAAGTAGCAACGTATTACTTGGCCGATTGCCTAGATGAACCTTATGAGGCAATAGCTTCTCAATGGCTTGCTGATCTAAGCCTTGAGCCTGCAATTGGCACTCCACTTCTGCAGCACTGATGCCATTCATAAGAGCCTCTGTCTGGGCAAAGAAGTTAGCCATAAGGTTTTCATGGTGACCTTTAACCGGCGTAGAACTAACCAAAGAACCAATAAAATCGGCTGGAACTATAACGTTACCCTGATGTAATAGTTGATAGAATGCATGCTGCCCATCAATACCTAACTGCCCCCACACCACAGACGCAGTGTGATAACCCACTTCATTGCCTTGGCGGTCCACATGCTTACCATTACTCTCCATATCCACTTGCTGAATATAGTCTGTAAAACTTTCTAAAGGCTGATCATAAGGGAGTATCACATGACTTTGGGCCCCGTATAGCAGCCCATTCCAAATACTCACTAAAGCCATAATAGTAGGCATGTTTTCTGCCACTGGTGTGTCTCTAAAGTGAAGATCCATTTCATGAGCACCTGCTAGCAGCTCTTCAAACTTATCAAAACCAAGATATAACGCAATGGGTAACCCTATGGCAGACCAGATAGAGTATCGGCCACCCACCCAGTCCCACATAGAGAACATAAATTCGTTATGAATGCCAAAGTCCTGCACCGCTTTAGCGTTGGATGATACCGCCACAAAATGCTTTTGTACTGCGCGTTCATCAAATGCTGACGCCATGAGCCAATTACGTGCAGTTTGAGCATTAGTCATGGTTTCACTAGTGGTAAAGGTTTTAGACGCCACTACAAACAACACTTGCTCAGCCTTTAGTGGCCGTAAAATCTCGGCAATCTCTACTCCGTCCACGTTAGAAATAAAGTGCACACGAATGGTGGAGTCTGCATATGAGCGCAACGCCTGAGTCACCATCTTCGGACCTAAATTAGACCCTCCAATACCAATATTAACCACATCAGTAATCCGCTTTCCAGAATACCCATGCCACTCACCACTACGCACTTTTTCAACGAACTCACGCATATGCGCCAATTCTTTATTAATCAATCCCATCACATTGGTTTGATCAACATACACAGGAGAGTTACTTCGATTACGCAACGCCGTATGTAACACTGCACGATTTTCAGTGGTGTTAATTCGTTCACCTTGATACATATGCTCTATGGCAGCATCTAAATCCATATCTTGAGCCAACCCAAAGAGCGCTTGCATAATTTCAGGTGTAAGACAGTTTTTCGAGTAGTCCAACAGCAAATTAGGCAATTCAATAGAGTAGTCCTCAAAACGATTGCCCTCTCTAGCAAACAGCTCACGTAAATGCAGGCTGCGGTATTGATCTGCTAGTTGCTGCAAACGCTGCCAGTGTTTGGATTTTTCTAGTTGTAGCATTTTATCTCCGTGATTCACGCTGTAGGATCATCGTTGAGCCTATCGGTTACTCAGTAAGTTTTAGGCATATGTACAAAGTCTCTTTAATAGCAACACGCTATCAAAAACAAATACTTGCACCTAGCTCGGCACTATTTACTTGCTCTCGCATGTTGGAAAATAGCTCCCTACCCATGCCGTGTGTCACAGTTTTAGCCTGTTGAGCCGCTGGCCGAGCTTGCAGCACTTCGTCCTCAACAAGTAACTCTAAGCTCCCCGTATTACAATCTAACCTTAATACATCGCCGTTTTCTATTTTGCTTATTAGACCACCAGCTTTAGCTTCGGGGTATAGATGTATAGCCGCAGGCACCTTACCCGACGCACCGGACATACGGCCGTCAGTGACCAATGCCACATTAAAGCCTCTATCTTGCAGCACACCCAAATAAGGGGTCAATTTATGTAATTCGGGCATGCCACAAGCTTGGGGGCCTTGAAAACGTAACACTGCAATGAGGTCCCGTTCTAACTCCCCACGTTTAAACGCCAACTCAAAGCCTGACTGGGTATCAAACACTACAGCTTTGGCTTCTACCAACCAATGTTCGGGCTTTACCGCAGACACTTTAGCCACACTACGACCTAGATTACCCTGCAAGGTCACCAAACCACCGGTTTTTGAAAAAGGTGCCTCAACACTAGTCAGCACAGTAAGATCAGCACTTTGCTCTGGTGCAGGCTGCCACACAAGTTTGCCTGATAGTAACTTTGGCTCCTGACAATACTGACTCAAACCGTGGCCCATAATAGTTTCTACATCTTCGTGTAGAAAGCCCCCATGTAACAAGGTTTTAATTAAATAAGGCACACCGCCAGCCCCATGAAAAACGTTAATATCGGCTTGGCCATTAGGGTAAATTCGCGTCAAACTGGGCACCACACTAGATAAGGCAGCAAAATCGTCCCAATTAACAATAATTCCCGCAGCCTTGGCAATAGCAATCAAATGCATGGTGTGATTAGTGGAACCGCCGGTGGCTAATAAAGCGACTATGGCATTAACCATGGTTTTTTCAGATACGATTTGAGCTAGGTTTTGCTGTTTAGAAGGGTGAGTTAATCTAACTGCCTGCTGGGAGGCATAACGTGTCAGCTCATCACGAAACCCGCCATCGGGCGGCACAAAAGAAGCGCCCGGTAGATGTAAGCCCATCACTTCCATCAATAATTGGTTGCTATTAGCGGTACCATAAAATGTGCATGTGCCGGCACTATGGTACGACTCAGACTCGCAAGCTAATAACTCATCTCTACCTACCTTACCTTCTGCATACAGCTGACGAATGCGCGCCTTTTCCGTATTAGGTAAGCCTGAAGACATGGGACCTCCGGGTACGAACACTACGGGAAGGTGGCCAAAACTAAGCGCGCCTATTAATAGGCCCGGCACAATTTTGTCACACACACCCAAACACAATACTGCATCAAACATGTTATGAGACAAGGCTATGGCAGTAGACATAGCAATAACATCTCTACTAAACAAGCTTAGCTCCATGCCTGGCTGGCCTTGAGTAACACCATCGCACATAGCTGGCACTCCACCAGCAAATTGCGCCACGCTACCCATTTCCCGCACGGCCTGTTTAATAATAGGCGGGTAACGCTCAAAGGGCTGGTGAGCAGAAAGCATATCATTATAGGCCGACACCACAGCAACGTTGGCCTCATCCATCATGGTTAAACGACTTTTATCTGGATCAGGGCTAGCGGCGAACCCATGGGCCAAGTTGCCGCATGAAAGGTTAGAGCGACTCACTTTACTGCCTTTAGCCGCCTCAATGCGTTGCAAATAATCACCACGAGAGGCGCGACTACGCTCAACAATGGCCTGGGTTACCTGAGCTACTTTACTGTGAAGGGCGCCGTTCATAATAATCATCCGTTTACTTAACTTTATTACGTAATATTAACAAATATTTATTATATCTGGAACATGCTAAAGCAAATTTTATTGATTTAGCCGTATAATGTTAGTAATATTACAACATACTAAGGAAGGGAGAGCACCATGAGCATCCGCATTGCCATCAACGGTTTTGGCCGCATTGGCCGCAACATCGTTCGCGCCATTTATGAAAGTGGCCCAAATGGCTACAACAAAAACTTTGAAATCGTTGCCATTAATGACTTGGGCAGCCCTCAAACCAATGCTCATTTA
>JAWUYU010000111.1:0-30381 GCA_034110645.1 Pseudomonadales bacterium
ATAATTATTATGAGTGCCGATAGGCCTCATAAGAGTACCACTACATAGCCTGTTCAGAATGAGGATTCTCACCTGACGCCATAGCCCAGTGATGAGGTTGATGGTGTTTTCCATACGCCATGATTCCGATATAGCCCAATCCCCTTATCTTATCAACATCTAATAATTGATCAGTGGTAACTGTAATTGTAAAAATACCATTATTGTTGGTGACCGTCATGTCCCAACCAGTCTCAATTTTCATTTGACTGGGATGTGCAGATAATACTCGAATCATGGACTGCACTGCTCGATTTGTTGTAGGCGTTATAACGGCCATAAAGCCTAAGTTAATAGGTTGTTGTTCTACAGTGACATTGAGTGTCATATCTTGCATTTCAACCAAATGCGACCTTAAGGCTTCAATATTTACGGCTGACCAATCAGTATCAGAATTTGCCTCAAGTAAAGCGATTGCCTCCTGTATTACAGCAAATGGATCTGTTCCAGCTTCAGACAATACGGAATTAGAGTTTCTAGTAATTGTGTGGTCTGCTGAATTTATACTATGATTCATATCACTAGAATGTTCCATGCCACTCGTATAATTCATTGTTTTTTGCTTTTGTGACAAGATAACAATTATGATTGCTACTGCTGCAACAGCAATAGCTGTGTATATAACTTTTTTATTCAACGTCATTTAATATTTCCATAAGTTTGATTAATAACTAGATTAATTATAGGGGCTGATGATTTGCCAGCTATATGATTCAAATCATATATCTATAAAATAATTCGCGGAGAATGCTAAGCCATGATTTATAGTGAGTTACAAAATGTTTTAAGCTCAAAGACTATCCATCTAAAAACTGGAGAGCATCTTTTTACTCAAGGCGATGCTGTTAAAAACATCTATAGTGTGAAAAAAGGTCGAATAAAACTGATACGTGACACACTTGAGGGCACACCGACTTTAGTTCACGTAGCGTACGCAGAAGAAAGTATTGCCGAAGCTTCATTGTTTTCAAAAAATTATCATTGCTCTGCGTTGGCAGGAACTAACACAGAGGTTACCGTTTATTCTAAGAATGAATTGTTAAAGATCTTGCAAGAAAAGCCCGAATTAATGATGAACTTATTAAGACGACTTACTACTCAGGTGCGTGATTTAAGAATGCTTAATGAAATCAAGAGTATTTACAACGCGAAAGAAAAAGTTCTCACCTATTTGGCTACTGAGTTTCACAGAGATAATGAGTCAGACTTACCACTTAAAGATATTGCTCAGAAAATTGGCATGGCCCACGAAACTTTTTACCGTACATTAAAAGTGCTTGAAAGCGATGGGAAGATTAAACGGAATAAAAGTCAAATTATCAAACGGATGGCTACAGCAAGCGGGTGTGAAGGGTATTAACAGCCAACGCAACCTCACAAGTGGATGATGTTAATCTGGCAGCCGATGCTCAGGCACTACCATCGCATCGCTAGCTCCCCATATGGACTGATCAAAGTTAACCACTGAGCCAGTCATTATTCCGGATTCATCACTGGCTAAAAAGGCCAAGGCTCGTGCCACTTCATTAGGGTCTACTAAACGCCCAAAGGGCAGCTTAGCCCCTACTTTTTCTTGCCAGCCATCTTCAGCGCCGTGGTATTTGCGCTGAATGACATCTTCTTCGTCGCTAGACATCCAGCCAATATTTAAGCAGTTAACGCGTATGCGATCACGCATCAAGGCGTGGGCAGTATTACGAGTGAGGGTATTAAGGCCGCCTTTGGAGGTGCAGTAGGCAGTAAGTGAAGGTGCGCCTGCGTAAGCAGCAATGGAGCCGATGCTCACAATGGAACCGTCTGTGCCTGTGCTACGCATTAACTTAGCCGCTTCTTGTATAAGGAAGAAAGGGGCTCGCACATTAATGTTCATTATGCGGTCATACAACTCTGGAGTAGTGTCTAATATCGTGCCACGGGCAGAAAGACCAGCCACATTGATAAGTATGTCCAATTGGCCAAAGTGCTCTTGTGCTGCTTTTATAATACGTTGGGGTGAGTCTACTTCGGCTAAATCTGCAGTGACAAAGTGAACCACACAAGCTGGATGTTGCTGTTGGATCTCTTTAGCTACGGCCAGACCTTTGTCTGTTTGCCGGCCACACAAAATAAGTCCTTTGGCGCCTCTTTCTGCAAATAGGCGCGCCGTGGCAGCGCCTAGGCCTTGGGTGCCCCCAGTGATGACGGCTACTTTGTTGTTTAGACCGTTTAATTGCGTCATAAACGGATCTCCTGTGGGTTGAATTGCGTTAGTTTAATAACCTAGCTATTGGCCAAGCAGAGCAATCATTTTATCGGCTTCATGACTCACTTCAGGAATGATACTCTTCATTATAGTCAGCCGATCAAATAAGTGTGGGTCGGCGGCAAGGGTATTGCGCAAAGACTGGCCAAAACGCTGTCGCAGGCATGTGCCTATGTTGAACTTACATACATTACCCTGGGCTAGCTTCTTTATATCAGTGGTCTTTACACCGCTGGTGCCATGGATCACTAAGGGTACATTTATTGCTGCTTGCAACTCGTTAAAGCGGGTGAAATCAATATCTATAAAGGTATTTTCCAAGCGATGTACATTACCTACAGATACTGCAATGACATCAGGCTTAGCCTGTTCTAGCATCATTATAGCTTCATTAATGTCTGTCAATTCAGATTTAATATGATCACGGCCACTGGCATAGGGCACTGATCCCACTTCGGCCTCCACCGACACTCCCAGCTTTTTAGCATGGGCTACAACTTCCTTCACCCCGGCAATGTTCTCCGCAATGGGCAATTGTGAACCGTCGTACATCACCGAGGTAAAGCCTGCATCTATGGCTTTGATTACCGTAGGAATATCGTAATTATGATCCAAATGTAAGCATACAGGCACCTTGGCACTCATTGCTAAAGGCTTGAGCATCCCTATTATATGATCCAATGGCATAAATAATGTCATATCTAAGTTAACGGCCAGAATAACACCAGCATTGCGAGCTTCTGCCGCCGTTACCACAGCAAGCGCATCTTCATAACCAAATACATTAAAGCACGGCACAGCATAGCCATTCTTCAAGGCTGGCTGCATTAGGTCTGTTAAATTAACTAGCATAACGGTAGCCTACTTAAACTTGTTTATCATGTCTTTCATACCGGGGATAGTATCCAGTTGGTAGACATGTTCAGGGTGAAAGTTTTGGTGTAATGGGCGTTGTGACAAGCCCCCTAAAATAGTGAAGTAGTACATTTCGTAGCCAGGGCCAGCTACACACGGGTGATAACCTTTTTCTATTTGGATAGTAGAGCTATTGCGAATATGGTACACGTCTCCCATTTCTTCGCCTTCTTGAGTAATAAACTGGGCACCAAAACCATGTTCCGGATTGAAGCGAAAGTTATACACTTCATCATGGCGTGATTCTGTAGGTAAAGTATCAGTGTCATGTTTATGGGGTGGGAATCCTGACCAGCCTCCAGCACCCACAGTAAATAGCTCGCTTACCAGTAAACGGCCTACTTTGCCTGCTTGGGCTTTACCTAATATGTGTTTGATCTTGCGATGGGTTTTGGTGTCATCAGAACCATATTGAACTGGGTCTATGTCACTTTCACGAACCACAAAGGGCTCATAAACTTCGTCATGTTTAGCGCCAGAGATAAAAATTTCGGCATTGTCACTGACACAAATAAAAGTAACTTCGGTACCAACAGGTACATAGACACCTTCTGGTTCGCCTTGCCAAATGTGCATGCGTTTACCGACTGCTTCATAGTGCTGACCAGCTACATTAACGTCAATGCTACCAGTGGCAGGCACTAAACAGGTTTCGTAACCCTCTACTTTTGAAGTAAACGATTCACCTTTGGTCAGTTTAACAATGTTGAAATAACATAACGGTGTTTTTTCGTCATCACGGTCAACAATGGCTTTGTTGTGGTTATTGTGAGGTGGGATATGCATAAATAACTCCTAGTAAACTTGTCGCTAATACCAGTTGGCAGCCGGTGTTATGGTGGTGGATTGTTGCATTAGGTTAATTTGTTCTGCGCTGGGCATGGCACTGGCGCAGCCGCGTTGGGACACTACGATAGCAGCAGCGGCGCTGCCCCACTCAATAGCGGCTAGCCAGTTTTGATGGCTATTATAGTGGTGCACCAGGTTGCCCAAGAAAGCATCGCCAGCACCGTAGGGTTTTAGCGGAGTAACTGGATAAACACCGGTATCAAGGCGCTGGCCTTGGCTAAATAAGCTAGCTCCATTACCTCCACGCTTGAGCACAATAGTTTGCGCTGAGGCGTGCTCTGATGTAGGTAGATTAGCTTTTTCAATATAGTCTTCTAAGTGCTCTGTAAGCACGGCAAACTCTTCTTCATTTCCGACCACTACATCTGCATGTTGGGCAGCAAGACTATAAATAGTGCGAGTGGTTTTTAGGTTAGGCCAATTCCACGGGCGATAATCTAAGTCTAGCCATACTGTGCACCCATTAATTTTGGCGTGCTGCATAAGTGTTAGGGCAGTTGTACGTGAAGGTTCTGAAATGAGTGAGGTGCCAGTAACGACTAGATTGTTGCTGGCAGCCACCGCTTTTTGCATAGCCTTTGTCAGTTGCAATTGTAAGTCAGCAGCATCGTTGCGGTAGATCACTACCTCGCAATCTGTAGGCCTTACCTCGGCAATAGCAAGGCTGGTGCGGCTGTTGCCTTGGCTGGTTTGTAACAACTCATCACTCACATTGTATTGCTCTAGTCGTTGGCGCACAAAATGGCCGATAGGGTCATCCGACAAGGCCGATAACAATGCCACCTTTGCTCCAGCACGGCCCATGGCCACAGCAATGTTGCCCCCAGAACCACCCATGTCAGCACTAAAGCCCTGTGCATCACGCGTTTTATCACCATCAGAATGGGGGTATAAATCCAGCCCTGCACGGCCTAGCACCAGTGCATGCCAAGTCTTTTCAGGCTTCAAGTGAAACTGATCCGTCATGTTATTACACATCCGTCCATTGGCCACTCATGGCCGAACGGTCAATGGCGTCCATCACCTTTTCTATTTGCAAACCATCAGCAAAACATGGCCAAGTTTGGCCCCCTTGGTCGATGCTGGTAAGCAATTGGTTTAGCTCACATGCTTTAACATCGATATAGCCTAAGCTATGGCCAGCATTAGGCAAGAACGCGTCGTATGGCTTGTGATAAGGGCCCGATAGGATAGTACGGAAGCCTTGTTGGCGTGGGTCGTCAGAGGGTGTGAAGAGCTGTAGTTCGTTAAGGCGTTCCTGGTCAAAACGAATCATGCCCTTGGAGCCGTGAACTTCCCAGCTTAAACCACACTTGCGGCCCCAAGCCACCCGGCTTACTCGCAAAGTGCCTTTGATACCACTGTTAAAGCGAGCAATGGCCATACACACATCGTCGTTGTCTACCGTTTTACGGGTATTGGTTTTGGGGTCATGTCGGTCGGGATAAACAATGTCGTATTCACCCACTACACTGCTAATGTCACTGCCAGTCATAAAGTGGGCTACGCTTACAAGATGACACATGACGTCGGCATTAGCTCCAGTGCCAGACAACTCACGGTTCATACGCCAGCTGTACGGGCGATCTGGATCGGCTTCGTTGTCTACATCGTAGACTCCAAAAAAACCTGTCACTTTACCAATAACACCTTCATTAATCATGTCTCGAGCTGCGTGCACTAAAGGGTTTTGAGTGTAGTTGTAACCAACAATGGTTTTTTGTTCGCTAGCTGCTGCGGCATCTACCATCGCTTGTGAGTCAGCTAGGTTAGTTGACATTGGTTTTTCACACCAAACATGCTTACCTGCAGCTAGGGCAGCGATAGCAATTTCTTTGTGGATGGAATTAGGTACACAAATAGAAATCAACTCCACCTTAGGGTCATTGATCACATCCATGTAATTAGTAGTACAGCGGGCAAAGCCCATTTCCGCTCGCTTGGCTTCAGCAATTTGTGGATTTTGATCACATACCATTTCTAAACGGGGGCGCAAATTACCACCAAAAGCAGTACCTGCTGAAGCATATGCAATGGAGTGAGCTTTACCCATAAAAGCAGTGCCAATAACACCTATCCCTATTTCTCTCATATCTTGGTCTCTAAACCCCTATCGGGCTATGTCTTAACACTATGTTAAATTAATAATTAACGATTGCCGTTGTTGTTGTTGCGATACTGGTCTGCGACCACTGCCGCAACGATAATAATACCTTTAACAATATTGGTGTAGAACGAACCAATACCCAAAAAGGTAAAGCCTGAGGTGATTACACCCAAAATACATACCCCAATAATGGTCCCTGTAATACGTCCTTTGCCTCCCATTAGTGAAGTGCCGCCAATAACCACTGCGGCTATGGCATCTAGTTCGTAGAGCATACCTGCACCAGACTGCGCCGTAAGTGTGCGGGAGGTTTCCACTACTGCAGCTAAACCATACAAGCCACCAGCTAAGGTATATACCAATAACTTATGGGCCCTGATGTTGATACCAGCCACACGTGCTGCCTGTTCATTTGAACCAATGGCATAGGTGTATCGACCGTAGCGGGTGTAGCGTAACAATAGATGAAACGCCATCGCGGTAGTTAAAAATATGATTACTGGAATAATGCCACTACCTAAAATGGCGTAGTCGTCAATAAAAAAGCTTACCTGAGAACCGCTGGTATACCAGCGCGCCAACCCACGCGCAGCAACCAACATGCCTAAGGTGGCGATAAATGGTGGGATGCCAGAATAAGCAATTAAACCACCGTTCACTCCCCCTAAAACAAACCCCATCAATATGCCAGCCAAAATGGGCACCAACACAGGCATATCAGTTAGGGCAGGGTAGACAGCCCGAGTATAGTCGGAGGTTTGTGCCAAGCTTGCTGCTACCAAGCCAGTAAAAGCCAGCATCGAACCACTCGATAGATCAATGCCAGCCATGATAATGATTTGGGTAACGCCTATGGCAATAATGCCAATAATAGACATCTGCAAAATGATGATGGTAAGGCGCTGAGTGTTAAAAATAAAACTTTGACCAGCAATAAACCAGCCAAGGATTTCAAAAATAAGGGCAGTGCCAAGCAGTACCATTAAAATGCTGATGTCCTTAGGGAGCCAGTCTCTCCAGCTTTTTTCGGTCTTGTAGCCACCCGTGGATGAAGAAGAAGTCATGATAATGTCCTTGTTATGAGCGGGAGCGTTGTTTGGCTTGGCGGCGTTGATCAAGCATTACAGCACCAACAATAATCATGCCTTTAACAATTTCTTGATAGTAGAAGTCTATGCGCAAAAAGGTGAAGCCAGATGTAATAACACCTAAAATACACACACCAATAACAGTACCAGAAATGCGTCCACGGCCACCAAATAAAGAGGTACCACCGATCACTACCGCAGAGATAGCATCCAATTCATACATAGTTCCCATGCCTGATTGAGCGATAGTAGCCCGAGCACACATGACCACCCCAGCTAATCCTGACAAGGATCCAGCAATGGTATACACCATTATTTTGTGTCTACGCACATTAATGCCAGCAACCCGAGCTGCCTTTTCGTTAGAACCTATGGCGTAGGTGTGTTTACCATATACGGTATGCTTCAACACAAGGTGGAAGACCACCGCCACCACAAAAAATACTAATACGGGCCAGGCCCCAGATCCTATGACAGTAAAAGAATCAGACAATGAATACACTGGCTGACCTTCAGTGTAAATGACAGCAACAGCGCGCGCAGTGACTAACATGCCTAAGGTAGCGATAAAGGGAGGGATGCCTGTATAGGCGGTAATAGAGCCGTTAACCCAGCCACAAGCAGCACCCACCGCTAAACCTACAGCGATAGGAATAATAATAGGTAAACCTAAAAATTGTGGAAAGATGGGCGCAAAGGCGTCTACTGATTGTGCGAAACTCGCAGCAACCATTGCTGATAGTGCCAATACAGCGCCACCAGAAAGGTCTATGCCTGAGGTAATAATAACTTGCGTTACTCCTACGGCTATTATGCCGAAGATAGAAACCTGCAAAATAATTATTTCTAGGCGTTGTACATTGCCCAAAAAACTTTTACCTATAAATAGCCAACCGAGCACTTCAAATAATACCGCTATGCCAACAAAAACAGCAAAAATGCTAGCCTCAGCGGGGAGGTTTTCTCGCTTAAACATGATGACCTCTTAAATGTAGCTGGCTTTTTCGTGAACACCGCCCTGCATGCCGGTAATCATGGAAACAATTTCATTACCGTCAGTCTCAGAGGCAATCACTTCACCGACTATGCGTCCGCGACGAAAGACCCAGATTTTATCAACTAAATTAAATACTTGGCGTAGATTGTGACTGATGAGAATGAGCGGCACACCTTGGTCTTTTAAACTGCGAATAATGTTTTCTACCTGAGTCGTTTCCTGCACACCGAGAGCTGCGGTGGGTTCATCCATAATAATGAGTTTGGATGCAAAGCTAGCAGAGCGGCTAATAGCCACACACTGGCGCTGACCACCGGACATGTCGCCCACGTGGTTACTTAAATTGGGGATCTTAATTGCCGTTCTTTCCAATACTTCCTTGGCTTTTCGCATCATTTTCTTTTCATCAAGGATGCTAAATGGTCCGAACTTAAAGAGTAACTCTTCACGGCCTAAAAATAGGTTTGAAGGAACGTCTAAATCATTACATAAGGCTAAGTCTTGAAATACAGACTCTATGCCTGCTTCCCGGGCCTCTAACGGCGAGTTAAATTCCACACGTTTGCCTTCGAAAAAAATATCACCTGAAGTGGGCTGTTCTACCCCAGTAATTTGGCGCACAAAAGTAGATTTTCCTGCACCATTGTCGCCTACTATAGCAACGTGTTCACCTTTTTTGAGAGTGAAGTTGGCTTCTTCTAACGCATGCACGCCGCCATAACGTTTGGTGAGATTGTCGGTGCGTAGAATGATGTCGTCTTGGTTGTTCATGGTGTTCTCTCAAGGCACTGTAAGCTAAAAAATTAAAGGTATAACTAAAAACCTCCAGAGTAAATCCGGAGGTTTTTTGGTTACTAATCTAATAAGGTTTAGTTAGCACCCATGTAGTCTGCCATGTTTTCAGGAGTTACCAATTCAAACGGAATAGTAATCGCGTTAGGTAGAGACTCACCGTTAATTGCAGCGATTGCAGCGTCGATTCCACCTGTTGCTTGACCAGCAGCGTTCTGGAATACCGTTACATCCAAGTCACCTGCTTTCATTGACGCTAGTGCGTCAGCAGTTGCGTCTACACTACCGATAAGGACATCATCCATGCTGATACCAGCATTTTTGAAAGCTTGAACGGCACCTAGGCCCATCTCATCATTGTTAGCAAATACAATATCAATCTTCATACCAGAACTTAACCAGTTAGAAACAATGTCGTTACCTTTAGAACGCTGCCAGCTACCTACTTCTACGGCTTCTAACTTAATGCCATTACACATAGACAGCGCTAACACTTCTTCAAAGTCTTTTGAACGAGTTACAGCCGCTTCGTTTGACAAGATGCCTTGCAGCATTACTGCAGTGCCTGTGCCTCCAGCTAGGTTACAAAGCTCGAATGCGGCTAGGGTACCAGACCAAGTTTCATTAGAACCTACAAACGTGCTGGTACCACCTAAGCTAGCTGAGTCAGCTGGCATGCGGTTTACATACACAATGGGGATGCCGGCTGCATTAGCCATTTTGGTCATCTGTGGGGTTGCTGCAGCACTTACAGCAGTAACTACAAGGGCATCAACACCAGAAGCGATGAAGTTTTGCACTTGGCTTAATTGGGTGCCTACATCTTCACGGGCGTCTTCTATTTGGAAAGTGTGACCTCTTTCTTCAGTGTGTGCCTTGGCTGCTTCACGCATTAAGGTTAGAAAGTTGTCGTCAAAGTTTGAGCTTAAATATCCAATGGTTGCAGCATTTGCACCGGTAGCCATAACTACAGATAACGCTGTAGCTGCAAACAAATTTGTGGTTTTCATTATTATTCTCCAATGATTGGTTAAACTGCCAATCGATATTTAATTTGGGCCTGGGCCCATGGTTGCTATAATTAGCATTTAAGTAGAACCAGTCATCGGTTTGCAGCACACCTAGGATAGTTGCACGGTCACAAATCTGAAGACCTGCCATTTGTACCATTCTAAAAAATAAATTTCAATATATTTTTTTTGAAATAAATATTCCAAAATTGAAATTGTGCACGTATACTGCCCACAGTGTGGGGTTTAGCATTAATGTAACTAGAAAATAGAAAATTGTATGTTCCAGCCTACTATTACGAGAAAACCTATGACAGCATTTGAGGCGTCACAGCCACCTAGGGTATACAGCCAGCTTAAGCCTTGGTTACAGGACCACTACCGTTCCTTACCCAAGCGCTTGCAAAACGTGGCTGTATTCGCATTACACAACCCTGAAGTGATTGCCCTGAACACGGTGGCAGTTATTAGTGCACAAGCACAAGTCACTCCTTCTACAATGGTTAGGTTTGCTAAGTCCATTGGTTATGAAGGGTTTACAGATATGCAGTCTGTATTCCAGGAAAGTATGCGCCATGTGCCTCAGCCTTATTCTCAGAGACTCACTGAGCTAGCGCCACCTAGTGAGTTTGAAGAAACAGTTTTACATCAGTTTAGTCAGGCAGCTCGTGCTTCTATTACACGCCTTGAGGAGCAAGCAGATGGCCAAGCTATCCATGCAGCAAGTGCACAAATAGCTGCAGCGCGCACTATATACCTGGCTGGCCAAGGTCGTGCTGAACCTGTTGTTACTTACCTTCATTACACCTTTGTTAAGTTGGGCATGCAAGCAGTAGTGTTAGATGGCATGGCCAGTGCTATGGCCGACAAAACCCGCATGATCCAGCCCGATGAATTGCTGCTAGCTATAAGTTTTAGCCCTTATACAGCGAACACACGAGAGCTGGTGGATATTTGCCTCAAGGCGGGCGTTAAAGTGGTCGCCTTGACAGATTCCACCTTAAGTCCAATAGCCCAGGTTGACGATTTGCACCTTGAAGTGTTGGAGCAAGAAGTGAGTGGTTTTCGGGGTCTTTCGGCCACTATGTGCTTAGCATTGTGCTTAGCTGTTGAAGCTGGAAAAAGGCGCACTGAAGGTCAATAGTCGCCCAACCCCTGCATTTTTTATTCATAAAACTGGAACTTATATTCCTTTTTGGTGTTGATATGGAACAAAAAAGTTTAGATTTAGTTTGTCTTGGTCGTGCTGGCGTTGACCTTTATGGTCAACAAGTTGGTGGTCGCCTAGAAAATATGGCTGGTTTTGCTAAGTATGTGGGGGGCAGCCCTGCAAATACGGCCATTGGTACAGCACGCTTGGGGTTGAAGTCGGGCATGATTACCCGAGTCGGCAATGAACACATGGGGCGCTTTATACGCGAAACCATGCAAGCTGAAGGTGTAGATGTTCAAGGTGTTAAAACAGACCAACATCGGTTATCTGCTTTGGTTATTTTAGGCATTCAGGACGAAGACCACTTTCCGCTTATCTTTTATCGGGAAAACTGCGCTGATATGGCTTTATGTGAAGCCGATATAGATGAGGGCCTCATTGCTTCAAGCCGGGCTTTACTGCTTTCAGGCACTCACTTAAGTACGCCAACTGTGGCTGCGGCCAGTCGTAAAGCCATCGCCTTGGCTAAAAAACATAATACCCTAGTAATATTAGACATTGATTATCGCCCTAACCTTTGGGGATTAGCTGGCCATGGTGACGGCGAAAGCCGTTTTATAGCTGATGGTAAGGTGAGTAAACATCTACAAACATTCTTGCCAGATATAGACCTTATTGTAGGCACTGAAGAAGAATTTCATATTGCGGCTGGCACAGAAGATAGTTTGCAAGCTTTAGCAATTGTACGGTCTATGTCTATGGCCACGTTAGTGTGTAAACGCGGGGCACAAGGCTGTAGGGTGTTTGACGGTGACATCAATGGTTGGCATTCAGGTACTGAAGGGCCAGGTTTTAAAGTTGAAGTGTTTAATGTGCTGGGCGCTGGCGACGCCTTTATGTCAGGGTTGTTGCGTGGCTGGTTAGGAGGTGAAGATTGGTCCACCAGTTGCGCCTATGCTAATGCGTGTGGTGCTTTTGCTGTGTCTCGCCATGGTTGTTCACCAGCGATACCTTCATGGCAGGAATTAGCCTACTTTCTAGAGCATGGTAGTGAGCATCAAGCGTTGCGCTTTGATTCTGTATTGAGTCATATTCACCGCACAACCAATCGTAATAAACAACATCAACGCGTCATTGCATTTGCTATCGACCATCGTCATCAGTTCATCAGTTGGGCTAAGGAGACGGGTAAATCATTGGCTGATATTGCCAAATTTAAGCAGTTAGCGGTACAAGCAGTACAGCAAGAAGCTGGGCAAGATAGCGGTGTTGGGATGTTGGTGGATGATCGCACTGGCCGTGCAGGCTTGCACCAAATAACGAGTAGTGGTGCATGGGTAGGCCGGCCGATAGAAGTGTCTGGAGAGTTTCCACTGCAACTTGAGGCTGATGGCGACATAGTGCAACACTTGAGTGATTGGCCCCTTAACCAAACGGTTAAAGTTTTGTGCCCATACCGATTAGATGATGACGCTACAACTCGCCAGCATCATGAGATGTTGATGCTGCAATTAGACCAGGCTTGTCGCTTTACGGGGCATCAATGGTTATTAGAAATTATTACTGCTAGAAATGGCAATAAGCCTGCATTTGAGCAAGTGGCACCCATCATGCAGCACTTTTATGACTTAGGCGTAAAACCCGATTGGTGGAAGCTAGAACCTGCCTTAACTGATGACTACTGGAAAAAAGCGGGTAGTGTGATTGATAAAAATGATATCTATAGTCAAGGCATTATAGTTTTAGGTTTAAACAGTACTGTAGAAAACATAAGTGAAGCTTTCTGTGCAGCTGCTAAACAGCCCTGGGTGAAAGGGTTTGCCATTGGTCGAACGTTGTTTGCTGAAGCTGCTCAGGCTTGGTTTCAAGGAGAAATTGATGATGCACAGGCCGTCGTTTTAATGGCCCATAAATACCGATTAATCATTACTGCGTGGGATGATGCCCAAGCACTTAAGCAATAAAGAAGAAGAGTACATAGCTATGTCAACAAGTATAAAAACAGTCCGGCTAACCACCGCCCAGGCTTTAGTTCGATTCTTGGTCAGTCAGTATATGATGCAGGATGATGGAACCGAATTACCTTTGTTTGCCGGGGTGTGGGCCATATTTGGCCATGGTAACGTTGCAGGTATAGGCGAAGCCCTGTATCAAGTGAAACAACAGTTGCCCACCTATCGGGGACATAATGAACAATCTATGGCCTTGGCTGCTATTGCGTTTGCTAAGGCTCGTCAGCGTCAACAAGTAATGGTGGCGACTACCTCTATCGGCCCAGGTGCCACTAACTTAGTCACCGCTGCTGGGGTGGCCTATGTTAACCGACTACCAGTGTTGCTAGTGCCAGGCGATGTATTTGCTTCTGGTCAGCCAGACCCAGTACTGCAGCAAACCGAAAATTTTGCTGATGGCAGTGCTACAGTGAATGATACGCTGCGCCCTGTAAGCCGTTACTTTCATCGTATCACGCGTCCAGAACAGTTGATTCAAGCCTTACCTAGGGCCATGGTAGCGCTGACCGACCCAGCTTTATGTGGCCCTGCCACCCTTAGCATCTGTCAAGATGTGCAATCGTTAGCTTTTGACTACCCTGAATACCTATTCGAAAAGCGGGTATGGCGACTCCGCCGTCAAGGTGCAGACCAGTATGAATTGGCACAAGCTGTGCAACTGTTATTGGCTGCCAAGCAACCTGTTATTGTGGCTGGCGGTGGTGTGCGTTACTCCTTTGCCGAAGGCGCATTACAAGCGTTTGCCAAGCGCCATCAAATTCCAGTGGTTGAAACCCAAGCGGGTAAGTCATCAATGCTTGCGAGTGACCCTTTAAATGCTGGGGCAGTGGGTGTGACAGGGGTAGACAGTGCTAATGATTTAGCCGCTAATGCGGACGTGATCTTGGCCGTAGGTACTCGCTTACAAGACTTTATCTCAGGTTCAAATACCTTATTTAAGGGCCAAGTGATTCAGCTCAATGTGCAACCCATAGATGCGGTGAAATATCGCGCTCAAAGTTTGTTAAGTGATGCCAAATTAGGCCTGCAAGCACTATCTTCCCAGTTGGGCAACTATGTTACACCAGTCGCGTGGCAGCAAAGAGTAGAGGATGGCATCGCTACTTGGAATAAAGTATGTGAAGGTGTTTTTCCTGCTGATGACCAGCACACCATGCCGTCAGATGCGCAGGTGATTGCTGCCGTAAATACAAGTGTTGATACTAATGCGGTGGTGGTTGCTGCGGCTGGTAGTCTGCCATCAGAGTTGCACAAGCATTGGCGTGCAGAGCAAGTGGGTGGGTATCATGTGGAGTATGGTTACTCCTGTATGGGTTACGAAATTTGTGGTGGCGTGGGGGCTAAATTGGCATGTCCTGATCGTGAGGTAGTGGTTATGGTGGGAGACGGCTCCTACATGATGATGAACTCTGACGTGGCTACCGCCGTGAGCATGGGTTTACAGTTAACGATTGTGGTGCTAGACAACAGAGGTTTTAGTTGTATCAATAGGCTACAGATGGCTACTGGTGGCGCTAACTTCAATAATCTACTACAAGACACCTACAACAAAGGTTTGGCGCAAATTGATTTTGCAGGTCATGCCCGTTCTATGGGTGCCCATGCCGACCATGTTACCACTACAGGCGAGCTGAAAAACGCTGTACACGATGCTAGGCAGCGACCAGGTGTGAGTGTAGTTGTGATCGATACAGATCCGCTACATTGCTCACCAGGTGGAGCATATTGGGAAGTGGAGGTGCCAGAAGTGTCAACCCGAGAAGAAGTGATCGCCAAACACCAAGAGTGGACGGCAAAACGTATTGCAGAACGAGGGTACTAAATCATGTCTAAGCTACTAATTAAACCATCAGATACTACCCAAGTGCACCAGATCACACCTCAGTCTGCCAGCTGGAAATATGTGGGTTTTGCGGTACACGATTTGGCAGCTGGTGACACCTTACAGTGCCAGCAGGAAGGGCGCGAACTGTGTATTGTTATATTGACAGGTACTGCCAATATTTCTGTGGGTCTACAAAGTTGGACCGATGTGGGTGGCCGAGAAAGTGTATTTGTTGACCAACCTCCCGGTGCTGTGTATGTACCGGCAGGGGAGACAGTTGATATTCTGGCTCTGGATGGTATTGAAGTGGCTGTGTGTAGCGCGCCTGGGCAAGGTAATAGTGGTTCAGCGCGACTCATAGATGTTGCCACCATGTCTCAAGAAACTAGAGGGCAAGGCACTAATACCCGCCATGTGCGCAACATATTGCCAGAAACCGAGGCCGCTGACGGCCTGTTGGTGGTAGAGGTGATTACGCCTTCAGGCCATTGGTCATCTTACCCGCCACACAAACATGATCGCGATGCGAGTCCTGAGGAAACTTTACTAGAAGAAACTTATTATCATCGATTAAACCCTGCGTCTGGGTATGCCCACCAACGTGTTTATACAGATGATCGTAGCTTAGATGAGACCCTTTCGGCGGAGGATAGGGATGTGGTTCTAGTGCCCAAAGGTTATCACCCTGTAGGGGTGCCTCATGGTTATACTGGGTACTACCTCAATGTTATGGCTGGCCCCATTAGGGAATGGCATTTTTATAATGACCCAGCACACGAATGGATGCTGGAAAAGAACTAGAACAGCTAGAGATACACTAATGAATTTAAAATTTGGAATGTCCCCCATTTCTTGGAGCAATGATGATTTGCCAGAATTAGGTGGAGAAACGTCGTTAGAAACCTGTTTGCGTGAAACCCGTTTAGCAGGTTTTACAGGTACAGAAACGGGTGGCAAGTTCCCTAAGGATGCAATCAGTCTTAAAAAAGTGCTCAAACAACATGATTTGAAACTAGTGTCAGGCTGGTATTCTGGTCAGCTATTAAGTATCAGTGCCGAGCAAGAAATTGAAAAAATACGGCCCCAACTAGAGCTGTTTCGCGATCTAGGCGCGGCAGTTTTGGTGTATGGAGAGACATGGGCAACCGTACAAAATATACGTAATGCCCCTTTGTGTAATAAACCCATTCTCCCAGAAGCCGATTTTGCAGCTTATGGCGAGCGCCTTACCAAAGTAGCAGAATATTGTGCCAGCGAAGGTGTGCCACTGTCATTTCATCATCATATGGGTACCGGTGTTGAAACTGAGCGTGAGCTAGACTTGGTGATGCAAAATACTGGTGATGCTGTGGGTCTATTGGTAGATACTGGGCATTTGGTGTTTGGTGGTGGTGACTTATTGGCAGTGGTGGAGCGTTATGGCCATCGCATTAACCATGTGCATGCTAAAGATATCCGTCAGGAAATTATGGCCACAGTAGACCCCAGTAAAGACTCATTCCTTGATTGTGTTCTTCGTGGCGTATTTACCGTGCCTGGTGACGGCATGATTGACTATGGCCGCTTTATGCAAGCACTCGCTGAGAAAAAATACGAAGGTTGGGTCATCGTTGAGGCAGAGCAAGACCCTGCTAAAGCTAACCCCTATGAATATGCATGTATGGGCTACAAAGCATTGCAGCGGGCTGCGTTAAATGCAGGTTACTCAATTATAGATTAAGTGGTGGATACAATGGTTAAACTAGCATTATTAGGTGCCGGGCGGATTGGTAAAATACATGGGCGCAATGTTCTTCTTAATCCAGAAGCAGAGCTGGTGGCGTTATATGACCCTTATCAGCCCAACGCTGATGATTTAAGTGATGCCCTTGGTTGTGGGCAAATGACGCCAGAAGAAATATTTGCCGACCCTACAATTGATGGTGTTTTGGTTTGTTCAGCCACCGATACCCATGCAGATTTGATTGAGCAAGCGGTGGCCTCTGGCAAACACGTGTTTTGTGAAAAGCCGATCGATTTATCCTTGCCACGGGTACAGCAGGTGGTGGCCAAGGTTAAATCCAGTAAGATTATTGCTATGCTGGCGTTCAATCGTCGTTTTGATCCCAACTTTGCCTTGCTGCAGCAGCGTATTGTGGCGGGTGAAATAGGTGAAGTAGAAATGGTCAGCATTATTTCGAAAGATCCTGCACCACCGCCGGTAGAATACATCAATGTATCAGGTGGCTTGTTTCGTGATATGACTATTCATGATTTTGACATGGCACGGTTTTTATTAGGCGAAGAAGTGGTAGAAGTTTCTGCACAGGCTTCGTGCTTAGTTGATGGTGCTATCGGCGAGGCGGGAGATGTGGATACTGCTTTAGTGATGCTGCGCACAGGATCTGGCAAGTTGGCACAAATTTCTAATAGTCGTCGTGCTAGCTTTGGTTATGACCAGCGTATTGAAGTGCATGGCAGTTTAGGAATGTTAACAGCTACTAATGTTAACGAACACACGCTGACTAGCTACACTCAAGCAGGTGTTAATATGGCCAAGCCATTGCACTTTTTCTTAGAACGCTATGAACAAGCCTATCAATCTGAAATGGCTCGATTTATATCAGCCCTCAACGGCAATGATGTGGCATTACCTAGCATGGACGACGGATACCAGTCTTTGTGTTTGGCAGAAGCTGCACTTTTGTCTGTAGAGCAAAAGCGCACTGTTGTTGTAAGTGAAATAGCTTCCTTTAATACTGAAAAGATGCCAATGTCATGACCAATATGAGCGACTTTGTGGTGAGCCTAGAGCAGAAAAATAAGCTAGAGGATTACCCCCATGCAGTTGATTTTAAAAAGCATATCCCGGTCTATGATGGCGACCAATTGCGCCGTTTGGATGCCACTGCTAAGGCGGAAGTTGCAGCTGAGTGGGTTCAATGTTGGCAGCGGGGAGCAGGCGTTTTTGTAGTCCGTAAGTTATTTGATCAATTGGCAGTAGTAGATGCTGCAACACAAGTATTTTATGGCTTACTGCACGAGCAAAATCAAGCAGAGCATAAGTTAGCTGATCACTTTGCAGCGTCAGGTGCTAATAGCCGTGTTTGGAATTGTTTAGAAAAAATGGCAGTGAACAATGCCAAAGCGTTCATCAATTATTACAAAAATCCCCTATTGGCTGATGTGTGTACAGCATGGCTAGGGCCTGATTACCAAATCACTTCACAAGTGAACTTAGTGCACCCAGGAGGTTTGGCCCAACTACCCCATCGGGATTATCATCTAGGTTTCACTAATGATGAAGAGGTACAACGCTATCCACTGCACGTGCAAGTGATGTCAGCTATGCTGACCTTGCAAGGCGCTGTGGCTCATGTTGATATGCCTATAGAGTCTGGCCCCACTATGTTATTACCATTCTCTCAGCGCTACGAACTGGGTTATGGACTGTATCGTAACCCTGAGTTTAAAGCCTACTTTGCCGAACATTCGGTGCAAGTTCCTTTGGAAAAAGGGGATGGCATGTTTTTTAATCCGGCGTTAATGCACGGTGCAGGCGCAAATACGTCAAATGATGTAGAACGTATGGCCAATTTATTACAGATATCGTCTGCATTCGGTAAACAGATGGAGTCTATCGACCAGCAACGTATGCAGCTGGCTTGTTATGACGACCTATGTACAGCCAAGCTGAGTAACGATGAACTATCAGCCGTAGCTACGGCTTTAAGTGATAGCTACCCGTTCTCTAGTAATATGGACCGCGATGCACCAGGCACAAGTCTAAGGCCTTTAAGTGGACGTGATCTATTACTTCAAGGGATAGAAGAGAGTTGGTCGCAACAACAACTGGAAAGTGCTTTGCAGGCTTTGAGTTGGCGTAAGGCTTCCCATTAACTTGGAGGCCCTCATTGGGTAGTTATTCAAGGGTCAAAATTACGTCAGATAATCACAATTAATTCTGATAAGGTGAACAATCGCTACTAGTTGTGTAAACCTGTGAAATCGAGCCATTACTTTGCTAACCGTTTGTCCATGAGCCAAAAATCACGGCCTAGGTTAAGCTTAAAATCAGTTTGAGAGGGTATAGCTACTAAGTTCAGTAAAGTGAAGGTCATATAGCCTTGCTATAATTGATTTTAAATTAATTACTCAATACGCTTTTATGAAGCGTAAATGACATTAAACTAGTCCCTAACATACCCCAACGGCAGTGCAGTACTATCTAATACTTTGCGCATTACAAAGGCAGACTTTACGCCGCTCACGCCCTTAATTTTGGTGATTTTTCCTAATAGAATGTCGTGGTATCGATCCATGTCGGGTACTACTATTTTTAGTTGGTAATCAGCTTCGTGGCCGGTGATTAAATAACACTCCATCACCTCCGGCAGTAACGCCACGGCTTTCTCGAATTCTTCAAATCGTTCAGGGATATGTTTGTCCATTACGATATGTAGTAGAGCGGTTAGATTAAGATTAACGGAACGGTCATTTATACGTACCACGCGATCACGAATTACGCCGTTTTCTTCTAGCTGTTTCACACGCCTAGAACACGGCGCTGCGGTAAGGCCTACTCGTTCGGCTAAGTCTTGATTGGAGAGGCTGCCGTTGTCTTGCAGGTGGCGCAATATATTAAGGTCGTAGCGGTCTAAAGTGGCCATTGTGTTTGCTTAAGTAGGTTGTTTAGCAAATAAATTGCGATATATTATAACTATGATATTAATTATTGCGTAATTGGTCAAGTTTTCGCTAACTCAGATAGGATATTGCGCCTTAATAGCGATAAACTAGATCAAATTAGTTCATTTGAGTACGCCATGTTCGATCACAAGTTTAATCACCTTAAGTATCAGCCTTTTCAAGCCACGCCATTGCCAGACCGCACATGGCCAAGCAAAGCCATCACTCAAGCACCTACATGGTGTAGCGTAGATTTGCGCGATGGTAATCAGGCGTTGGTTAACCCTATGAATGGGCAACAAAAGCTACGCATGTTTGAATTGTTGGTAAAACTTGGTTTTAAACAAATAGAAGTAGGGTTTCCATCGGCGTCGGTTCCAGATTTTGATTTTGTACGCATGTTGATTGAGCAAAAAAAGGTGCCAGACGATGTGACGCTGCAAGTACTTACTCCAGCTCGTGAAGAGTTAATTAAAAAAACCTATGCAGCCTTAGATGGTGTAAAGCGAGCCATAGTGCACGTTTATAACTCCACTTCTAAGGTGCAAAGAGAGCAAGTGTTCGGTTTGCCAGAGGCAGGCATCAAGGCCATTGCTGTGCAAGGTGCTAAGTGGGTACAGCAATACGCTAAAAACTACCCTAATACCCAATGGGGTTTTGAATACTCACCAGAAAGCTTTACCGGCACTGAAATGGACTATGCGGTGGAAGTATGTGATGCCGTGATTGAGCAATGGTTGCCAAGCGAAGGCCGTGAATTGATTATTAATCTACCATCCACTGTAGAACTATCTACGCCTAATCTATTTGCTGATCAGGTGGAGTATTTTTGCCGTCATTTACAGTATCGCCCACAGGTAACTATTAGTCTTCATACCCACAATGACCGAGGGTGTGCGGTTGCTGCAGCTGAGCTAGGAATATTAGCGGGTGCTGATCGTGTTGAAGGCACGTTGATGGGTAATGGTGAGCGCACAGGTAATATGGACGTGATTACCATGGCTATGAACTTGTATTCCCAAGGTATTGATCCAACCCTAGACTTAGGCAACGTATTAGAAATTATTGAAGTGGTAGAGAGCTGTACTGAGATTGCCGTATCACCACGCCACCCATGGGCTGGTGAGCTTGTTTATACTGCGTTTTCTGGTAGTCATCAGGATGCCATTCGTAAGTCTGTAGCGTTTCATAAAAAACAAAATAAGTCTCACTGGGATGTGGCTTATTTGCCTATCGATCCACGGGACATTGGCCGCGAATATGAAGCGGTTGTGCGTATTAATAGCCAAAGCGGAAAAGGTGGTGTGGCTCTAGTGTTAGAGCGAGACTATGACATTGAATTACCTAAATGGATACATCCTGCAGTAAGTGGTGTGGTGCAAAAAGCTACAGAAGCTACTGGGTTAGAAGTGTCATCGGAGAAAATTAAAGCCTTATATCAAGCTCATTTTGTAGAGGTGGTTACCGCATGGCAGTTACATGATTATGGCATACAGGCTAATGGGCAAGAAATTAGGGCAAGTTTTAAGGTGGGAGAAACGCTACTATCTGGGCATGGTGCAGGTGCCTTGGAAGCATTAAGTGATTCTTTAAGTGTACATTACGGGTGTGTTTTAGAAGTAACTCAATTTGATCAGCATGCGCTAGCTAGCGGCACTGATGCGCAAGCATTGGCGGGTATGGAAGTGCGGGTAAATGGTGGGGTGTTGCATGGTATAGCGCAGGCGGAAGACACTACAGCGGCTGCATTGCAGGCAATGCTTACAGCCTTTAGCCGCAGCGAGGCTGCGGGCTAAAGGTGCATGTAAACTATACAACCTAAGACTTAGTAGGTTTGGAGTCTTTGTACTTTTTGTCCTTTTTTGCTTTGGCTTTCACGGCCTTAGCTTTGTCTGATTTAGATACCTTTGGCTTTTTAGCTTTGATCTTTTTCAGTACCTCGGGCTCATCCTTTTTAGGGGAAAATCCTGGGAATACTTGCCGCGCAATACTGTTGCCTATATAGCGCTCAATACGGCCTCAGTTTGGCCAAGCCATAGCGTCTACAATAGACCAAACACTACCGTCGTTACCATCGCGGCCAGTACGGCCTGCACGGTGAACATAGCTGTCTGCTTTTTCTGGCATGTGTACGTTAATCACGTGGGTTAGGCCGGGTAAGTCAACGCCACGGGCCATAACGTCGGTAGCTACCATTACTTTGGTTCGGCCACGGCGCATGTCTTTAATTTGTTGGTTACGATCACTTTGGCGTAAGTCACCATGTAAGCCAGTACACTGAATACCTAAGGTGCGAATCACTTTAAGCCAAGTGTCTACCTGCTTTTTACTGTTTACAAAAACAATGGCTTGCTTAACTTCATGTTGGCGTAACAAGGCTTTAAGCAAGTGTTCTTTGTGTAGTTCGTTATCTGCTTGGTATACCGCTTGAATAATATTTTTAGCTACGTGGCGTGGTGCTTCTACGGCTACTTGTACAACGTTCTCTGAAAGGAGGTCGTGGGCAAAAGCTTGCACCTTGTCGCCTTCTAAAGTGGCAGAGAACATGGATGTTTGTCGTTCAAGGGGTAGCATGTCTGAGATTTGGTGAATGGCTTGAATAAAGCCTAAATCTAGCATGCGATCTGCTTCGTCTATTACAAATACAGTCACTAGGGATAAGTCGAGAGCCATATGCTCTTCAATTTCTAGCAAGCGCCCAGGGGTAGCCACAAGAATGTCTATGGTTTGCGCTACCATGGCTTTTTGCATGCCAAAAGGCACACCACCCACAATAAGACAGCTCTTCAAATGGTTGTGAGCAATTAATTGCTCAATTTGATCATATGTTTGGCGAGCTAGTTCGCGGGTGGGGCTAAGAATAAGCACTTTAGGGGTGCCGGCTTCTTGCCTTGGTGTGTCTAAAATATGTTGTAATGCAGGCAGCACAAAAGCGAGGGTTTTACCCGTGCCAGTAGGAGCTGAGGCCAGTACGTTGGAGCCTTCAAGAAGAGGAGGGATAGCTTGCTGTTGAATGGCTGTAGGCTGGGTGAACTCATGTTCAGCAAGAGCGAGAAGTAGCTCTTCATCCAGCAGTAAATCGACAAAAGACACGGCGGCATAACTCAATAAATATTCGAGGCGTTAGTATACCGTATTTACCAACAATAGATTTAGATAGTTGTTCACATAGTCGTCTGTTACGGCTAGCGAGTTTATTGAATAAGTGCACTGGTAATCCCCCGATAAATAACGAGACGGATTCAACCGGTCACTGCAACACTCCTAAATAAAACGGAGTGTAAACATGAAGCATCCAAATCTGATGACCTATAAAATGAAGGAAACTATCTGGCACTTGTGGAAAGCGGGAGATCCAATGGCCAATATTTCTAAACTTTTAACAAAGCCACCAGCCACTATTTTTTCATACTTGCAATACCATGGTGGGATTAGGCCGCGCCTACGTTCAAGGTCTATCAACTCTTTGACTATTCGAGACCGAGAAACAATCACTCGTGGGCTCGCAAGTGGAGACAGCATCCGAGCAATTACACGTCAATTGGAACGTAGTCCGTCAACGGCCTGTCGGGAAGTTAATAATAATGGGGGGATTACCCACTAATCCCAGAAGCAATTCTGTTGCTATACTGATCTTGGTTGCTTGGGCTGAGTTCTTGCTTCAGCTTGCGGCGCAAAAGCAATAATTTCTCTAAGCGCTCTAATTCTAGGTCGATGCGCGCATCGATGAACACTAGGTCTGTTTTGTTCATGGTTTAATCCTCAATGTTGCTAATTTATGGGGTTTTATTGACACATAAATGTTGATGCATTAATTGTGCCAGAAATGGGTTGCCGCTTTTTTTGTACGATAAGGTTGATAGAGGCTAGGTTAGAGGAAAGAATATTTAGGGCCATTGTGTAGCAGCAGTGTCGTTTTCAGATATGCGGTAATTTCCAGCGCTGAGATACTAGTTTGGTTAAAAAATGGTATCCTAACACGCGTTATAACTGCGTATTTATGAGGTGGTTTTCCTCATAAGACCTTGAAATTAAGTCAAAACAGAGAACAACATGTCTGCTGATAATAACCAAGACAATGTGGTGCGTTTACACCCAGGCGCCGGCCGCAATAAATCTCGAATCCACCTACGTGGACGTCAAGTTAACCTAGATACGTTAGCTGAATTGCGTGAGTTGATCGGTGATCAACCGATTAAACGTGACATGCTCATTGAGTATTTACACTTAATTCAAGATAACTTTGGTTACCTTTCTGCAGCAAACCTTGCCGCCTTAGCCCATGAGATGAATATCCCAATGGCTGAAGTGTATGAATGTGCTTCTTTCTATGCGCATTTTGATATTGTTAAAGAAGGAGAGCAGCCACCTGTGGCCGTTACCGTACGTGTATGTGACAGTTTAAGTTGTCAGCTTGCTGGTGCGCAGCAGTTAAAAGCTGCACTAGAGGCTGGTACAGACCCTACACAAGTACGTATTTTAAGCGCCCCGTGCATGGGGCGTTGCGATACTGCACCTGTTGCCGAAGTTGGTCATCACCATGTAGACCACGCAGACGTTGCTAAAGTTGTAGCTACTATAGACGCAAAGCATTTCCACGCAGATATTCCAGACTACATTGCTTATGATGCCTATGTAGCAGACGGCGGTTATGCGCTGCTGAAAAAGTGCCTAGCGGGTGATTACAGCTGGGAAGACATTCAAAAAGTATTGGCTGATGCCAACCTGAAGGGTTTAGGTGGTGCAGGTTTCCCAACTCACATGAAGTGGAAATTTGTACGCCAAGAGCCTAAGCCACGTTACCTTGCTATTAACGGTGACGAAGGCGAGCCAGGTACCTTTAAAGACCGTATGTATTTAGAGACTGATCCACACCGTTTTATTGAAGGTGCGTTGATTAGTGCTTGGGCTGTAGAGGCTGAAGCCGCCTACATCTACCTACGTGATGAATACCCAGCATCTCGTGAAATTTTACAAATCGAAATTGCTAAAATAGAAGCTGCTGGCTTAGCTCCTGCTGGCGGTATCCACTTACGACGTGGTGCTGGCGCTTACATTTGTGGTGAAGAATCGGCCATGATCGAATCTTTAGAAGGAAAGCCTGGCTTACCTCGCCATCGTCCTCCTTTTGTGGCTCAGGTGGGCTTGTTTAATCGTCCTACTTTGGTTAATAACATTGAAACTGTGTATTGGATCCGTACCTTAATGGACAAAGGCGCTGAATGGTTCTCAAGCCAAGGTCGTAATGGTTCACAAGGTTTGCGTAGCTTCTCTGTTTCTGGCCGTGTTAACAACCCAGGTGTTAAGTTAGCGCCAGCCGGTATTACCATGCAGGAATTGATGGATGAATACTGTGGTGGCATGGCCGATGGCCACACCTTCAAAGGTTACCTTCCAGGTGGTGCGTCAGGCGGTATCTTGCCAGCAGGCATGGCCGACATCCCATTAGATTTTGGTACCCTTCAGGCATACGGTTGCTTCATTGGTTCTGCCGCTGTAATGGTATTGTCAGACCATGACAACATGCGTGATGTGGTTGTGAACTTACTTAAGTTCTTTGAAGACGAAAGTTGTGGCCAATGTACGCCTTGCCGCGTAGGCACAGAGAAAATGGTGAAATTGCTGCAACGCCCTGATTGGGATCAAGTGTTAATGGCCGAATTAGGTCAGGCTATGTGTGATGCTTCAATCTGTGGTTTAGGCCAAGCGGCTGCCAACCCAGTTAACACTGTATTTAAATATTTTGACGCTAACTTGATCGCTACCGATCTGGCCGCCAGTGCTAAACCAGTAGTAAGTGCGGGAGACATAACATGAGCCAAGATATTATCAATTTCACCCTCGATGGTGAAAAAGTAACGGCTAAAGCAGGCGAGAGTATTTGGCAAGTTGCTAAGCGTATGGGTGAAACCATACCTCACCTATGCTACAAGCCAGAGCCTGGCTATCGAGCAGACGGCAACTGCCGGGTATGTATGGTAGAAATTGAAGGCGAGCGTGTATTGGCCCCTTCTTGCTTGCGCCCACCTACTGAAGGCATGGTTGTTACCAGCGCTACATCTGAGCGTGCTCAAGTTTCACGTAAAATGGTATTGGAGCTATTAGCTACAGACCAGCCTGAACGTGAAGAGTCACCAGACAAGAGCTCACATTTTTGGGCTATGGCCGATTTATTGGCCGTAGATGCTACTGAAGCTCGTTTTGACGAATCCATTAAGCCTTGTGCAGATAACAGCAGTAAGGCGATGCGTGTAAACCTACAATCTTGCATTAACTGTAACTTGTGTGTGGTTGCTTGCCGCGAAGTTCAAGTGAACGACGTTATTGGTATGGCTAACCGTGGTTCAGCTTCTAAGGTTGTGTTCGACTTTGATGACCCTATGGGCGATTCTACCTGTGTTACTTGTGGTGAATGTGTACAGGCTTGTCCTACCGGCGCTTTAATGCCTTCTACTGTAACCAGTGAAGAAGGCAAGGGCGACAGTGCAGACTTTGATCGCAAAGTAGACAGCGTATGCCAGTATTGTGGAGTAGGTTGTCAGCTAACTTACCATGTTAAAAATGAGCGTATTGTTTACGTTGATGGCCGCAATGGCCCAGCTAATGAAAGTCGTTTGTGTGTGAAGGGCCGTTTTGGTTCTGATTATATTCACCACGGTGATCGAATAACCAAGCCATTGATTCGTCTTGAAGGCGCACGCAAAGGCATTCATAACGACTTTGATCCAGCCAAACCTTTAACTCACTTTCGTGAAGCAAGTTGGGAAGAGGCGCTAGACTTTGCCGCCAATGGCTTCGTAAAAATTCGTGAAACTCAAGGCAAAAAAGCTCTTGCAGGTTTTGGTAGTGCTAAAGGTTCTAACGAAGAAGCTTATTTGTTCCAAAAGCTTGTACGTACAGGTTTTGGTAGCAACAACGTAGACCACTGTACCCGTTTATGTCACGCCTCTTCGGTAATGGCATTGTTGGAAGGTTTGGGGTCTGGTGCAGTATCTGCATCCTTCATGCAGGCCAAGCACGCAGACGTTGTTGTGATTACGGGTGCTAACCCAACCAACAATCACCCTGTTGCGGCAACGTTCTTTAAACAAGCTGCAAAGAATGGTACCAAGATTATTGTTCTAGACCCGCGTGGCCTGGCAATGAAAAAATACGCCAGCCACATGATTCAGTGCCAGCCAGCCAGCGACGTAAGCTTCTGGAACGCCATCATGAACGTCATCGTTACAGAAAAGTTGTACAACCAAAAGTACATCGATTCTATGACCACTGGTTTTGACGCGGTGAAAGAGCACGTTAAGCGCTACACACCCGAAGCAATGTCACCCATTTGTGGCGTAGATGCGGACCTAATCCGCGAAGTTGCACGTTTATATGCTACAGCTAACAACGCCATGATCTTCTGGGGCATGGGAGTGTCACAACACACACACGGCACCGATAACTGTCGCGCTATGATCTCTGTGGCTTTGATGACAGGCCAAATTGGCCGTGAGGGTTCTGGTTTGCATCCACTACGTGGACAAAACAATGTACAGGGCGCATCGGATGCGGGTCTTATCCCGATGATGTACCCAGATTACAAGCGTGTTGACACAGGTAGTGTTAAGGCAATGTTTGAAGAACTATGGGGCACCGAGCTTTCTGATGAGCCAGGTTTAACTGTAGTAGAAACCATGGACGCTGTTCACGATGGTTCTGTAACTGGTATGTACGTGGAAGGTGAAAACCCAGCCATGTCTGATCCAGACTTACACCACGCTCGTGGCGCCTTGGCTAAACTTCAGCACTTAGTAGTACAAGACTTATATGTTACCGAAACGGCTATGTACGCCGATGTGGTTCTGCCTGCTTCGGCATGGCCAGAGAAGGACGGCACTGCGTCTAACACTAACCGCACTGTACAGATGGGTCGCCAAGCGGTTAAGCCACCTGGTGATGCGCGTCAGGATTGGTGGATCATCCAAGAAATTGCTAATCGTATGGGCCTAAACTGGACGTACACCCACCCAAGGGATGTGTTTGCCGAAATGAAGCAAGCCATGCCAAGTTTGAATAACTTGACTTGGGAGCGTCTAGAAAGGGAACATTCTGTTACATACCCTTGTCCTGCTGAAGACCATCCGGGCAATGACATCGTGTTTATAGATAACTTCCCCATTGAAGGTGGCCGCGGTAAGTTTGTTGCTGCCGACATCGTAGAGCCTGATGAACGTCCAGATGATGAATATCCAGTAATACTTACTACTGGCCGTCAGTTAGAGCATTGGCATACAGGTTCCATGACTCGCCGTTCAGCGGTATTGGATGCACTAGAGCCAGAAGCAGTAGCCACTATAAACCGTGAGGAATTAGCTAAAATTGGTGCTAAGGCCGGTGATATGATTCGCGTATCTACTCGTCGTGGCAGCATTGAACTATTAGCTCGTGAAGACGTAGATGTGCCAGCTGGTGTGATTTACATTCCATTCTGCTACGCTGAAGCGGCTGTAAATATGCTCACCAACGCAGCACTTGACCCAGTGGGTAAGATCCCTGAGTTTAAGTTCTGTGCTTCGCGCATTGAGTTGGTTATTTAAACTGTAATAACCGCTTAGGCATTATGGGCTTGAGCAGTGTTAAAAAGGTCAGCTTACGCTGGCTTTTTTTTGCGTTGAATTATCTAAAACTGTATCTGAAACCCTTATCTAAAGCTTATTTAAACAAAGACACAGGAGTTCTGGTTCGGTATTTTCCAATAGCGAGGTGAGTCTGAAGGCCAGCCCTTTTTCTGCTTGCCGTTCTTGTCAGTCAGTGTGGTGGGTACATAACAAGGTCGGTGGAAGTTAATATAGCAATATAGCAGTGTTAAAACCGGTTGACCTGAAGCTATGAATCATACCAATCGTAAGAGCTTTGCTAATAAATTGGACTGATGGATCGCCAAACAACACAATAAAGAGCAAGCTAAAGCTCAAAGTGTGGAGACAAAACCATGAAAACAGCAGATCTTTTGGGTTATCTAATTTACCCTAATCCAGACAACGCATCGCTCACAAGCCATGTCAGCGGTCGCGACCACACTGGTACAAAGGTGGAGGTAGACGTAGGCCCCCACAATGCTATCAATAAGATAGTGGTCAGGTGGCACAGTGGCTTTTCCATAGGCACAAAAAAGCCCATAGGCCATTCCTTCAATGGTCTATGGGCTTTTTAAAGATGGTTATGTCATCAAAGATTACTGGCTATCTGATCACATGAGGCCTTTGCGTCACCAAATAACATTTTAGTATTGTCCATAAAGAACAATGGATTCTGTACTCCAGCATAACCTGATGCCATGCCACGCTTAAACACAATCACTGTGTTAGCATTCCACACTTCAAGCACTGGCATGCCTGCAATAGGGCTTCCAGGCTTTTTGGCAGCGGGGTTAACCGTGTCGTTGGCGCCAATCACAAGCACTACATCCGTTTTTGCAAAGTCGTCATTGATTTCGTCCATCTCTAAAACGATATCGTAAGGTACTTTGGCTTCTGCCAACAATACATTCATATGGCCTGGTAAACGCCCTGCAACAGGGTGAATAGCAAAGCGTACTTCTACGCCCTGAGCCCGCAGCTTTTGGGTGATGTCCTGTACTTGGTATTGCGCTTGCGCTACCGCCATGCCATAGCCTGGGGTAATCACTACAGACCTAGCATTAGTGAGCAAGCTTGCCACTTCTTCGGCAGTAGTAGCCTGCACTTCACCTTCTTCATCATCATCGCTTACGACAGGGTCGTTACCAAACCCACCCGCAATGACGGAGATAAAGGAGCGGTTCATAGCCCTACACATAATATAGCTCAAAATTGCACCAGAAGAGCCTACTAAGGCACCGGTGACGATCAGTAAGTCATTGCCTAGTAAGAAACCTGCTGCAGCTGCAGCCCAACCAGAATAAGAATTGAGCATAGATACCACAACAGGCATGTCTGCACCACCGATGGAGGCCACTAAATGCCAGCCAAACACTAAGGCTATGAGGGCCATAATAACCAGGTAGGTGTCGTTGCCCCCCTGATTAACAAACTGCACCAACATTACTGCACTAACTAACAAAGCCAGTAAGTTTAGCTTGTGCCGATGAGGCAAATTAAGGGCTTTTGAGGACATAGTGCCACGTAATTTTCCAAAGGCTACAAGTGAACCTGTAAAGGTAACAGCGCCAATAAAGACACCCAAGAAAACCTCAACCAAGTGAATATTTTTCATCACTGGGGTGAGTTCTTGAGAGTGATCTAAATAACTATTCACCCCTACAAACACAGCTGCCAAACCCACAAAGCTGTGGAGAATGGCTACCAGTTCGGGCATTTCTGTCATTGCCACTCGTTTGGCCATATAAACGCCAATGGCAGAGCCAATGAGCATGGCAATAAGGATGTAGCTAAGGCCTGTAGTGAGCGCCATAACCTTAGGGCTTAACAAAGTAGCCACTAGCGCTAGCGCCATGCCTATAATGCCAAGCCAAATGCCACGCTTGGCGGACTCTTGTTGGGATAATCCACCAAGGGCCATAATAAATAATACAGCGGCGATAACGTAAGCTGTGATAACCATACCTGCTTGCATTGGTCGTCTCCTATTTCTGGAACATTTTTAACATACGTTTGGTGACATAAAAGCCGCCAACGATGTTAATGGACGCGATGAGCACAGA
>JAWUYU010000112.1:0-17930 GCA_034110645.1 Pseudomonadales bacterium
AAAGGCCATGAAACTTATCAAGACATTCAAGGCCATAAACATCACTTTAGTGATCAAGAACAGGTATTGCTTGCTCTTGCGGGAGGGTTGAATTAATGACTGCCTTTAGTTTAGTC
This sequence comes from Pseudomonadales bacterium, assembly GCA_034110645.1. Classification (GTDB taxonomy): domain Bacteria; phylum Pseudomonadota; class Gammaproteobacteria; order Pseudomonadales; family Balneatricaceae; genus Njordibacter. The sequence goes on from JAWUYU010000112.1 coordinate 117, forward strand.
GAATTATCTAACAAGGTGCCTTCTAGCCATGCTATCGGCGATGCTACGTTTAGTCAGTTGTCTACAGATACGCGTAGTTTGGTTGCTGGAGATCTATTCGTTGCTTTAGTAGGGCCTAATTTTGATGGCCATGAATTTATTGCTCAAGCCCAAAGCCAAGGTGCGTGCGGGGCTTTGGTGAGTACAGAAATAGACACAGACTTACCTTTATTGGTGGTGCCAGATACCCGTATAGCATTAGGGCAGCTAGCTACACTAAAACGCAAAAGTCTAAATGGCCAATTTGTTGCTGTTACAGGCAGTAGTGGAAAAACCACTGTTAAAGAAATGTTACAAAAAGTGTTCTTTCAAGCAGGCCAAGTTGAAGTAACACATGGCAATTTTAATAATGACATTGGTGTGCCATTAACCCTTTGGGGCATGCAAGATGACATTGACTATAGGGTGTTAGAGCTTGGCGCCAATCATATTGGAGAAATCGCCTATACCAGCCGTATGGTTATGGCTGATGTGGCTATTTTGAACAATGCTCAAGAAGCTCACTTGTCTGGTTTTGGTAGTTTGGCTGGTGTTGTTAAAGCTAAGGGTGAAATTATTTCTGGGCTTTCTGAACAAGGCCAAGTGGTGTTGAACTTAGATGATCCACACTTTCATGAATGGCAAGTATTGGCTAAGTCTAGGCGTGTATGGAGCTTCAGTCTAACTAATGAGAAGGCAAGTGTGTATGCCAAGGGTATCCAGAGTACAACGCGAGGTAGCCGTTTTATTCTTCACCTAGGTCAGCAAGAGCGCTTAGTTGATTTGCAGTTGTTAGGGCAGCATAACGTTGCCAATGCTTTAGCAGCCTCTGCAGCTGCTTTGGCTTTGGGATTATCGCTAGATCAAATTGTGGTGGGTTTAAGCCAAGTTAGGCCATATAAAGGGCGCCTACTAACTCACCAGCTAAGCAATAATCGTTGTGTTATTGATGATACGTATAATGCCAACCTAGGCTCAGTAAAAGCAGCCATAGATGTGCTGCAACAGTGCCATGGGCAGCGGTGTTTTATGCTGGGAGATTTAGGAGAGCTAGGTCAGCAAGAACTGCAGCTACATCAGCGTATAGGCGCCCAAGTTGCCGCAGCGGGTATAGAACAGCTTTATGGTTTTGGTCCGTTATCTGCAATGGCTGTTGAAAGCTATCTGCAAGCTGGTGGTAGCTACGGCAAAGTGTGTAGCAACAAAAGCGATTTATCCAGTTGTTTTGAACAGCTGCCAAAAGGTGATTTGAGTTGTTTGGTTAAAGGGTCTAGATCCAGCCAAATGGAGCAAATTGTAGAACAATTAATTAACGGTGGAAACTAGCCCATGTTGTTATGGTTAGCAGATTATTTAACTCAGTATTACAGCGCCTTTGGTGTTTTTCATTACCTCACTATGCGAGGCATTATGGGGGTGCTTACGGCCTTGTTTATAGCCTTGGCTATTGGCCCATATATGATCAAACACTTGAAGGCTAATCAAATAGGCCAGTCAATTCGTGAAGACGGCCCCCAAACACATTTGGTGAAGGCTGGCACTCCAACTATGGGCGGTGCGCTTATATTGGTGGCGATTCTCATTAGCGCTTTGTTGTGGGGTGATTTAACTAATCGTTATGTTTGGGTCACTATTGCTGTAACGGCTGTGTTTGGTGCCGTAGGTTGGGTAGACGATTACCGTAAAGTAGTAGAGAAAAACTCCCGTGGATTGCCTGCTCGCTGGAAGTATTTGTGGCAATCTGTGGGAGGTCTAGGCGCCGCTGTATTCTTATACTATAGCGCTCAAACTCCTCAAGAACTTGAATTGATAGTGCCGTTCTTCAAAACTGTCGGCATTAATATTGGTGTGTTTTATATTGTATTGACCTATTTTGTCATCGTAGGTACTTCCAACGCCGTAAATCTTACAGATGGTTTGGATGGCTTGGCCATATTGCCCACAGTGCTGATTGCCGGCGCTTTAGCGGTATTTGCTTACTTGACTGGGCACTCCGTGTTTTCTGAATACCTTAATATTCCTTACATTAGTGGGGCTGGAGAACTGGTAGTGTTTTGTGCCGCAATTGTTGGCGCAGGCATGGGGTTTTTATGGTTTAACACCTATCCAGCTCAAGTGTTTATGGGCGACGTAGGCGCATTAGCTTTAGGTGCAGCCTTAGGTGTTGTGGCTGTTATCGTGCGACAAGAATTGGTATTGCTGATTATGGGGGGCGTGTTTGTAATGGAGACTGTATCCGTTATTCTGCAAGTGGCTTCGTTTAAATTAACTGGGAAACGCATTTTCCGTATGGCACCCATACATCATCATTTCGAGCTTAAAGGTTGGCCAGAACCACGTATTATCGTACGTTTTTGGATTATTACCGTGGTATTGGTGTTGATCGGTTTAGCTACGCTTAAATTACGCTAGGCTGTGCTAAATCAACATAAAGCACGATAAGTATTGAATTATAAAGAGGCCATTTTCCAATGTCGTTAATAGTTAGTGATCGTTTTAGCCTTATTATTGGTTTGGGGAAAACTGGGTTAGCTTGTGCTCAGTATTTGTCACTTCAAGGTGAGCGCTTTCAGGTAGCTGACTCTAGACAGCAGCCGCCTTTTCTCGATCAGCTAACATCAGAGCAACCGGATACGCCTATACATTTAGGTGAATTCCCTCTTGATTTATGTCTCAGTGCCAGTCAGATTATTCTAAGCCCTGGTGTGTCGATGCAAGAACCTGCTTTAGTGGCAGCGGCTAATGTAGGAGTACCTATACGTAGTGATATAGATGTATTTGCTCAAGCTGCTAGGTCGGCTGGCGTGCCTATTGTAGCCATTACCGGTTCTAACGCTAAGAGTACGGTTACGAGCTTAGTAGGGGAAATGGCTAAAACAGCAGGCCTAAACGCTGCAGTTGGCGGTAATCTTGGTGAGCCTTCGGTATCTTTGTTAGCTGAAGGTGTAGATTTATATGTTATGGAGCTGTCTAGTTTTCAGCTAGAATCCACCACTGGTTTAGGCGCTACTGTGGCTTGTGTACTCAATTTAAGCCCTGACCATATGGACAGATATCCCAATCTAATGGCATATCATCAAGCCAAACATCGAATTTTCCAAGGGTGTAAATCTGCTGTCGCTAATGGTGATGATTCGCTTACTAATCCATTGGTGCCGAGCACTGTAAGCCAAGTACGGTTTAGTATGGGTGATCCCGATGTGGGTCAGTTTGGGTTGCGTAAAGTGGACGGTGAGGAATGGTTGGTGCAAGGTTTACAACCACTCATGAAGGTAAAGCACATGGCCATGTCTGGTCGGCATAATGTGTCCAACGCTCTTGCAGCACTGGCGTTAGGCCAAGCTGTTGGGCTGCCAATGAAGGCCATGATTAATGCTATAACTACCTTCACAGGTTTGCCGCATAGATGTGAGCAAGTGGCTAATATTGGTGGTGTTGATTATATTAATGATTCTAAAGGCACTAACGTAGGGGCCACTGTAGCGGCATTAGAAGGTTTAGGGCCAGACCTTACTGGGAAAATTATTCTTATTGCAGGGGGGGTGGGCAAAGGGGCTGATTTTTCCGACCTTGTGGCCCCATTATCACGTTACGGTAAAGAAACCCTATTGATCGGTGAGGACGCAAGCCACATTGAGCATGCGCTGGCTGGCAAGTCGGAGTTTAGGCATGCAAAAAATATGCAAGAAGCCGTAAATATGGCACATCAGTTGGCGGATAGTGGAGATTTAGTATTGTTGTCACCAGCCTGTGCCAGCTTTGATGCCTATTCAGGTTTTGAGGCTAGAGGTGACCACTTCTCGGCATTGGTAAGGGCCTTAGTATGATTTTAGTGTCTGAGCAGTGGCGTGCAGTAACTAGTCAAAGGTTAGATTTATCCTTGTTCCTGCCGGCCTTAGCATTAGCACTTATTGGCTACGTAATGATCACGTCCGCTTCTATGGATGTGGTGGCGATAAAGTTCAACGACCCTTTTTATCAAAGTAAACGACAGCTTTTATTTATACTTTTGGGCAGTTGTAGCCTCATGGTTTGCCTGTTAACGCCCGTGCACGTATGGCAAAAGCAGAGCCCATATTTACTGCTGTTAGCCGTGTTGTTATTGGTAGCGGTATTGATTCCTGGTTTAGGCCGGAGTGTAAATGGCAGTACTCGATGGATTCCTATTGGATCGCTGAGTTTACAGCCTTCGGAATTTGCTAAAATTGCGGTTGTAGTGTTTATGGCAGGGTATCTAGTAAGACAGCAGAAAGAAGTACGAAATAGTTTTTCTGGATTCTCAAAATCCTCAGTTGTGCTAGGCGTATTTATGGTGCTGTTTTTGTTAGAGCCAGATTTTGGTGCGGTAGTTGTGATGATGAGTGCCGTGTTAGGTATGTTTTTTTTAGGGGGTATGCGCAAGCGTCATATTTCCATAGTGCTAGTGGCCGCAGCCGCTCTTGGCGCAATCACTATTTTTGCTGCTGAGTACCGAGTGAAGCGGTTAATGACCTACCTAGACCCATGGGGTGATCCATTTGGTAGTGGTTATCAACTAACTCAGGCACAAATTGCCTTTGGCCGTGGTGGTTGGTTTGGTGAAGGTTTGGGTCAGAGCATGCAAAAGTTATTTTACTTGCCAGAGGCCCACACAGACTTTGTATATTCGGTACTGGCTGAAGAGTGGGGTGCTTTTGGTGCTCTGGTTGTTGTAGCTTTGTATGGGGTGCTGATAGTACGTGGACTTAATGTAGGTCAAAAAGCCGAACGTTTAGGTCGTCATTTTTCAGCTTATTTGGCTTACGGGTTGGTGTTGCTCATTGCGGCTCAAGCAATGATTAACATAGGCGTAAATTTAGGGCTGTTGCCAACCAAAGGGTTAACACTACCCTTTGTTAGTTATGGCGGTAGTAGTATGTTGGCTTGTGCTGGCAGTTTGGGTATTTTGTTACGAATTTCCATGGAAAATAACCTATCTTATGCTGACTACACTAACTCACCAAACATAACACCTATTTACCAGCAGTCGCCGCATAGATCGTTTGATGTCCAAGGCGAAGAGGCAACACCAGGGCTTGACGATGTTGAGCAATGGTTTGACGATGAAGCTAAGAATCAAGGCCGACGTCATGACTCAGTCTAATCGTCATGCTAATTCAAAACGTATACTGATCATGGCAGCAGGAACAGGTGGCCATGTTTATCCAGCTTTAGCCACTGCGGAAGTGATGCAGCAGCACAACTGGACTGTTGAATGGCTGGGTACAGGCAGGGGTATTGAAGCGCGTTTAGTTCCAGAAGCGGGGCTCAAATTACATTGTATTGATGTGGTTGGTTTGAGAGGTAAAGGTAAGCTTTCTCTGTTATTGGCGCCGTGGCGATTAGTAAAATCTTTTTACCAATCGATTACTATCATTCGTCGCTTTAAGCCTCAATGTGTTTTGGGTATGGGTGGTTTTGTTGCCGGCCCTGGTGGCTTGGCTGCAAAGTTGTTAGGAGTGCCGCTCATCTTACATGAACAAAACGCAATACCTGGGCTTACAAATCGTTTATTGCGCCCGTTTGCTAGCAGGACTTTACAGGCGTTTGCTGGCAGTTTTTTAGAACGTCAGGCCATCACAGTTGGTAATCCACTACGATCCAACATCCTAGCTTATTCTCCAGAACAAAAGCCAGAACAAAACCCGAAACAAAACGGGCTTAAGGTGCTTATTTTAGGCGGTAGCTTAGGTGCTCAAGCCCTTAATGATACAGTGCCAAAGGCGATGGCGTTATTAGCGCTTAACGAACGGCCACAAATATGGCACCAAACAGGGCCAAAAAAGCACCAAGTTACTCAAGATGGATATGATAAAGCTAAAGTTTTAGCTCGAGTAGACGCATATATTGATGACATGAGCTTGGCTTATTCGTGGGCTGATCTAGTCATTTGTCGTGCAGGTGCGTTAACGGTAAGTGAGCTGGCAGGCTCTGGTATAGCGTCTATACTAGTGCCATATCCTCATGCCGTAGATGATCACCAAACTAGCAATGCCAATGTGTTAGTACAAGCGGGTGCGGCCATCCTACTGCCACAAAAACAGCTGTCGGCAGTAACGCTTAGTGAATATATCACCGCGTTAAAAAGTCAGTCATCAACGCTAAATAATATGGCCGCAGCAGCATTAACTTGCGCTGCACCGAAGGCCGCTTACGATTTAGCACAACACTGCATGGAGATTGCCCGTGGTTAAAATAATCCCACCAAATCAATATACAATTCCAGAAATGCGACGTATAAAACGTATTCATTTTGTCGGTATTGGCGGCGTTGGCATGTGCGGTATTGCTGAAGTGCTGCTTAACCAAGGATATGATATCAGTGGCTCGGACATCAGAGTAAGCCCGGTGACGCAACGATTGGCAGACCTTGGCGCACAGATTTTTATTGGTCATCAAGAGGCTAATGTCCGTGGTGCTCACGTAGTGGTAGTGTCTACCGCTGTGACTGAAGAAAATCCAGAGCTAATGGCTGCACGGGCGCATCGTATTCCCGTAGTGCAAAGGGCGCAAATGTTGGCGGAATTAATGCGTTACCGGCACGGTATTGCTGTGGCAGGCACCCATGGCAAAACTACCACTACCTCATTAGTAGCTTCAATATTGGCTGCGGGTGGTTTGGATCCTACTTTTGTTATTGGCGGTAAGTTGACCAGTTCTGGTTCTAATGCCAAGTTAGGGGCGAGTGCTTATCTAGTGGCCGAAGCCGATGAGAGTGATGCTTCTTTCTTACACTTGCAGCCGCTAACTTCTATCGTCACTAATATTGATGCAGATCATATGGAGACCTACGAAGGAGACTTTAATAGGGTAAAGCAAACTTTTGTAGAGTTTCTGCACAACCTGCCGTTTTATGGATTGGCCATTGTATGCGTGGATGACCCAGTAATATGGGAAATATTGCCTCAAGTGAGTCGGCCATTAATGACTTATGGTTTTGATCAAAATGCCGATGTAAAAGCCATTGATCTGCACCAGCAAGGTATGATTACATCGTTTACCGTGTGTAGGCAAGGCCGTGAAAACCTCGATATTGCCCTCAATATGCCAGGTAGGCACAATGTACAAAATGCCTTAGCGGCTATTGCAGTTGCTACAGATTTAGACGTGGCAGATGAACATATTGTCATTGGTCTAAATGGGTTTTCAGGAGTTGGGCGGCGTTTCCAAGTGTTAGGAGATTACCCTGCGAAGCAAGGCACAGCTACGTTAGTTGATGATTATGGGCACCACCCTAGAGAAGTGGCAGCAACCATTGATGCTATTCGAGAGGGGTGGCCAGGTCGTCGTTTAGTGATGGTTTATCAGCCCCACCGGTATTCTCGTACACGAGACTTATATGAAGATTTTGTGGATGTGTTGTCACGGGTAGACGTATTGGTTTTATTGGATATTTATCCGGCAGGAGAAGAACCGATTAACGGTGCCGATGGTCCTAGTCTGTGTGACAGTATCCGCTTAAGGGGCCAGGTAGATCCAGTTTTCGTAGAGCGTGGAGCTGCCGTAGCACCTATATTAGAAAAAATCCTTCATGATGGCGATCTACTGTTAACTCAAGGTGCTGGTGATATTGGACAAATTTCCCTAGCTCTGCTCGAAAAAATACAACTAGAAGACAGCTAAATGACTAATATGAACCTATCACAGAGTTGGTCTCACTTGCTTACGGTTCCCAAGTCCCGCATAGCAGTTATTTATGGAGGTACGTCGGCAGAGCGTGAAATTTCTTTAATGAGCGGTAAGCAAGTATTATCCCACTTGCAAAGTGCTGGCGTGAATGCCTTTGGTCTAGATTTAGGTGTCGATGGTCAAGACCAGGTGGCGCAGCTGCATCAGGCTGAGATGGATGCGGCGTTTATTATCTTACATGGCCGAGGTGGGGAAGATGGAACGCTTCAGGGCGTGCTTGAATTTATGGGTGTGCCTTACACTGGGTGTGATGTTTTATCATCGAGTTTAGGTATGAATAAGCTCATGACCAAATTGGTTTGGTTGGCCCAAGGAGTAAGTACTCCGGCCTATGAGGTGCTTAATGATGCTAGTAATTGGGCCGAAGTGGCAAAACGTCTTGGCTTGCCTTTGGTGGTTAAGCCGGTGCACGAAGGATCAAGCTTAGGTATCAATATCGTTGATTCTGCTGCCACGCTAGAGCGGGCATACTGCGATGCAGCAGAATATGATCGTGAAGTGATGGCGGAGCAGTTTATAGACGGCGACGAATACACGGTGCCTATACTTAATGACGTCTCTTTACCGGCCATTCGGTTAGAAACAGACAATGTTTTTTATGATCTACAAGCAAAATATTACTCTGATAAGACAAGGTATTTGTTCGACAACCCCATGACGCAAGCGCAGCAGCAGGGTATGCAGGACGAGTGCCGTTACGCATTCCAGGTGTTAGGCTGTCGAGATTGGGGTCGCATTGATGTTATGCGTGATAAGCAGGGGAGAAACTGGTTGTTAGAGGTCAACACCACGCCAGGCATGACTAGTCACAGTTTGGTGCCGATGGCAGCAGAAGCTGCTGGGCTAAACTTTGCTCAGTTAACATTGGTTATTTTGAATTTATCCTTAGCTCGAGCTAAGGCTGGATAATGACAATGTCTGATGGTGCGCAAAGAAATCACTGGAGCTGGGGCGCTAAGTTACTTTTGGTTCTGGTGCTAATTACGGCAGGTGTACTAACTTGGCAGTCTATGCAACCTTGGTTGAAACGGCCGTTACAGCAAATTATTTTACAAACAGATATCCCTGCTTCTGAAAAAGTAGCGTTGCAGGCTCAATTAAACACCCATTTGTCGGATTCGTTTTTTGGAGCCAATTTACAAAGTATCAGGCAAGAGGTGGAGAATAATCCTTGGGTTAGTGGCGCCAAAGTGAGCCGAGTGTGGCCCAATAGATTGATGGTTGAGGCGCCGGAGCAAATTTTCATGGCTCGCTGGCAGGATGGTGGCTTCATTAATCATAAGGGTGAATTAGTGTTAGTGGCGGCTGAGCACGTGGAGGGTTTTGACCGATTACCAGTATTGGGTGGTCTCGAAGGTAGCGCATGGGCGATGAGTCAGCTTTTTCGGCAAATGAGTTGGTTGGTTGGGAGAGATGACTTATCTATTGACCAACTGACCATGAGCCATCGAGGCGCTGTTGAGCTGCGCTTGCAAAACGGCATTGTTTTGGTGCTTGGGCGCGAGGAAGTACTCCCCCGATTACAGCGTTTGATGAAGATATATCATAGTAATTTTGTTACTAAAGCGAGCACTATTATACGCATAGACGGACGATATCCACATGGGGTTTCTGTAGTGTGGAAAGGGGCCAGTTAGAGGCGTTTTTTCAACTGTTAAATTGGCATTAATTTGCTCGATTAATCCACCACTTAGAAGGCGAAGTGTGGGATAATTGTAAAATGTGTAAGTGGCTTTTTTTGGTCATTTGCAAAACATATAAGCAAGGGATGGTTTGGGTGGTAGACACAGTAATAAAACCCATGGTAGTTGGTTTGGATATTGGCACTTCTAAAGTGGTTGCTATGGTGGCTGAGCTTGGTGATGATGGCCAATTACAGATTGTGGGCATTGGTGCTCAAGAGTCTCGCGGTTTAAAGCGAGGAATTGTCGCCAATATAGAATCCACTGTGTTATCGGTAAGGCGGGCCATCGAAGAAGCCGAGTTGATGGCTGATTGTAAAATCAACTCGGTTACCGTAGGTATTGGTGGTAATCACATAAGCAGCATGAACTCGCACGGTATTGTAGCGATACAGACCGGAGAAGTGTCTGAGCTAGATTTAGAACGTGTGATCGAGGCAGCTAGGGCGGTGGCAATTCCGTCTGATCAAAAGATTTTGCATATTTTGCCGCAAGAATACGTGATTGATGGCCAAGAAGGTATTCAAGATCCTCTTGGCATGGCGGGTGTTAGGTTGGAAGCAAAAGTACATATTGTTACTTGTGCCCTTAACGTAGCACAAAATATAGAAAAATGTGTGAGCCGTTGTGATTTAGTGTTGGACGACATTGTTCTTAACGCGCTGGCCTCTAGTTATGCAGTGCTTACAGATGATGAAAAAGAATTAGGTGTTTGTTTAGTTGATATGGGTGGCGGCACCATCGATGTAGCAGTGTTTACCTCAGGAGCCATTCGTCACACAGCAGTGATCCCGGTTGCAGGCGACCAAGTTACTAACGACATTGCTATGGCCTTACGTACGCCAACTGTTCATGCTGAAGATGTAAAAGTAAGGTATGCCTGTGCTTTGGCGCAGTTAACTGATTTATCGGAAAGTATTAAAGTGCCTAGTGTAGGAGAACGCCCAGCTAGAGACTTGTCTCGCCAAGCTTTAGCTGAAGTGGTAGAGCCTCGTTACGAAGAATTATATACCTTAGTTCAGTCGGAGCTAAGGCGCAGTGGTTATGAAGACTTGATAGCAGCCGGTATGGTATTAACAGGTGGTACAGCACAAATGGAAGGTGCGGTTGAGTTGGCGGAAGAGATTTTTCATATGCCAGTGCGTTTAGCCAAGCCACATAAGGCGAAAGGGCCAAGTGGACTGTTGGATAACCCAACCTATTCTACCTGTGTTGGACTGTTAAACTATGCTCAGCAGGCAGGGCCTTCTATTCAGGTAGGGCCTACTAGTAGTCGCATGATGTTTTGGTTAGGTGCTGGTCAATGGCTGCTCAAGGCTAAAGCTTGGGTCAAATCAAATTTTTAACGATAAGTCACTTAGGTGAATATCGGAAAGTGAAGTCTGATGTACGATAGGATTCGGCATCAGAAAATAATAAATTAGTCTAGGAGCAAGGCGATGTACGAATTAGTCGATAACGTGCCGCAAAGTGCAGTCATTAAAGTAATTGGTGTAGGCGGTGGTGGCGGTAATGCTGTAACCCATATGCTGTCTAGTCAGATAGACGGTGTTGAATTTATTTGTGCTAACACCGATGCCCAAGCCCTTAGAGGTATGGAAGCTCGGTCGGTACTGCAGCTAGGTGCTCAAATCACTAAAGGTTTGGGTGCTGGCGCTAATCCTAATATTGGCCGCGAATCGGCAATAGAAGACAGGGCGCAGATTCAAAGTATTCTTCAAGGTGCTGACATGGTCTTTATTACTGCCGGTATGGGTGGTGGTACAGGTACTGGTGCTGCGCCTATTGTGGCTGAAGTTGCTCGTGAAATGGGTATACTAACAGTGGCTGTTGTAACTAAGCCATTCCCGTTTGAGGGTCGTAAGCGTATGGCTATCGCAGAGCAAGGCCTTAAGGAATTGGCTGAGCATGTAGACTCGCTAATCACTATTCCTAATGAAAAGTTGTTAGCTGTGCTGGGAAAGAACTGTAGTTTATTAACTGCTTTTAGTACTGCAAACGATGTGCTTTTAGGTGCAGTGCAAGGCATCTCAGATCTTATTACTCGTCCAGGCATGATCAACGTCGATTTTGCAGACGTACGTACTGTAATGTCTGAAATGGGCATGGCGATGATGGGTACTGGCGTGGCGAGAGGCGAGGATCGTGCTCGTGAAGCTGCAGAAGCTGCGGTTCGTAGTCCACTGTTAGAAGATGTTGATTTGCGAGGTGCAAAAGGCATTTTGGTGAATATTACTGCTGGATTAGATTTAAATTTGGGCGAATTCACAGAAGTAGGTAATACTATAGAGGAATTCGCATCAGATAATGCCACAGTGGTGATTGGTACAGTAATTGATCCAGAAATGTCTGATGAACTAAAAGTTACCGTTGTTGCTACAGGTTTAGGCCACGATTATAGACAACAGATTGAACCAACTGTGAAAGCTGTGGTCAATAATACTATGAGACGTGCTACAGGCGATCAAATGGAATTACCAACGGGCAAAGACCCATTGGTAGATGATGTGCGCATGGGTAACTCGGCAACTGATGCTGCTAGTAGTTCCGAAGGTGATATTGGTTATTTGGATATCCCTGCATTTTTGCGGCGCCAGGCTGATTAAGACTTAGATCTTAGATGCTGGCGCCTTTTACCTGTAATAGGGCTTTATCACCCTCAGGAACAGAATTTTTTGTGCTACAGTGCTCGGCTATACCGAGTGTAGGGTCTAGGACATTATGGTCAAACAGCGTACGTTAAAAAACATTATTAGAGCCACAGGTATTGGTATTCATACGGGTAAAAAGGTTTACCTAACATTGAAACCTGCTTTGGCTAACGTCGGCATCGTATTTTGCCGCACAGATCTTGATCCAGTGGTGACCATTGCTGCCACGGCTGCTAATGTGGGTGACACTACATTATCTACGAATCTAGTGAAAGATGGTGTGCGTGTATGTACCGTGGAACATCTTCTATCGGCTTTTGCAGGGCTTGGCATAGATAACGCTTATGTAGAGCTAAGTGGCGAAGAAGTACCGATTATGGATGGCAGTGCGGCACCATTTATCTTCTTGCTGCAGTCGGCAGGTGTTGAAGAACAAAATGCACTGAAAAAATTCATTCGTATTAAAAAGGTGGTCAGTGTTAGTCAAGACGATAAGCAAGCCTCATTAGAGCCGTACAACGGTTTTCAGGTGGGCTTTACTATCGATTTTGATCATCCGCTCTTTGAAAGTCGAAATTGCACTACTCATTTAGATTTTTCGAGCACTTCTTATGTAAAAGAAGTAAGTCGCGCTCGCACCTTTGGTTTCATGAAAGACTTTGAATACCTGCGGTCTAAAAACTTGGCCTTAGGTGGTAGTTTAGATAATGCTATCGCAGTAGATGATTACCGTGTACTTAATGAAGATGGCTTACGTTATCAAGACGAGTTTGTTAAACATAAGGTATTAGATGCGGTAGGTGATTTGTATTTGTTGGGCCGAAGCCTAATTGGAAAGTTTAAAGGGCATAAATCTGGCCATGGCTTAAATCACATGTTGTTACGTGAACTATTGGCGCAAGAAGATGCGTGGGAAGTGGTTACCTTCGATGATGAGGCGGACTCACCCATTGCGTATATGAGTCCAGCTGCATCCACAGCCTAATAGGCAGCTACGAAAAGCCGGTGTTCCCAAAGAACGCCGGCTTTTTTACGTTTTAGGCCTTTGAAAATAGGCTGAAGACCCCATAGTAATAGAAGAGATCTAAATATCTCACTAATCCATAACAAGCGCATCAGCGCATATAAAAAGACAAGACAATGGTACAGATTTTAAAATCACTTTTTGGCAGTAAAAATGATCGTGAAGTGAAGCGATTTAATAAAGTTGTAAGTAAGGTCAATGAATTAGAAAGCAATGTACAACCTTTGTCTGATGCTGACCTTGCCGCAAAACGTACGGAATTTCATCAGCGCTTTAACAGTGGTGAAAACTTAGACCAATTATTACCTGAAGCATTTGCTGTCTGTAGAGAGGCCTCAATCCGATTTATGGGGTTGCGCCACTTTGACGTGCAAATGATTGGTGGCATAGCTTTACACCAAGGTAAAGTGTCTGAAATGCGTACGGGTGAAGGTAAAACCTTGGTAGCAACTCTAGCTGTGTACCTCAATGCTATTCCATCTAATGGAGTGCATGTGGTCACTGTTAACGACTACCTAGCTGAGCGTGATGCGCAGTGGATGCGTCCTTTATATGAAGGCCTTGGTTTATCTGTGGGTATCATATTGTCTGGCCAAGACAGCTCTACCAAACGTGAAGCTTATGCTTGTGATGTGACCTACGGTACCAATAACGAATTTGGCTTTGATTACCTGCGTGACAACATGGCATTTAGTGCTGTAGATAAAGTACAGCGCCCTCTAAACTTTGCCATTGTAGATGAAGTAGACTCCATTCTGATCGACGAAGCCCGAACACCTTTGATTATTTCTGGGCCCGTTGAAGATAACACGCCAATGTACATTGCCATCAATGGTTTGGTACCTCGGCTTGAAATTCAACCAAAGGTAGAAGGGGATGCTGAGCCTACTGGCCATTACATCTATGATGAGTCTCAAAAGACTATCGAACTCACTGAAGCAGGTCACCAATTTGTTGAAGAACTACTAGTTGGTGCTGAACTGCTTGCTGCTGGTGAAAGCCTTTATGCCGCTGCCAATCTAACATTGTTACATCATGTACATGCCGGGCTCAAAGCTCACGTTGTATTTTCTCGTAATGTCGATTACATCGTTCAAGATGACGAAATCGTTATTGTTGATGAACATACGGGTCGTACAATGCTGGGCCGCCGTTGGTCTGAAGGTATTCACCAGGCTATTGAAGCTAAAGAAGGCGTAACCATTCAAAAAGAAAGCCAAACTATGGCTTCTACAACCTTCCAAAATTACTTCCGTTTATACGATAAACTTGCCGGTATGACAGGTACTGCAGATACCGAAGCATTTGAGCTACATCAGATATACGATTTGGATGTGTTGGTGATTCCTACTAATGTTGATGTTAAACGTAAGGATATGAACGATCTTGTATATCTCACAATGGATGACAAGTTTAATGCCATTATTGAAGAGATTCGCCTCTGCGTAAAAGAACAGCGCCCTGTATTAGTGGGTACCGCATCAATTGAAATGTCAGAAATGGTGTCTCAAGCGTTAACCAAAGCTGACGTTACCCACAATGTACTTAACGCTAAGCAACACGAGCGTGAAGCAAGCATTATTGCTGAAGCAGGCCGCCCTGGTGCTGTCACCATTGCTACTAATATGGCGGGCCGTGGTACCGATATTGGTTTGGGGGGTAAGTTAGAAGTAGAATTAGCTGCCTTAGGTGAAAATGCTACAGATGCAGAAAAAGATGCAGCCAAGGCAGACTGGAAAATACGTCATGACTTAGTATTATCTGCTGGCGGGCTTCACATTATTGGTACCGAGCGCCACGAGTCTCGCCGCATCGATAATCAGCTGCGTGGACGTGCGGGTCGTCAAGGTGATCCAGGTTCATCACGTTTCTTCTTATCATTAGAAGATAACCTACTGCGTATTTTTGCACCAGAGAGAATTAAAGGCCTAATGCAAAAGTTAGGTATGGAGAAAGGCGAAGCCATCGAGCACCGGATGGTGTCTAACGCCATTGAAAAATCACAGCGTAAAGTGGAAGGCCGTAACTTCGACATGCGTAAACAGCTACTTGAATATGATGATGTAGCTAACGACCAGCGTACGGTGGTTTATGATCAACGTAATGAATTAATGTCTACGGATGATATATCAGACGTCATCACTAATGTTCGTGCTGAAGTGGTAGAGAGTGCTATTGATCGATTTATTGCCCCGCAAAGTCTTGCAGAGCAATGGGATGTTAGTGGTCTAGAAGCTGAATTGGAAAAGCAATTTGGTATGGCTTTACCAGTTCAAGAATGGCTTGACGGTGATGATCGCCTTGAAGAAGATGGTTTACGTAGTCAAATTCAAACTAAACTTAGCGAGAGTTATCAGGCCAAAACAGAAGTGGTTGGGGCCGATACGATCCATGGTTTTGAAAAGCAAGTGATGCTACAGGTGATAGATTCCCGCTGGAAAGAACACTTGGCTACTATGGATATGTTGCGCCAAGGCATTCATCTACGTGGTTATGCACAGAAGAACCCTAAGCAAGAATACAAACGAGAGTCTTTTGAGCTGTTTCAGCATCTTCTTTTTGCCATTAAAGAAGATGTGATACGTATCTTGAGTCATGTACAAGTTAGGTCTCCAGAAGAAGTTGAAGCGGAAGAACGCCAAAAGCGCGAACAGGCGCAAGCGGCGATGCAGTTTCGGCACGAACAAGTGCAAGCTCAGATTCAAGCCCAGCAGCAGAGTGAGGCAGTGCCTAGAAATACCTCGATACCTTCATCTAAGACAGGACGTAATGAGCCTTGCCCGTGTGGATCGGGTAAAAAGTACAAACAATGTCATGGCAAGCTTAACTAGTCCCAGATAATAAACTAAGGACAAATACAGAGGCATAGATATGGCAGTTGGACCTTTAGCTAAAGTGAAATATTACCCTATTGCAGGGTTTCAATTAGGTACTACTGAAGCCTCCATTAAAACCCCAGGTCGTAAAGACCTAGTGGTAATGCAAGCCCAAGCTGGTTCCAGTATGGCTGGGGTTTTTACAGCCAATGCCTTTTGTGCCGCTCCGGTACACCTATGCCGACGCCATTTACAAGATGACAGCCCTCTAGCGTTAGTTATCAACACTGGCAACGCTAACGCTGGCACGGGTGAAGCAGGTGATGATGATGCTCTCACATCTTGTGATGAGCTGGCTAAAGCCCTCAATTTGACCAGCTCTCAAGTACTGCCATTTTCCACCGGAGTGATTGGTGAGAAACTTCCCATAGAAAAAATAGTAACAAACTTGCCTAGAGCGATTAGTAAATTAGATGTTAACGGATGGGAAGATGCCTCTTGGGGCATATTAACCACAGATACTCGCACTAAAGGTGCTAGCGTTCAGATAGAGCATTTCGGCCAGAAGATTAGCCTTACGGGTATCTCTAAGGGCTCCGGTATGATTCGACCAAACATGGCCACCATGTTGGCGTTTGTTGCGACCGATGTGAAATGTTCTCCCACCCTTACTCAAGATCTATTAAACCAAGCCGTTAATCAAAGCTTTAACCGAATCACTGTAGACGGTGATATGTCTACTAACGATTCATGTATTCTTATTGCCACAGGCGCCAATGACTTGTGTTTGGATGAAGACAGCGAATTGGTGGCTAAGTTTAGCAAGGCCTTAACTGAACTTATGCAGCAGCTAGCTCATGCCATTGTTCGGGACGGTGAAGGTGCCACTAAATTTATCAGTGTAGAAGTGGAAGGTGGCGCTAATAGTGAAGAGTGTTTACAAGTGGCTTATGCTATTGCCCATTCACCACTCATCAAAACGGCTATGTTCGCTAGTGATCCAAACTGGGGTCGTATATTGGCAGCCGTGGGTTATTCTGGAGTACCTAACTTGGACGTTAACCTCCTCACTATTCATTTAGGTGATAGTTTGTTAGTTGAGAAGGGTTGCTGTGCTAGTAGCTACACAGAGGCTGCAGGCCAGAAGGTAATGGATCAAGAAGAGATTGCTATTCGAGTAAACTTAAAACGTGGCGATGTGCATGAAACTGTGTGGACTACAGACTTGTCTTACGACTACGTTAAAATCAATGCGGATTACCGTAGTTAAAGGGCGCAATGATCAATAAACGCGTGGAAGTGGTTGCAGCTATTGTAGTTGATTCTCAGCATCGTATTCTCATGGCTCAGCGGGCTGATTGGCAGCACCAAGGTGGCAAGTGGGAGTTTCCTGGCGGCAAGATAGAGTCTGGCGAAACCCATATGCAAGCGTTAGCTCGTGAGCTCAAAGAGGAGGTTGACGTACAGATTGATCAGCAGGCCTGTGAGCTATTCAAGGCCGTACATCACGATTATAGTGATAAGCAGGTGTCTTTGTATTTTTATCTAGTTAAAGATTTTTCTGGTACCGCTAAAGGTTTGGAAGGTCAGCCGGTTATGTGGGTCAATGCTCAGACATTACCGCAAATGGCTATTCCTGATGCTAATCAAGCCATTGCGGATGCGTTACTGCAGGCTTGGCCGGTTAACTAGATCTATGGTCTAACGGGTTATTAGATTCGGCATCTAACAACACCTCTTGCAGTAATTCCTCTGCCTGTTCTGGCAGTATTTCGGCTACTACGGTGGCGATGTCGAAGGCTTGTTCTGGCATTTCTTGTGCCAATGCAATAGCAAGCTCAGCACCTTCGCCTAAGTAATTTTCGTCTTCTTCTGCAGCCAAAAAGGTATGTAATTCTTCATCTGGGCTAGCAGCG
>JAWUYU010000113.1:0-29786 GCA_034110645.1 Pseudomonadales bacterium
ATAAATTCTTACACCTCATCAATCCACTCTTTAACCAAAAGCTAGATAGGAAAATAGTGATCAACTAGCAACAGAACGAACAACAACATAAGGTAAATGATGGAGTACCAGAATGTTTTCATAGCCGCTTGTTCGTAAGCACCCCGGTACAAACGTAGGGCCCAGTATAAAAACCGAATATTCAATAGCGTCACACCTACCAAGTAAATAAACCCACTCATACCCACAACATAAGGCAACATGGTAGAAATAATCAACAATACTGTATACAAGAGTATTTGTAGGCCAGTGAATTCTAATCCATGGGTCACCGGTAACATCGGAATCTCAACTTTAGCGTATTCATCACGCTTGTGGATGGCTAAGGCCCAAAAATGTGGTGGCGTCCAGGCGTAAATAATAAGCACTAGCAAAAGTGCATTAGGATCTATGGTTCCAGTAACAGCAACCCAGCCCAGTAATGGTGGCATCGCGCCTGCAAGGCCACCAATAACAATATTTTGTGGGGTTGCCCGCTTAAGGTATCCTGTATATATGAAGGCATAACCTATTGAAGACGCCAAAGTTAACCAAGCTGTCATTGGATTAACCAATAGGTATAAAATGCCTAGCCCTACAACAGCCAATATTGCAGCAAACATAATCGCATGAAGCGGTTTTACTTTGCCTTTAGCTACTGGCCGGTTATGGGTGCGGCCCATTTGGCCATCAATGCGTCGATCAATCACATGATTTATGGCAGCTGAAGCACCGGCTGCCATAGCTATGCCAAGATTACCCCAAATTAACACTGGCCAAGGCACCATGCCTGGCACTGCTAAAAACATACCAACTAAGGACGTAAGTATCATCAGTAAAACTACGTTAGGTTTACACATTTCATAATAATCACGCCAATTAATACTCGATGGCGCTGTTGCCGCTTTAGAACTCATTGGGTCGTCCCCGCTTTGAATAAACTACATAATTAAGACTTAACGTAAGAACAAATAAACAAGCCCCACCAAAGTTATGGGCTACAGCCACTGCTAATGGAAGGAAGTAGTAAATATTAGCCAAACCCAAGCAGAACTGGACAAAAAATACCGCCAAGAACCCAAAACCAAACCCACGTAAGCGCCGATCATCTTGAGAGATGAGTCGATAACTCATCAGAATTAAAAACACACCCAAAATAATGGCACCATACCGGTGTAACACGTGAATAGCAGTCCGTGCTTCAGCATGCATAAGGCCACCCAGATAACTAGGTCCACGCGTTTGAGCAATATTGAAGCCTTCTGTAAAGTTCATTTCTGGCCACCAAGAGCCGTTACAGTCTGGAAGGGTGTAGCATGCAAGAGCAGCATAGTTCGAGCTCATCCAACCACCTAAGAACACTTGCACGATCACTAAAATCAACACCAAAGAGGCCCACCCTCTCAAATTATTATATTTGATATTGGTGATCGATAAGGGTTTAACTTGGTGTCTCATACGACGCAGTTTGATCAACAGCAGAGTGAGTAGACTAGCCGTAATAAAACCACCCATTAAATGCGCTGTTACCACTTGTGGCCATAACTTCCACGTCACTGTCCAAGCACCAAAAGCACCCTGTAGTATCACCATTGCCAACAAACCTTGGGTCAACACAAAAGGATAATTTAAGCGTTTCCGTTGAGACCAAGACGCTACAGCTAAAACTAAAATCACAAACCCTAAAAGAGTTGCAAAGTAGCGGTGAACCATCTCCAACCAACCCTTGTGCACCTCTACAGGTGAGTCTGGGAATAAGGCTTGCGCCGCAGCAATCTGTTGCTCTGTCTGAGGCACAAGTATAGTGCCATAACAGCCAGGCCAATCTGGGCATCCTAAGCCAGCATCAGCCAGGCGCGTCCATGACCCTAATATGATGACACAGATCACAATAGCAAGCGCTAGACAGGTTAAGAAGACGCTCCATTTAGGCGCACCAGTGGCAGTAGTATTCATAATATGGTTACCCTATGTTTGAGGTTCTAAGTAACTTCTTGAGATCTTTAAGTAATTCTTTGCCAACAAAATCAGTATTGTAATGCATCATAATATTGCCCAGTGGATCTACCACATAAACTCCCTCACCCGCCGTAAAAGCCTCTACAGAAAGGCTCTTAAGTTGGATCAACGCGGGGAAGTCGGTTTGGAGCTGTTCACTAAATTCACCCTGCTGATTAACCAACAATCGTGTTACCCTATGGGCTTCTTTACCCAGAGCTACATTAATTTGACGTAACAAATGGGTCGCTTCTTGACAGGGTTGAGCACAATTACTTTGCGTCAAATAAACCACCAACCAGCGCTTTTCAGACTCTGACTGTGACCATAGTGTTTTATCTTGATCAACAAGCTGAGCTTGTTGTAAGTCATGAGGTGGCAACAATAGCTGGCCAAAATTAGTTCGTCCATCTGGCACTCCCCATAGATTAAAGTACATTAACATAGCGAACATAAGTGGAAAAGCGGTTACCCCAAACACTGCGTACAAGGTCCAACGATTGGTTGTTTTGGTGGTCATAGTTCTACCTTTTTAATGTCTACAGGAGAATAAAATACTCGATAAATATATAGTAAGCTAAGCGTTAGGGCGAGACCAAACCACTGCCAAGCATACGCTAGATGTTTTTCTGAAGCCATTGTACTTGCTCTCCAGTGAGGCGTAAGGGTTGCATCACCTGCCGTATCCAACATTAATACCCAAGGCAATAAGTTACCCTCAACTAGGGTGGCTAAATGCTCAGCCAAAACTGGAGGAGTGATCGCCTGCACAAGTTGTGGGTACTCATTTGTATAGGTATCAATACTGAGCTGGAATGGATTAGCGTGTACCGGAACCAGGCGCCCTGTAAGACTTACTTCGCCACTCACCCAATCAATAGTAGGCAATGGGTTTCTTTGGCCGTTTGATGCAAACCAGCCACGATTTACTAGTAATAAATCAGCACCTACTCTGATAAGTCCTATAGCGTCATAACCAACCTTACCAGTCACAACTTGATTATCCTTAAGCCAAATAAAGGGCTTGATAAAGGTACTATTCAATGTCACTCTTTGGAGGTTATTTAGGGCACCCAAGGTTAGGCCTTGGTCGTCAATGAGCATTATAGGTTGCTCTAAAGCCTCCAGGGTCTGCTGTAGTTGTGTTTTTTGATCTGCCCTATCTAACTGCCAGAAACCTAAATTTATAGTAAGTGGCAAAAAGAATAGTGTGAAAACAGAGATTGCCCAATAGTGTTGCAGTCGTTTTATCATTACTCTAGCTAAACCTAATTAACGTATTTAAAGAGACTCTTTTTATGATCAAAATCGTCATCGTCATTGTGTTACTTTTGGCTCTAATCAGCTTAGCCAGTGGTTTCTTTTTCTTAATGAAGGATGGTACAAAATCTACCCGACTACTCACGTCCCTGAAGTACCGTGTTAGCTTAATTGTACTGCTAATTATACTCGTAACCTACGGGTTTGCGACCGGTCAACTTGTGACTTCATCGCCATGGGCTGCCATTCATTAATTCTACAAATGACTACTACCCATAAAAAAGGCAGCCATTAAGCTGCCTTTATGGTTTCCGACGAGTTGCTTAAATAATATAGACAAATAGGAATAAACCTACCCAAACCATATCCACAAAGTGCCAATACCAAGCCGCAGCTTCAAACCCAAAGTGCTGATCTGGAGTGAAGTGGCCTTTACAAATTCGAATCAACATAACAAACAGGATGAACGCACCTATAGTTACATGAACTCCGTGAAAGCCTGTCAACATAAAGAAGGTTGAACCGTATATGCCAGAATCTAATGTGAGACCCAATTCAGTGTAGGCTTCGATGTACTCTAGTATTTGGTAATAAACAAAGATTGCACCTAGAATCACTGTAATAGTTAACCAAAAAATAGTTTTACCACGTTGCATTGCCCTAAGAGCATGATGTGCAATAGTTAGCGTTACACTAGAGCTCATCAATAATACTGTATTCAATAATGGAATATGCCAAGGATCGATAACAGCATTTGGACCAGGATAATCTGCACCTGCTGGGTTGTTGAACATAGGCCAAGTATAATCAAACTCAGGCCACAGCATGTGAGAAGAACCTTTGTCACCTTGACCATCAAGCCAAGGGCCAGCCCACTGTCGGACATATAACAGTACGCCAAAGAAAGCTACAAAGAACATAACTTCAGAAAATATGAACCAACTCATACCCCAGCGAAACGACTTGTCCATTTGAGGGCTGTACATACCCGCTCTGCTTTCAGTAATTACTTTACCAAACCACTGAAAGAAAATAAAAGCGAGCACCAAAGCACCAACGAAAAAAACTAGATGAGCGAAAGTATAACCTTCCCCACCTTTACTCATATGGTTCATCATACCGCCAGCACCAGAGGCCATTCCAAATAGACCTAAACTTGCTACTATTGGGAAATAACTACTTTCTGGTACGTAATAACTAGATGTTGCCATGTATGGCTCCTTTGTCGAAGGCTTATTATTTGGCCCTATAATGCGGCCAAAATTATATTTATACGCCGCTGCTATTTAGCAAAGGCGCCTGCATCAAATAACGTGTAGGACATCGTGACCTTTTTAACATGTGCCGGCAGATCTGGGTTTAAAGAAAAAATTAGTGGCATCTTACGCCCTTCGCCAGCCTTTAATGTCTGTTGATCAAAACAAAAACATTCTGTTTTTTGCACATACTCAGCTGCAACAGATGGCGATACACTAGGCACCGCCTGTCCTACCATGTCGTTAGCTGTTGGGTTTAGGGCCCAAAAGTTCACCTGGGTCCATGCACCTGGATGCATTTCCACTTCTTCTTGCAAAGCTTCAAATTCCCAAGGCATGCCCGCGTTATTAGTGGTTATAAACTGCACTGTTATTGTGCGGCTTGTATCCACCCATTGTTCAACTCTTTCCACCTGGCCTGCGGTCTTACCATTAATACCAGTAATTTCACAAAAAATATCGTATAAAGGCACTAATGCAAAGCCAAAACCAAACATGGCAATAGCTGCTAGCACTAACTTTAACGCCGTATTATTAGGCTTGTTGACATTTCTGTTATCTGGCTTGGATGAATTAGAGTTCATATCAGCTCACCTTTAACCTTATTTAACGTGTGGTGCCTCAGCAAACGTATGGTATGGCGCTGGAGACGGAATAGTCCATTCCAAACCTTCGGCTCCTTCCCAGACTTGATCTGTCGCTTTTTCACCGCCACGAATAGTCTTGATCAATAAGTACAAAAAGATAAGTTGAGAGAAACCAAAGATGAAGGCACCAACAGTTGCTATGGCATTGAAGTCTGCAAATTGAAGTGCGTAATCTGGAATACGACGTGGCATTCCTGCCAACCCAATAAAGTGCATCGGGAAGAAAGTTACGTTAACACCAATGAACGACATCCAAAAGTGAAACTTACCTAAGCTTTCGTTGTAATAATGCCCTGTCCATTTGGGTAACCAGTAATAAACACCAGCAATAATACCAAATAACGCACCTGGCACTAGCACATAATGGAAGTGAGCTACTACAAAGTAAGTGTCATGATACTGGAAGTCAGCAGGCGCTATAGATAGCATAAGGCCAGAAAAACCACCAATAGTGAACAACACTACAAACGCCAAGGCAAACAGCATTGGTGTTTCAAAAGTCATTGATCCCCTGAACATGGTAGACACCCAGTTAAACACCTTCACACCCGTGGGTATGGCGATCAACATGGTGGCATACATGAAGAAGAGCTCTGCCTGCAGCGGTAAGCCCACTGTAAACATATGGTGAGCCCATACGATGAACGACAAGAACGCGATTGAAGAGGTCGCATATACCATCGAGGCGTAGCCGAATAATGGCTTACGAGCGAAAGTAGGAATAATCTGCGAAACAATACCAAATGCCGGCAAGATCATTATATACACTTCTGGGTGACCAAAGAACCAGAACACATGTTGGAATAGTACTGGATCACCGCCACCTGCAGCATCAAAGAATGCAGTGCCAAAGTGAATGTCCATCAACATCATGGTTACCACACCTGCCAAAACTGGCATAACTGCAACTAACAAATAAGCTGTAATAAACCAAGTCCAAACAAATAAAGGCATCTTCATCATGGTCATACCTGGCGCCCGCAGGTTTAAGATAGTCACGATGATATTAATAGCACCCATGATTGAGGAAATACCCATCATGTGCACACCAAAAATAAAGTAGGTCACACTACTTGGAGCATAAGTAGTCGACAGCGGCGCGTAGAACGTCCAACCAAAGTTTGGTGCACCCGCTTCGGTAAACAGCGTAAACAACAGCATACCAAAAGCAAATGGTAGGATCCAAAAGCTCCAGTTATTCATCCGAGGCAAAGCCATGTCAGGCGCGCCAATCATAAGTGGAACCATCCAGTTAGCCAAACCAACGAACGCTGGCATGATAGCACCAAACACCATGATTAAACCGTGCATGGTGGTCATTTGATTGTAGAACTCTGGCCTTATAAGCTGCATTCCCGGCTGAAATAGTTCAGCACGGACAATTAGCGCCATCACACCGCCAGTGAGAAGCATAATGAAAGAGAACCAAAGGTACATAGTACCAATGTCTTTGTGGTTGGTTGTTAATACCCAGCGCATGATGCCCTTAGCAGGGCCATGATGGCTATGATCGCCGTGATCATCGTGACTAGCAGTCGCAGTTGTCATTATTGAGCCTCCTATTTTTTCGCGTCAATTATCATTTTGGGAGTCACTGTTTCACCCGTATCGTTGCCCCAAGCGTTTCGCTCGAAGGTGATTACAGCAGCAATTTCAACATCAGTAAGCTGTGCACTAAATGACTGCATAGCTGTACCTGGCTTACCATTAAGTACAATATCAATGTGGCCAGCCATATCGTTAAGTGCCATAGAGCTGCCAGCCAACGCTGGGAAAATACTTCCCATGCCCTGCCCTTCAGTACCGTGACACCCTGCACAACTGCGAGCGTAAACTGCAGCGCCCTCAACCATCAGTTCGTCATAACTAAAGTCGCCTTGGGCGGCGGCAGCTTCTGCAACTTTGCCAGCGCGCTGGTCATCCAGCCACACTTGATACTCATCTGCAGTTACGGCTTCTAAAACAATGGGCATAAATCCGTGTTGAACACCACAAAGTTCGGCGCACTTTCCGCGGTATATACCTTCTTGACCTTCGGGAATTAATGCCCAAGATTCATTGATATAGCCTGGGATCGCATCTTTCTTAACTGCAATTTCAGGCACCCACCATGCATGAATCACGTCGTTAGACGTAATAAGAAAGCGTATTTTTTGACCTGTAGGTACTACTACATGGTTGTCCACTTCTTCAAGGTAGTTTTCACCTTTTTCAGTGCGATTATAAATTTCGTCATCTGTGGTGGTTAGGTTACTAAAGAAACCTACATCTTCACCAAGGTAGTCATACTGCCACTTCCACTGGTGGCCAGTAACCTTAATGTCCACATCCGAATTTGTAGTGTCATACATCTGAATCAAAACAGTTGTAGCTGGCACTGCCATCGCAATAAGAATGACGGTGGGTACCGCTGTCCACAATAATTCCAGGCCTAGGCTTTCATGGAACTTAGATGCAACTGCACCTTTAGACTTGCGATGCTTAAAAATGGAGTAAAACATTACACCAAAAACTACTACACCTATCCAGACGCAAATCCAAAAAATAAGCATGTGCAGTTCGAAAATAGATTGACTTACTTCTGTGATGCCTTGAGGCATATTGAGCCCCCAATCTGCCATAGCAGCGGGTGCCAATACTAAACCCAAGACTACAGAACTCAGGCGTTGCCAAGTTCTAAAAAACATACTTACCCTCCAGGTGATCTTCTAGATCGTGGATATTATTGAGGCCCTACGGTACAGAAAATAAGGCGTGCTAATTATCCTCAATTAACAGGGTATTACGCAAGTCTTATTTCTTTTAAACTGTGTATTTGTCTATGAAATTAACCTGGGAGTGCACTATTAACTGCAGTAACAACTATAATTAAGAATAACACCAAAGTGCCTAAACCTACGTAAATCATACGCTCTAAGCCACCTTCATTAAAGTCTTCTTCTCGCTTTTTAGCTGACTGTATACCCAATAAACCTGCTAGCACACTTTGGACATAGCTCAGCACCATACGAAGGATTGATTGTCGTTTACTCATACTTCTCCTGAAGACCTAGACTTAGACTTTAATTACGCTTTTGCAGGCTTCCACACATTGCTTCACCAAACCTGGGCCTTGGTAAATCAAACCACTATAAACCTGTACTAATTTTGCCCCAGCAGCCAGTTTTTCTAAGGCATCACTACCACTATTAATTCCACCTACACCAATAATAGGTACTTGTTCACCTAAAATGGCATACAAATCAGCGATAGTTTGCGTTGCTTTATCTTTTACTGGCAGACCACTTAAACCACCAACTTCGTCACCAAACTCTAGTTCAGCTACGTCATCTCGGCTTAATGTAGTATTGGTAGCAATCACCGCATCCATTTTTTGCTCTAACAAACAATGGGCTACACCTTGCAGCTGCTCATCATCCATGTCTGGCGCAATCTTTACAGCTAAGGGCACATAACGACCATGAGTATTTTCTAGCACTGCCTGCTCATGCTTAAGAGCTATCAACAGTTGAGTTAACGACTCACCATACTGTAAGTCACGTAACCCTGGGGTATTAGGAGAAGAAATATTTACCACAATGTAACTGGCATAGGCATATACTTTTTGCATACAAATAATGTAATCTGCCGCTGCATCTTCAACAGGTGTATCAAAATTCTTACCTATATTGATACCTAGTACACCCTTAAATTTAGCTTTTTTAACGTTTGCAACAAGGTGATCTACGCCCTTGTTATTAAAGCCCATACGGTTAATGATAGCTTGAGCCTTAGGCAGTCTAAATATACGAGGCTTTGGGTTACCTGGTTGAGCTCGTGGAGTAACAGTACCCACCTCCACAAAGCCAAAGCCCAATGCTGCAAGGCCATCAACAGCGCTGGCATTTTTATCTAAGCCAGCAGCAAGCCCTACAGGGTTTGGAAACTCAATACCCATTACTGTGATAGGAAGATTAGCCACCTTAGGGGCTAAGGCCGGTAACAAGCCTAAACGAGCACCCGCCGCCAAACCTTCTAACGTTAACTCATGGGCAGCTTCTGCCGACAACTGGAACAACACACTACGGGCAACAGAATACAAAGTCATACCTCAATAGATTTAACAACAAATACATATTTGAGCATTAGTATACCGTATGCTCTGAAAAGGTTACATTCTCATACATTCGGCAAGCACTAATTAACCTCATCCACTATGAGTAACCATCGAGCGTAACTCACTGAGCGCTTTTAGACGTTTGCCTTGTTCGAAGCAAGCATGGGCTTGAGGATATACTCGACCCAACAGCTTAAGCCATTGCTTAATCCGTGCATCTTGATACTTAACTTCAACATGCTCTTCTACCAAATCAATAAAATAAAGCACCGTAGGCACTAGCGCACTCCAATCCCATTCTTGCGCTGGGTGTCCTATTGCACGATGCCTAATCTGTAATGCTAAATCTGGTTTCCATACCAAACCACGGCCGATCATAACGTCATCACTACCACTGGCTTGCTTACATGCTGCGTAGTCTTCTGGCGTCCATACCTCTCCATTGGCAATAACTGGAATTGTCACTTCACCACGGATTTTTTCAATCCAATGCCAATGAGCAGGCGGACGGTACCCTTCTACCTTTGTTCTTGCATGAACCGTAAGTTCATTAGCCCCTGCGCCTTCGATGCCTTTTGCATTTTCTATGGCTAAATCTTTAGTGGTGAACCCCAAACGCATTTTCGCACTGAGCCAAGTATCATCACCAATTGCCTGCCTTACCGTTGCTACAATATGAGCTACTCTTTTAGGCTCTTGTAACAGTATCGCACCGCCTTGGCTACGGTTAACCGTTTTAGCAGGGCATCCAAAATTTAAATCTACACCAGGCGAACCTAACTCTAAAGCCCGCACTGCGTTGGCAGCAAGAGCGGCAGGGTCACTACCCAGTAATTGAACACGTACAGGTACACCCGCTGGGGTTTTACAGCCGTTACCCAGTTCTGGGCACAAGCGTTTAAATACTTTGGGTGGCAGTAGTTGAGTAGTCACTCGAATAAATTCTGTGACACACAAATCGATGCCCCCTATGCGAGTCAGGCAATCACGTAAAATGTGGTCTGCTAAACCCTCCATTGGCGCTAAAATGATACGGCTCATGGCTTAAACTCTACTTCACAGTTGCTTCTCGCTCCGCTAGTATAGAGCACTATAAATTCTCTAGTTGCTGTTCTAATTCCCGCCCTACTTACTATCAGGTAAATCATGTTCACTGGTATCGTCCAAGGCCAAGGCCAAATTAAATCCATTGCGCACGGTAAAAACCAGCGCAGTTTTGTTATTACTCTACCTAAGGCCATTAGCTTTCATGTAGACATTGGTGCCAGCATTGCCATCAATGGCACCTGCCTCACAGTGACAGCTCAGGATAGCAATCATTTTAGTTTTGATGTTATCGGCCAAACCCTAAAGCTCACCAACCTAGGGCTACTACAACAAGATGACTGGGTTAATGTAGAACGTTCGTTAAAATATGGTGACGAAATCGGTGGCCATATTATTTCAGGGCATGTGTCAGTGGCTGTAGCCATTACCAGAATAGAAAACGAAGATGATAACACTACCATTTGGTTCGGCTTACCTGATGCTCACAAAAAACACGTATTACCACAAGGTTTCATCGGCCTTAATGGCTGTAGTCTTACTGTAGGGGCTGTCACCGAATCTGAATTCTGTGTGTGCCTTATCCCTGAAACATTACGGGTCACAGGTTTTGGAAAAGCCACTGTGGGAGCACAAGTGAATATGGAAATTGATCACCAAACCCAAACCATTGTTGCAACCGTAGAGCGGGTATTAGCGTCCCAAAAATAACATTTTAGGGTGTTATTTTAACCTAGGGACACTTGTAATCTGCATAGATTCAATTCCAACCACTTTAGGCTCCTAACAATACAATCGGCTTCTTGTATTAATAGTCCCACCCTTGCGTGTGCTGTTTAATGAGCTTAGTAAACAGTTTAATGTGATCTTCGCTGTCGTTTAGACATGGAATGTAATTATAGCTTTCACCACCACTTTCCATAAAATACTCTCTATTTTCCTGGTCAATTTCTTCAATTGTTTCTAAGCAATCAGCACTAAATGCTGGCGCAATAATATGAATATTCTTAACGCCTTTACCGGGTAGCTCTTTAAGCACTTCATCTGTATACGGGCGTAGCCATTGGGCAGGGCCAAAGCGACTCTGAAATGTCGTCATTACATCGCTATCTGTTAGTGCCAAGTGTTCTTTAACCAAGCGCGTAGTGGCATGACAGAAGCAGTGATACGGATCACCTTTATCGAGGTACGCTTTAGGGATGCCGTGATAACTAAATACTGTTAAATCAGGCGTTCCATGTTCCTTACGGAAGGCTTTTATACTGTTTGCAAGCGCTTCAACATAAAGCTCATCTTGATAGTATTCATTAATAAATCGTACTTCAGGAATCCAGCGCCACTTCGTTAGCACTTGTGCTACTTTGTCAAAGGTACTTGCCGTAGTTGCCGCACAGTATTGCGGATACATAGGGAAAATTAAGATTTTACGCACCCCTTGATCACGCATTTTAATGAGTTGGCTTTCGATACTTGGATTGCCGTAACGCATGGCTAGTCCTACTACTAAGTTAGGTAATGCTTTAGCCAGCTGTGCCTGTTGCTTTTTGGCGATGTCGTACAGTGGACTACCGCTATCTGTCCATACAGACTTATATGATTTAGCACTTTTGGCTGGCCGGGTATTTAAAATCACACCATTTAAAATCACTTGCCAAATTAGCTTTGGGGTCTCAATCACCCTAGGATCACTTAAGAATTCTTTAAGGTATGGGCGCAGAGCTTTTTTAGTGGGTGCTTCTGGCGTTCCTAAGTTGGTTATCAACACACCTACTTTAGCTTGCATACCATGTTCATAGTCTTTTTCACCTACATATTTCATTACTACTCTCCTTCATCCTCAAAACTCTATGCACCCTATATTTAATCCTGGGCCACACAGCGCTGTAGATGCTTGGGTAAACAATGCACCTACACTAGAGGCTGATATTTATTTGTTAACTTGCTGACAAAGCCTTACTGACCACTTCAAACACATCTTTGCTAAGCTCTGCTTGGTTTAAACGCTGTAGTTGTGACACCATTAATTGTTGACGATCTTTTGTTTGGCGCTTAAAGCGCCCTAATGGCTTAGCTAGCCCTGCTGCAATCATTGGGTTAAAACCATCTAGTTTTAATATCATATCGCCAACAAAGGCGTAACCACTGCCATCTACAGCGTGAAAGTTAATAGCACTACGAATAAAACTACCTACAACACTACGCACCTTGTTTGGGTTGCGAATATCAAAGGCGTTATGATCTAACAACGCTTTCACTTGACCTAGCAAACCAGGTCGACTTGCACCACACTGCATAGCAAACCACTGACAAACCACCTGCGCATCACCCTGCCAACGTTGGTAAAAATCTGCCAACAAAGGTGCTGCTAACTCAGAATTCTTGTGGCCAATTAAAATATGTAAAGCAGCCCCAACATCAGTCATATTAGCCTGTAGCGCATATTGATCTTGAGCCATAGTTTGATACAGAGCTTTATCTAAGGCATTAAGGTAATACAAGCAGATATTCTTAAGCGCTCGCTGGCCAATAGCCTTACCCGTCTGACTAAAAACGCCTGTATCGTGACAACGTTGGTAACAGTACAAAAGTTCACTTTCTAGAGCCGTAGCAATAGCAAGGCGTATGGCTTCACGAGCAGTGTGAATTAAATCCACATCTACAATGGTTTGGGTTTCCGCTAAATAAGCTTCACTGGGTAATTGTACAAGCTTAGCCACCATCGCAGGGTCTAAGGTTTCGTCCACTAAGCTAGTGCGCAACATAGTAACCAAACTATCTTTTAGCTGATAGTGAGATGCTTGGGACATGAAGCCCATAGCCCGCTCAGTGGCTTCGATCAATAAACGTTGGCACGCCTCCCAACGGCAAAAACCATCTTGGTCTTTACTAGCAAGAAACAACAATTGCTCTTCAGTATAGGCATAATCCAATTTAACTGGTGCCGAAAATCCTCGTAATAACGACGGCGTTGGTTGCTCAGCAATACCTTCAAAAATGAAGGTTTGTTGTGCTTGGGTAATATCTAAAACACAGTTATTACCAAGTACTGGCTCAGAACCTTGTAACTGCAACGGCAGTTCTTTACCCTTAGTGTCTAACAAGGCCACGCGCAATGGTAAATGAAACGGTAGTTTTACTTCGCATTCTGCGGTTGCTGGTGTGGATTGTACTACCGTAAGGCTATATTCATTGCTAATAGCATTGTAGTGATCGGTCACTGCCAATGTAGGTGTGCCGGCCTGGCTATACCAGTACTTAAATTGATCCAAGTTAATGCCACTAGCGTCACTCATTGCTGCAACAAAATCATCCGTAGTAACGGCTTGGCCATCATGACGATCAAAATACAGGTCACTTCCTTTACGGAACAAATCATCGCCAAGTAAGGTGTGAATCATACCCACTACTTCTGCACCTTTTTCATACACAGTTACAGAATAGAAATTATTAATTTCTATATAGGATGCCGGCCGTATAGGGTGAGCCATGGGGCTGGCATCTTCGGCAAACTGGTGAGTACGTAATACGGTAACGTCATCAATACGTTTTACTGCGGCTGAGTAGGTGTCCGCGGTATATTGTGCATCACGATAAACAGTAAAACCTTCCTTTAGACTCAGCTGAAACCAATCTCTACATGTAACACGATTACCAGACCAGTTATGAAAATATTCATGGGCCACAATGCCCTCTATACGTTCAAACATAGCATCTGAGCTAGTCGCAGGGTCTGCCAACACACAATCAGAGTTGAAAATATTGAGGCCTTTATTTTCCATGGCCCCCATGTTGAAGTCATCCACCGCCACGATCATGAACAAGTCTAGATCATACTCGCGGCCGTAATTTTGCTCGTCCCATAACATAGAGCGCTTAAGCGACGCTAAAGCATGATCACATTTATGGCTGTTATGAGCTTCTACAAATATCTGCAAATCTACCTTACGCCCAGACTGGGTGGTGAATTCATCGTCTTGGCGCACCAAATCACCTGCCACCATAGCAAACAAATAGGCCGGTTTAGGGAACGGATCATGCCACACAGCATAATGTTCCCCATTCTCTAGGTCGCCTTGGTCTACGGGGTTACCATTGGCCAACAATATAGGATAACTGGCTTTAGGTGCACTGATACGAGTTGTGAATACAGACAAAGCATCTGGCCGGTCTAGATAATAGGTAATGTTTCGAAAACCTTCCGCTTCGCACTGAGTGCAGTACATACCACCAGACTTGTACAAGCCTTCTAAGCTAGCATTTAGCTGCGGCTGAATCAAACACTCAGTAGTTAGCTCAAAGGCTTCTGGGCACTGATGAATAGCCAGTTCACTGCCGTTTAAATCATAGTTTGATTCATCTAAAATGAGGCCGTCCATCATCACGTCTTGCAGCTTAATGCCTTTGCCACCTTGTAATATAAGTTCAGACGAAGGCTCACTGGACGCAGGATTGCGACGCACTTTTAGGCGGGCAACAACAGAGGTGTATTCATCGCCAACACGAATATCTAGATCCGTGGTTTCGATGATAAAATCTGGAACCTGATAATCTTTTAAATAAGTTACTTGAGAATTTTGAGTCATGAGCTAAATTGCACCAAATAGGATGAATATTTGCGGACGTTAATTACCGCGGTGTCGAAAATAAGGTATTGGCCCTTAATACCCATCAATTTGCCTTCTAATACAGGCTCTTTATCTAAGTTATGTGAATTTATTTTTTCTGGGTACTCTAATACTGGATAGCGCATGCTGATAGGCGCGGTGTCTAGCCATTGGTAGTCTTTGTGGCTTAGGCCACCTAACAAGGCTTCTAGATCTGCCTCTGATTCATTCAACAACAGATCTGCTGCTGCAGCCATATCAACATTTAAGGCATCACCTTTGAGCAGCTTCCGCCAATTGGTTTTATCGGCTACATATTGCTTAAGAATGGTCTCCACGTCTCCCGACAACTTTCGGGTTGCCACTTGCATAATAGGCATGGCTTGGGACGCACCTTGGTCAAGCCAACGGGTAGGCATTTGATTAACCCGCGTAATACCCACTTTAAGGCCAGAAGAATTAGCCAAATAAACGATATGGGGCTGCATACAAAACGCCTGCCCCCAGGCTTCATCACGGCAGGTTCCAGCATCAAAATGACACCGTTCTGGGCTCATAATACACAAATCACATTGAGGTAATTTCTGCATACAGGGAAAACAAAAACCTTGGCTGTAACTTTTTTTGGTTTTACGTCCACAATGGCTACAGTTAATCTGTCCCAAATGCTCTAACCGAATGGTTTGGCCTATTAACGGATTAAGATGCAATTTTTGATCACCCAAAACGAGGGTATATTGCACTTGAGCATCGGGTACGGAATCAATATGGGTAGTCAGTTTTGTTAGATGCCCTGTAAGTACATGAGGAGTTTGCATAGTTAGTGTATTTTAATGACTTGTTCGTCGGTTTTTTTAGGTGCTGAACTAGAGCTAGACGCGCACTGGTCAGGCATATATCCAGAGTGTTGTTGTGGGTCAAGTTTCATTGACTGGTAACGCAAAATCGCTTCCAAACAGGAGGCTTTTTGGTCTGCACTAAGCACCCTACCATCGGGCCACTTGCCGATTTCAATAGCGGCTTTCAAACGTAGATAGACTTCTGGTGTTAGTTGAGCAATGAGTTGATTATATTCCATCAGCCAAACCTCTTAGATAAAAACTCGGAGCGAAATAATATCATAAATCGCCACCCCCACCGACTCTTTTTTTATCGACTAATAGGTTGTATTCGCCACAACAAGGTATGCAAAAACCCACACAAAACACCGGCAACTAAACCGCCTAAGTGTGCCATATTAGCTATGGACCCAAAGCCCACCACAGAAAACAACCCAGACATGCCCAGCAGTAACCATAACAACATAAATACCAAAATACTTTGTGGCAAATGGTACCGTGGTGCGTTAAAACGGTCTATCACCCATATATAGCCCAACAAACCGTAGATCACACCTGATAAACCACCAAATAAGCTAGCCTCTTGCCAAGCTTGAGCCACATTACCAGCAAGGCTAGTAAGCACTAATAACATCATTAAAAGTAACCGTGATTGGTGTTCTATGCGCCGGCCTAAATCCAGCCACCACAACAAATTAAAAACGACATGTAACCAACCAAAATGTAACAGTACCGGACTAATTAACCGCCAAGGCTGTTGCCATAAATGCTCATATCCTGTGACAAGATAAGCTTGAGTATCAAATATTAGAGGAAAGAAGCTGAACCAAGCAACCGTTTGTAAGTGGCTACCAAATTGAGAAAGAAACGCTACCAACACAGTGATTACAAAAATCATAATTGTTATGGGGCTTAACGTAAACCAAGCCTTAGCATTGTTCAAGGACAGAGCTGAATTTCCCATACCCGCAGAGGAATTTTCCTCTTTATCAGTGCCCTGAAAAACCTGATGAATTAACCTTTGAGCTGCCCCAATTTGTGCAGAATCCTGTAACCATACTTGCTGTTCGTCTTTTAAAAAACGCACACGATGTGGAATTTTATGCTGCCAAAGGGCCTGCGTGATTGAAGTGAGATCAAGATCAACTGGGAAGCTGTGCAGAAGGATCATTGGCCATCATCGCTAGCACGCGCATGCCAACCTAACTTACTGCGACAACGGTCGTAAAAATGATGCCCTAATGGATGCAATACTTTGAGCCTGGCCTCATGGCGCTGTATATGCACCCTATCACCCGGCTCACAAACAATATGCACTTGCCCATCACAACTAATAATCGGCTGAGTACTGTTATCTTCGCCAATAAGGATTTCCAGTTCAGCGTCAGCCGCCACTACTAAAGGCCTACTACTAAGGTTATGAGGATTCATGGGCACAAGAGCGATGGCATGCAAACCAGGATGCATAATTGGCCCTCCCGCTGAAAGCGCGTAGGCTGTTGAACCCGTTGGAGTAGCTATAATTAAGCCATCAGCTCGATCAAAATAAACCGCCGTACCATCGATTGATAGGTCATAGGCCAACATTCGGGCCGACTTACCAGGATGTAATACGATGTCATTAAGACCACTACCGCGGCCAATTTCTTCACCGTTACGTAACACATGGGCAGATAACATAAAGCGATTGCTGGTTTCAAATTCCCCAGCTAATACAGCCTCAATAGAAGCTTCCACCTGATCTGGAGCGATGTCTGTTAAAAAGCCCAATTTGCCACGGTTAATGCCAATTACAGGCACACCATACGTAGCCATTACACGTGCTGCAGAGAGCATACTTCCATCCCCGCCCACTACGATGACTAAGTCACATTGCTGACCCAAGAAGTGACGATCACCAACACCATAAGTAGTACTAGTGAGCTGGCTACTATCAAGAGAGCCTGCAATACACTCATCAACCCACACGTTACATTCGCACCGATTAAGGCACGCTATTACACGATGTAAAGTTTCTATTACTGCAGGACTATGAAGCCTGCCAATAAGGCCGACTTGTTTGAATTGTGTCACGATCTCCCCTTCTAAACTGAGACTAGCGGCAAACTAAGATAAGGTTTCTTGCACCAAAATCATGAGTTCATCCTCATAATTAAAACGCTCAGCCAGCACTTCACCTAAACGAGATAGACGACCACTAAAGTGACCAATATCCTGTATAGAGAGTTTTTCTACAGCACCATATTCGTCATCAAAAATAACGATTTTGTCTGTTGTATCGTGAATTTTACCCAGCAGCACATTCGTTATGTCCAGGTGCTGAGCATTGTTTTCGGCTATATGCTTGAGCAACTGCTCATAAACATTAAAATGACCACGGGAACTGTAATCTACCATTGCCTCACAAAAGCTATGCAGCGTCTGCACCACGTTATCTGACACACTCATTTGAGGCAGAGCTACAAATTGAGTCAATAACGACTGTCGCTCTATTAACCAAGCATCAATAATATCGTCAAACGCCGGATCTAAGCGTTGGCCTTGTTGCTGCGTCATACAATGATCTCTGTCAGCGTTAGTATCTGAACAAAAGAGTACCTTGTTAGCCTTGCATGAACAAGGGCCACTTACATGGTTTTAAATTTAGAGGATGCGTAAAGCTGAGGCAGCTATATCTGCATCACAATAAGCCATACCTAATTTATTTAAATACTCTAGGCGATCTGCAGTCATTAGATTGATATTCGGGGCTTCAAAGTTATTCTCTAAGTAAATTCCTGCTAAAAACGCCATAAACTCCTCGCCCTCTTTGACTAGCAACAGGCTTGCTGCGCCAACATCGGGTTTAACTTGGTTATTCAAAACCTCTGGTAGATTCACTGTGATGACAGTGGGCAGTTCTGTGCCTTCAATTCTCACGCTGCGGTTTCTGACAGTCTGCTGCGCCCAGTAATAAGCCAGTTGCTTACTTTGTGTTAAGAACACCGGTTCTACAGATTGTATATAATGATTACCAATAGTTGCCATAACTTTTTTAGCAGCAGCTTTTATAACTTGGTCACCTGAACGCTTCAAACCATGCTCTTTTATTGAGTCTATTAGCGCCGATGACGTGCCGTGGTACCATGTATTACTAGTAACAAAGCCTTGTTTGGTTAATAAATTTTTAGCATCTTGAAATAAAATCGGTGTAGTCATATTCAAAAATCACTTAATCAGTGTGCAGTAGAAAGCTTCTTGGATTTTAGCGTATAAAGCCGTTGGTGTGTTACCAACGGTGTTAGATATTTCCCATCGCCGCTCTTTGACATCCATATCACCGCGGCATACCGCACATCTTGTGCATAAAAAAAGCGACACCTTTAACATAGGAGTCACTTTTATATGCCAAATGGTTAAGTTTCTAGCCATGCCTAAGCAAATACTAGAAAACAGTCTTAGCCAAACTGGTTAGACGTGTTGTTCGCGCCGCCAGCTTTAAGAGCATTTTCACCAGCAAAGTATTCTTTGTGGTCATCACCCATGTCTGAGCCAGACATGTTTTGATGTTTAACACAGGCGATACCTTGACGAATCTCTTCACGCTGAACGTTCTTAACGTAACCAAGCATTGCTTGCTCACCAAAGTACTCTTTTGCTAGGTTGTCTACAGACAACGCAGTAGTGTGGTAAGTCGGTAGCGTGATCAAGTGATGGAATACATTGGCTTCACGTGCAGTGTCAGCTTGGAAGGTGCGAATACGTTCGTCCGCTACAGCACAAAGTTCTGTTTCATCGTATTCAGCGCTCATTAGGTTGGCACGTTCGTATGCAGAAACATCTTTACCTGCTTCAACCATTGCATCATAAGCCTGCTGACGGAAGTTTAGCGTCCAGTTGAACGATGGAGAGTTGTTGTAAACCAGTTTAGCATGTGGGTGTACTTTACGAACGTCATCCATCATGCCTTTGATTTCGTGTACTGTGGGCACAGCAGTCTCGATCCAAAGAAGATCAGCACCGGCATTAATAGCACCGATACAATCAAATACACAGCGCTCATGGCCAGTACCCTGACGGAACTGGTATAGACCAGAAGGTAGACGCTTAGGACGAACTAGCTTGCCACCACGGTTAAAGACAACATCGCCCTCGCCCATGTCAGCTACGTCAATTTCTTCAACGTCTAGGTAAGAGTTGTAGATATCACCGGCATCGCCTGGCTCATTTACAACTGCGATCTCTTTAGTAAGGCCAGCACCTTCAGAGTCTGTACGTGCAACGATAACACCGTTGTCAACGCCAAGTTCAAGGAAAGCGTAACGTAGGGCACGTATCTTAGCGTGGAAATCAGCATGAGGAACAGTTACTTTACCGTCCTGGTGACCACACTGCTTTTCATCAGCAACTTGGTTTTCAATCTGTAGTGCACAGGCACCAGCTTCGATCATCTGCTTAGCCATTAGGTAAGTCGCTTCAGCGTTACCAAAACCAGCATCGATATCCGCAACGATTGGCACAACGTGCGTTACGTGGTTATCGATCTGGCCTTGTATTTTAGCTTCTTGCGCAGAATTACCTGCTTCACGTGCAGCATCAAGGGCGCGGAACAGACCGCCTAGTTCGCGAGCGTCAGCCT
This sequence comes from Pseudomonadales bacterium, assembly GCA_034110645.1. Lineage (GTDB taxonomy): Bacteria > Pseudomonadota > Gammaproteobacteria > Pseudomonadales > Balneatricaceae > Njordibacter. Next base: position 20,381 of record JAWUYU010000113.1, read on the forward strand.
GGCGTAGAAAAGTGTAAAGCTCTTGAACCAAGTTAGCTACAGAAGTTTTTTCATGCATAGACTGGTCAGGAAGAGGACCAAAATCAGAACGCAGCGCTGCAACCATCCAACCCGAAAGGTACAGGTAACGACGATCAGTTTTACCATCGAAGTGCTTTTTTATAGAAATCATTTTCTGCTGACCTACAAAACCATGCCAGCAGCCCAAAGACTGAGTGTACTTAGTTTTGTCATTGTCAAATTCAGCCATGTCAGCACGCATAATATCAGCAGTATACCTGGCTATGTCTAGGCCCGTTTTAAATTTGTTCTGAGCGCGCATACGTGCAGCAGATTCTGGGTTGATGGCATCCCAAGCACTGCCTTGGGCAGACTTAAGGTTAGCAACAGCTTGAATATCGTCTTGGTATTGAGACATGACACTTCCTTGGTTTGTGTGACTATTATTAGACTATAAAATGAGCTGATACACTTAACCTGTACCCACTCAGCAATAACGCCAGTTTAGAGAGGTCTTGAGGGTTATAACAGTCATCAATAGTTATGCCTATTATTCATAAAACAAATAGCAAAATAAAACGCATACACATTCCGTGTAAAGGTATCGACAGCCTGCACTACACATGGCATAATTTATACAAACTATTATATGATAGTTTTGTATTATAGATATGAATAATACCCTAAGCATCTACGTATACAGTGGATTAGACCTTTTTGGAGTTTCACATGAGCATTGATCGCGTTGACCTTAACTTATTGGTTTATTTAGACGCTCTTTTAAAAGAGCGCAACGTCACCAAAGCTGCCCACCAACTCGGCCTAAGCCAACCCGCTATGAGTAACGGCTTAAGACGTTTACGAGAAGTTTTTGAAGACCCTTTGCTTATTCGCACCAGTGACGGTATGACACCCACTGAGAGAGCGCTTGGACTTCAGTCAACTATCCGCGAAGTGCTAGCAACTATCGATAAGGCGATACAGCCCCAGGCAGCATTTGATGCACTTACCTCTACTAGGGTATTTCGCATCATGGCCAGCGATTATTCAGAGCCTACCCTCATTCCTCCATTAGTAGAACGCTTACGCCAAGAAGCACCCGGCATTAGTTTAGATATAATGACGCCGTCCGATGTGGATTTTTACGACGTTGAACAAGGCAAAGTAGATTTAGTGATAAACCGCTTTGACTCCATGCCACAATCGTTCCATCAAAAAATCCTCTGGCGAGATCAGTTTATCTGCCTGATGAATCGTAACAATCCAATGGCTGAAGATTTCACTTTGGAAAGCTATCTAAAGGCCCATCATATATGGGTCAACAAAACTGGCATGGGCGCTGGAGTGGGAATGAACCCCAAAGATGTACAGCGCCGCGGTTGGGTAGATGACGCTTTAGCTGAGCTTGGTAAAACACGTAATATCCGAGTATTCACTCGCCATTACCAAGCTGCCATACAATTAGCTAACCAAAAAGACCTTATCGTTACGCTGCCACGCAAAGCCACGTTACAAACTATGAACAACAATGACCTAGTTATGCTAGACCCTCCCTTTCCTATTCCAGAAATGACGCTAACCATGGCTTGGAGCCCTTTGCTACAGCACAACCCTGCACACCGTTGGATTCGCGGACTGATCACCGAAGTAGCACGAGAAATTGACGAGGCCTAACCTAGCTTAGCTGAGATTGCTATACTGCGTAGCACCTCTGCTTTAGCAACGAAGGCACTAACTATTTCCATACCAAATAACCAACATATTCCCATACGACTACAGACTGCTCGGTAATTTCGATTGTTTCCTATAGAATACTTTTGTACACTTTAGGAAACATTTCGCATTATTATGCACCTTAGGAGCTTTGGTATGAACGCGCACATAAACGCCAGGATCAGTAACGCTGACCTGTCTATCGATACTCAGCTATATACTATGGTTGAGCAAGAAATATTGCCGGGACTAAACCTGAGCAGCGATCAAGTATGGCAAGCCATGGCTACCTTGCTTGAAGAGTTTCAAAGCCGCAACCAAGCTTTGCTAAATAAGCGCGAACAGCTACAGGCCACTTTAGACCTCTGGCACCGCAACAATCCAACACCAGATGCCGCCACATATAAGGCTATGTTGCAGGATATAGGTTACCTATTACCCATTCCTGAACAAGTTCAAGTGACTACCAGCAACGTTGACATTGAAATAAGCACAGTAGCTGGCCCTCAGCTAGTAGTACCTATCAACAACGCTCGTTATGCGCTCAACGCCGCTAATGCACGTTGGGGCAGCCTATATGACGCCCTTTATGGCACTGATGCATTAACGAGTGAAAAAGCATTAACAGGTTACGATGCCAAACGTGGCAGCCTAGTTATTTCCTTTGCGAAACAACTACTCGACACACACCTACCCCTGTCTCAAGCCAGCCATGGTAATGTAATCCAATATGCAATTAGCAATGGTCAACTAGTGTGCACCTTAGAAAATGGCCACTTTGCCCTACTAGCCGACACCTCTCAATTTACCGGCTACCAAGGCGATGCTCGCACGCCTAAAACTATCTTATTAAAGCACAACAACCTTCACCTTGAGCTTCACATAGACCGCCAGCATATTATTGGTGCAAGCGACTTAGCAGGCGTTAAAGACATTATGATGGAAGCTGCCGTTTCTACCATTATGGATTGTGAAGACTCAGTTACGGCAGTAGACGCAGAAGATAAAGTGATTGTCTATCGTAACTGGTTAGGCCTAATGAAAGGAGACCTGTCTATTGATCTACAAAAAAATGGTAACACTATCACGCGTAAGTTAAACGCAGACCGCCATTACAAAGACTTAAATGGTAACGATTTTAGTTTGCATGGCCGCAGCTTGTTGTTCATTCGTAACGTTGGCCACTTAATGACCAATGACGCCATTTTGAATAGCCAAGGCGAAGAAGCGCCAGAAGGCATAATGGATGGTTTGATTACCAGTCTCTGTGCCTTGCACGACATGCGTGGTGCATCCGTTAAAGGTAATAGCCGTACTGGCAGTATTTATATAGTAAAGCCTAAGATGCACGGCCCAGAAGAAGTCACTTTCACTTGTGATTTATTTAGCCGCATAGAAGAACTATTAGACCTACCAAAGAACACCCTTAAAGTGGGCATTATGGATGAAGAACGCCGCACCAGCATTAACCTAAAAGCCTGCATTGCTGCGGCTAGCGAACGTGTAGCGTTTATAAATACTGGGTTCTTAGACCGTACTGGTGATGAAATCCACACGTCCATGCAAGCAGGCATAATGCTACCTAAAGGTATTATGAAACAACAATCATGGATTACTGCCTATGAAGGGAATAATGTTGAAGCTGGCTTAGCTTGTGGCTTACAAGGCCGCGCTCAAATAGGTAAGGGCATGTGGGCCAAGCCAGACTGTATGGCAGAAATGATGGCAACTAAGCTAGAACACCCATTGTCTGGCGCTAACACTGCATGGGTACCTTCACCTACTGCAGCCGTATTACACGCACTTCATTATCATCAGGTTTTAGTACAAGACCGCCAAAACGAACTCATCAATGCAGCCAAATCAGTAAAGGTGAATCAAGATGACTTACTCGCTATTCCATTATTAGGCGAACATAATCTAAGCGCAGATGAGATTACCCGCGAGCTAGATAACAACTGCCAAGGTTTATTAGGCTACGTTATTCGGTGGGTTGAAAGCGGCATTGGTTGCTCTAAAGTAGCCGATATTAATCAGGTAGGCTTAATGGAAGATCGTGCTACCTTGCGTATTTCTTCACAGTCACTAGCTAACTGGCTAGAGCACGGCTTTGTAAGCAAGCAAATGGTGATGGACAGCCTAAAGCGCATGGCCGCTTTGGTAGATGAGCAAAACTCAGGCGACCCTACTTACCGCAACATGGCGCCAGACTTTGACTCCAGCGTTGGATTCCAAGCTGCCTGTGAATTAGTATTTGAAGGCACAGTTCAGCCTAGTGGATACACAGAACCTGTGCTTCACAAGCGCCGCCAAGAAGCCAAGCGAGTTTATGGCCACTAGCCTGGCCAACAGGCAGCTTCTAACAAGCCTCACTATTATCAATAGTTGAGGCTTGTTTATGCAGGATCTATTCCTGCTTCATCGGCTTCTAGCACCGTGGCTTCTGCAAGGCCCGCGGCAATCCATGCCTGTACCGCTGGGTTAGCCAGCATGGTATTCATGTATTGGTGCGTAACATCATTAACAGGCACGTTATAGCCTTTCAAACGCACTATTACGGGTGCAAAAAATGCATCCGCAATAGAGAAACCGCCCAACAAATAGCCTTGGTCTTGGCCTTTTTCTGCAGCTTTAGCCATACAAGAAGCCCACAGGGCTTGCACTTCGTTGATATCATTACGGCAGGCTGGGGTAATATCTAGCAAGCGCTGGTTAGCGCGGCAATTCATTGGCATTTCACCGCGCAAAGCAAATAGTCCACTGTGCATGCGCGCCACAGCATTACGCGCCGCCAGCTTAAGCGCAGGGTCTCTGGGCCACATGTGCGGGTATTGATCGGCAAGGGTTTCTAAAATAGATAAACTGTCGGTAGCCGTGCCGTGCTCAGTCACTAATACCGGCACCGTTTGCGCATTGCCAAATTGAGCCACTTGTTGCTTGAAGGTAGGCGTATCTAATTCAATTTTTGTTTGCTCAAAAACAATACCAAAGTGAGTCATCGCTACCCAAGGCCGCATAGACCAAGAAGAGTAGTTTTGATTACCAATAATGAGATGCATAGCGCTTCCTTCTGAGTTAAAGAAGCGCTAAGTGTAGGTGAACGGTGAGGAATAGCTAGCTATTCAGAGTAGAACTTACCTAGTACGTCTCATCATTTTCTGAGATCGAGGTGATATATGCTTAGTTAAGCCCTGCTTACCCTTAGCTGCCCTAGGCGCAGACTTAAGCGCTTCTGCATGAGTTTCTGCAGGCACCAAACATTGTGGGCCTTTACCAATCAACTGTTTCATATCCATTTCTATTAACGCTTCACGTATTTGTGCCCAGTTTTTAGGGTCGTGATAGCGCAATATAGATTTGTGTAATCGGCGCTGACGAATACCCCTTGGAATACTCACTCGCTCACTATCACGCGTCACCTTTTTCAAAGGGTTAACCTCACTGTAATACATAGTAGTGGCATTACACATAGGCGACGGATAGAAATTTTGCACTTGATCTAAGCGGAACTTATTCTTTTTTAACCACAAGGCTAAGTTCACCATATCGATATCACGAGTGCCCGGGTGAGCACTAATAAAATACGGAATTAGATACTGCTCTTTGCCTGCTTCTTTAGAGTACTTCTCGAACATGCGCTGAAACTTGTTATAGCTGCTCATGTTGGGTTTAAGCATGTGTTTTAGAGGCTCATCTTCAGTGTGTTCAGGGGCAATTTTTAAATAACCTCCCACATGATGAGTCACTAATTCTTTAACATATTCAGGGTCACGTATGGCTAAGTCGTAGCGTAAACCCGATGCAATCAATACTTTTTTGATACCAGGAAGAGCACGAGCACGACGATACAATTTAATCAGCGGTTTATGATCTGTACCCATGTAATCGCATATAGTGGGATGCACACAAGAAGGCAGTCGACACGTTGCTTCTACTTTAGGGTCTTTACAGTGCAAGCGGTACATATTAGCCGTTGGGCCACCAAGGTCTGACACTACACCGGTAAAACCAGGTACCTTGTCACGCATGTCTTCCACTTCACGAATAATGGAATCTTCAGAACGGTTTTGAATGATACGGCCTTCATGTTCAGTAATAGAACAGAAGCTACAGCCACCAAAACAGCCACGCATGATGTTTACCGAGAAACGAATCATGTCATAGGCAGGTATTTTTTCATCACCATACATAGGGTGAGGCACGCGAGCAAAAGGCGCTGCAAAAACGTAATCCATTTCCTCTGTATCTAGAGGCATTGCTGGTGGGTTAACCCACAAGTTTTTAGTACCATGTTCTTGATACAAAGCGCGGGCACTACCCGGATTTGTCTCGTGGTGCATTACACGGCTTGCGTGGGCATACATAATAGGATCAGACTTTACCACGTCATAACTAGGCAATTTAGCATAGGTTTTAAACCAAGGCTGACCTTTAACGGGCTCATAAGCGGCCATTGGCTTAATGGACAAGGTTTGCACCGCGTCTTTATCTGCCACTACATTCTTACCTGCCACAGCGCCCTTACCTGTCTCAGCGCCCTGCTCGCCGTCATTACTGACCTCGCATTGACTGGTTTTGGTGGTATCTACATAGGGGTTGATGATAGCGTCGATGGCACCTGGAGAGTCTAGTGTTGTTGAATCCTTGCCGCGCCAGCCTTCTAGTGGTTGCTTAACCATAATGGCAGTACCACGAATATCTTGCATCTGCTCGAGGGTTTCACCATTGGCAATACGATGAGTCACTTCTACTAACGGCCGTTCGGCGTTGCCATAAATAAGCATATCGGCTTTTGAGTCAATCAACATAGAGCGACGCACTTTTTCAGACCAATAGTCATAGTGAGCAATACGTCGTAAGCTGGCTTCTATGCCACCAATAATAACAGGCACACCTTTATACGCTTCTTTGCAACGCTGAGTGTAGTGTAAGGTTGCTCGGTCTGGGCGTTTGCCACCTACGTTGCCCGGTGTATAGGCATCGTCATGTCGTAAGCGTCGGTCTGCAGTATAGCGGTTAATCATGGAGTCCATGTTACCTGCGGCCACACCAAAATATAAATTAGGCTCACCTAAAGTTCTAAAAGCATCGGCACTGCTCCAGTCTGGCTGCGCAATAATACCCACACGAAACCCTTGAGACTCCAGCAAGCGACCGATAATGGCCATACCAAAGCTAGGGTGATCTACGTAAGCATCGCCAGTAACTACTATAACGTCACAAGAATCCCAACCTAACTGATCCATCTCCTCACGGGTAGTTGGTAAGAATGGGGCCGGCCCAAAGCACTCCGCCCAATACTTAGGGTATTCGAAGATACGTTTTTCTGGCGCCAAGTATGAGGACATATCAGAAACAGTATTGGAACTAGACATTGGAGGACCTTTTAGTCAATTATAGCGCCCGCTTAAAGCGGTGGCATAGTATATCACGTTGTTTAGCACCTTACTCAGTGTCTGGCTTAGTGTCTCGTAATAACAACTAAGAGATGCTAAAATATTGCCTCACTTAAGGAGCATCCGTGACTACAGCCACCCCAACAACACCAGCACCAGTTCCGCAAATCAGCTTTGCCGATCAAGCCTACAACCCTCGGTTAAAAATCAACATAGCCCAACAAGGTTTCAAGCAAGCAACCGAAGCCCAGCGTCATGCACTTCCAGTTGCCCTTGCAGGTAAAGATCTATTGATGAGCGCCGACACTGGCAGTGGTAAAACATTGGCTTATGTCCTCCCTGCACTTAACAAAGTACTTTGCACCAAAGCGGTAGGCTTTAGTACGCGCTGCTTAATTTTAGTGCCCACACGAGAGTTAGCTCACCAAGTACTGAGCCTTACCAACAAACTGATCAAAGGCACTAATATACAAGCTGCTTTAATATTGGGTGGCGAAGATTATCACTACCAGCAATCTTTATTACGTAAAAATCCAGATTTGGTCATTGCCACTCCTGGACGCTTTATGGAGCACCAGCGCAAAAACCAAACGGACACAAAGCACTTAGAAATATTGGTCATTGACGAAGCCGACCGCATGCTAGAACTAGGCTTTTGTGAAGATGTAGAAGCCATCGCTGCTGCCTGCAACCCTAATCGGCAAACATTGTTTTATTCTGCCACCTTGCACAGCCCTAAAGTGCAAGAGATGGCCGCAGTATTACTTAAAAATCCTGTAGACATTCGCCTTAATGATGCTACGCAAGTGCAGGACAACATTAAACAAATGGTTGTAGTGTGCGATGACATTGAACACAAAAAACGTGTGTTATCTTGGTTACTTGCTCATGAACCTGCAAAGAAGCACCTCATATTTTGTAATAGCCGCAAACTCAGCGAAGAGCTGGCTAATTTCTTACAAAGCCATAGTATTAATGCCGTAGCCCTACATGGTGAACTACCGCAAGATTTACGTAACGACATCACTCGCCAATACCGCCAGCACAGTTTTAACACCTTAGTGGCCACAGAAGTAGCCGCACGAGGATTAGACATAGACGGTGTAGAGCTAGTCATTAACTTTGATATGGCGCGCAATCTAGACGATTACTTACACCGTACCGGCCGTACCGGCCGTGCAGGCGCACAAGGCAAAGCCATTAACTTAGTAAACATTACTGAGCGTGGATTATTGTTAAGTGTAGAAAAAGCCCAAGGCAACCCCTTAGAGCGCATGGTGATTAGAGGCCACGAGGCCAAAGAACACCGCGACGCAGTGAGTGCCGCTAAGCAGGCCCCAAAAGCCAAACCTAAGAAGCCCGCTGTAGTCAGCAAGAAAGAAGCCGCACTAGAACGCCAAGCACAAACCAATGCTGCCAGCATTTGGGGCGATGGCAATATGCCGTTTGGCAAAAAGAAGCCTTAAGGCTTCTCTCACGGGGAAGCAATCTAAGACCACAGCTTATTGATACTCAGGCGCAATGTACAGGGCATCCAATAACGGCTGTAACGCACTATGCAACTATATATGGTTGCATAGTGCGTTACTAAAGGCCTATACTCATTGAAGATATAAGGAAATATCTTTATGAGCAAGTTAGATAAACTCATCGAAAAACTGAAAATATGTAACAACAGCTTCAAATGGACCGAGTTAGTATCACTACTTACTGCACTAGGTTACGTGCAAATTCAAGGTGACGGCTCGCGAGTGAAGTTTGACAATGGCAACCCAGATGACCTCATTAATTTACACAAACCCCATCCAAATAAAGAAATGAAGGCCTACGCATTGCGTCAGGTACTAGCCAAACTTAATAATGCAGGATTAATTTGATGAAACTACTCAGATATAAAGGATATTACGGCTCTGTCGAAGTGAGCACAGAAGACAACTGTTTATTTGGAAAGCTAGAATTCATCAACCCGTTAGTTAATTACGAAGGCGAAAGCGTAAGAGAGCTTGAGTCATCTTTTCAAGCAGCAGTAAATGACTACCTAGCAGACTGCAACACCCACAACCTCAGCCCAGCCATTACATGCAAGGGCTCTTTTAATGTTCGAGTAGGGTCAAAAATACACTTAGCTGCCGCTGTTAAAGCCAAAGAAGCCGGCATGAACTTAAACGAATTTGTTAAACAAGCAGTCTCAACGGCCATCTGTTAAGTAACCACAGCCTATGGATTTCCACAGGCCTTCAGCCTTGGCCCTGACATGCCAGCCTATTGATACTCAGGCGGAATGTACAGGTCGTCTA